>JAIOZV010000199.1 GCA_021740425.1 Bacteroidales bacterium | reverse complement strand
AAGGCATAATCCGGTGGGTCTGCTCTATGATGCTTCGGCCTGTGGGAGTATTCCGGTGATTCGGAACCTGGAAGAATATTACGACAACGACCTCATGAAAAGCGTTACCGGCATCCTTAACGGATCTTCAAATTACATTTTGTCGAAAATGCACAATGAGGGTTACAGCTATGAATCTGCTCTGAAGCAGGCACAGGAATTAGGCTTTGCCGAGAGCAACCCCACACTGGATGTGGAAGGCCTGGATGCCCTGTCGAAACTGGTGATCATCACAGTGCATGCTTTTGGGCTTTTCGTGAAGCAGGATGAAATTTTCCATTTTGGTATTTCCAAAATTTCAAAGCAGGATATGCAATTTGCAAGGGAAAAGGGAAGGAAAATAAAGCTGGTGGCTCAGGTAAAAAAAACAGAGCATGGAACGCTGGCCATGTCGGTTATCCCGCGCATGGTAACCCCCGACAAATATATCTACAATGTAGAAGATGAATTTAACGGGGTAGTTATAAAAGGTGCATTTTACGATAAGCAGTTTATGTTTGGCCGCGGTGCCGGGGGCTATCCTACCGGTTCGGCGGTGCTGTCGGATATTACGGCCCGGGGTTACAATTATCGTTATGAGTACAAAAAAATGAAACTAAAAAACGGGTTGAAATTCAGCAACGACAATCCTGTGAATATTTATCTGAGGTTTTCGGACGAGGCAATTTTGGAGTATTTTCATTTCGATAACGTTACCGAAAGGCACTATTCGAAAGGTTTTAATTATTTGATTGGCGAGATAAAACTTCAAAACCTACTATTCTTAAAAGAGCTGATTGACAGGGAAGAAATTTTTATTGCAGAATTTTGATTTGATTTTGTATTGACTTTTGAAAATTTCTACTTTTGCCCCTTGAAATAATGCCACCTTAGCTCAGTTGGTAGAGCAGCGCATTCGTAATGCGCGGGTCGCGAGTTCAAGTCTCGTGGGTGGCTCAAAAGGAATGCCCGATGTTTGATTTAAGACTTTTGATCTTGATGAAATGTCGGGCATTTTTTCTCAAACCACCTCTATTACTTCCCCATCAAATTCAACCTTACTCCCTGAACGTATTTTGCAGCGTCGCCTTTGTTCGGTTTGGCCGTTCACTTTTACCAGGCCATCATCAATTACAATCTTAGCTTCGGTGCCCGATTCGACAAGCCCGAGAAACTTTAGTAATTTCATCAGCTCGATGTATTCCTGTTGGTTTAATTCAAATTTCATTATTGCAGCATTTGTTTGTTTATTTCAATGAGGAAACAAAAAAATGCTGTGATTATTGGCTCATGGTTTGAAATATGATCTATTTTTGGCTTAACATATGAAAAAGATATCAATTCATTTAACCAATATGAAAATAAGCCCCCGTTTTACTCATGTACTCACCCTCATTTTCACAGGCGTATGTTTTATTTTATTTCATCAACAGAACATCCAGGCTCAAACGAATGTAAAAAGCGGAACTATTCCCGATACCAGTTTTGCCATTAAATTATATCAAAAGACCAGTGATGCGGCCGACAACGGCAGATATGACAGTACCGCATTCTGGCTCGCGGAAGCAATACCTGTATTTAAAAAATCGAATCAATGGGAATACCAGGTTAAAAGCTATTACTTGCTTTGTGGTTTAAATTACAGGATTCGACAAACTGATATAGCCGGGCAGTTTCTGGATTCAGCATTGCAAATTTTGACCGCCAAAACTGATACCAGCGATTTTTTATACGCCGCATATTACCATAACAAAGCAACAGTTTGTTACGTCGTAGGAGATTACCGGGAAGCCAGGAAACTGTTTTTTAAGGCTATCGATATTTACAACCTTTTCCCGGAAACGATGAACCGCAAAATTGTTAGCTCATACAACAATCTGGGATTAACTTTTGTCCAACTCACCGACTACGAAAATGCTGTAATTTATCTGGAAAAATGTTTGGACTTAAATCTTCGCTATAATCCTGAAAATAAATACCTGATTGGCAAAAGCCACAACAACCTCGGTGTGGCCTATTTTGACAAAGGAGGCTCGGAAAGCGAAAAATTTGACTTCGATTATTTTGGAAAACAATCCTTTCAAAAAGCTGAAGCCCATTATCAGGCGGCTTACGACAATTACAAAATGGTGCTTTCGCCACCAAATATTGCTTTGGGGCAGTGCTGTGCAAACCTGGCTACAGTAGCTTCAGCCCGCCAGGACCACGAGCAATGCATTGTTTATTATAAGCAGGCACTCTTAAATTTTGGTGAAGATACTGACAACCCTTTTCCTCAGGTTGCAACGGTTTATTACAACGCCGGAATTTCTTTTAAAATTATCGGGCAATTGGACTCAGCGCGCTATTATTTAAATAAGGCCATTGCAATGGGGAAATCAATTTATGGGGAAAAGCATCCTTATCTGGCCGACTATTACAATTATCTGGGAAGAGTATGTATAGTTGAGAAGAAATTTGATGAAGGGCTCACTAACTTCCAGCAATCACTTATCATTTCATGTATCAATTTTGATGATACAGTTTACACCCACAGCCCAGACATAAAGCAGGTTTTATTTAAGGAGGAAGCCATGCGGGGTTTTGCCTGGAAGGCACTTGCATTGAGAGAAAAATATAGCATGAACCTTGACCTGAACGACCTGGAAATGGCTGTGACAAATTATTACCTCTTCAACGATATGGTAAAAGTCATTTTGAGCGAGTTTACAAACGAAGAAGCAAAGCTGAATTTCATGCAGAGCGTTCACGAAAATTATGGGGATATCATGGAACTTTGTTATCAGCTTTACACCAAAACAGATAATCCAAAATACCTGGAGGATGCGATATATTTTTCCGAAAATGAAAAATCAGCCACCCTTTCAGCTTTTATTGATAACTCGACGGCAAAAAAAAACTCAGGAATGAATGAGCGTGAGTTGATGAATGAAATGGAGGCACAGGAAAAGCTATATACTTATGAAAACGAATTCAAAAATTTGCGGTTGAACAATGTTACCGACAGCGCAATGATTGCGGCAGCTTCTGATTCCTTGCTTCAGTCCCGGTTTCGATGCGAAAAGATAGCCATGAGCATGGGAGAAAAATACTCAAAATATGCTGCATGGAGGAATGACCACAAGAAAATTAACCTGGCGGACGTTCAGGCAATGTTATCACAAAAAAATTCGTCGAGCCTTGAATACTTTCTCATGGATACAGCAATTTATATTATTGCCCTGAACGGACAGGATTACGTATTTAGCAAAGTAAACCCCGACAGTACGTTTTATAATATGATTGTCGATTACCGGAGAAGCACCAGTGATTTCCAATTCATCAACGAAGATCCCGAAATAGCCTATTCTACTTTTACTCAATCTTCGCGGGCACTCTACAATACGCTGATTCCGGAAAGTGTAAAGCCTTTAATTCAGCAATTCCCTAAAATAATAATTATTCCAAATGGCATTTTGAGTTATGTCTCTTTCGACGGACTTCTGACTACTGAACCAGAAGGAAGAAATTATGCAGCACTGGATTATCTTGCTAACGACAATATTCTGAGCTATGCAAATGCGCTCAGGTTTATCGAATCAAAAGAGAACAACAAAACCCCTGATCGCAATTATGCAGGTTATGCTCCCGAATACGACAGTGCAGGTATTGCGTCCGGCCTTGCTGGCGAAGAATTTGCAATGTTCAGAGACAATCCTGGTTTGCTCAAAGAACACAAAGCGGAGGTAAGAAATGCCGGCGAAATCTTTGGTGGTGATGCCTACATAGGAAACGATGCGAGTGAGTGGAATTTTAAACAAACTGCCGGTAATTATAATATTTTGCACTTCGCGATGCATGCCCAAATTAACGATGAGAATCCTTTGTCCTCAAAATTTTTATTTAGTCAACACACCGACAACAACAATGAGGACAATTTTTTGAATACGTACGAAATTTATAATCTAAATCTAAATGCACGGCTGGTTGTGCTCAGCGCCTGTAATACTGCCGGTGGAATACTCCGGAAGGGTGAGGGTGTGATGAGCCTTTCGAGGGCGTTTATGTATTCGGGAGTTTCGAGCATTGTTTCTTCATTGTGGCTTGCCGAAGACCATGCTGCCAATAAAATAATGTCCGGATTTTTCGAAGGCATTAACGATGGTTTGCCCATCGATGAAGCCTTACACCTGAGCAGAAATAGATATCTGGCATCTGCAGATCCGGTGTTTTCGCACCCCTATTTCTGGGCCAATTTTATTGTAATGGGCAACAACGATCCGGTACAACCCATTAGGATGTTTCCCTTAAAAACAGCAACGTTCATAGCTTTATTCATAATGATGGCACTTGGACTATTTTATTTCTTTTATGGTAGAAAGGTAAAAAGGGTTAGGATTTAACTTTCCCATGATCTTATACCACCACCATGGAAAGTTATGTGACTGACATTCCATCGTCAGCCAGTTTGCTGATATGGAATCGTCAAAAAAAGAATTCAATAATAATTTTCCAAAATCTCCGCAGCCTGCTCATGCCTGAAATGGTGATGGTTCGCAGCAATGTCGGTAAAAAGCAAACGGGCTTCATCTTTATTCCCCACCTCATATTGGCCAATGGCCAAAAACCAGAGGGCTGCATCGTTCCTGTCGTTTTTGGTGGAGAGCACTTCCTGAAAATGCTTTAGGGCGAGTTCTGTTTGTAAGTCTTTTTTAATCCATAAAAGGCTGATGCCCGCATAGAGATGGCTTTCTTTGGCCAATCCCGGATCACCGGCCATTTGGGTAAATAATCCGGCTGCCAATTCAAAATCCTTATTACTGAATGCTTCAAAGGCCTTTGACAAGGGCTGGGATTCGCCTGAACTTCCATTACGGTGATTTCCCGGCAAGGGATAATCCATGTACTGAGCCACAATCAAATGAGAAGGTTTACTCAGGTAATAGGTAATAAATACCGATGAGGTGACTAAAATAAGAATCAGTGCTGCAATTTTAATAACCCTCCTGAAAAGAATCATTTGCCCCGGGCTTGTATGTTCAGTTTCGTAGGCCTCGAATTCTTCCTTCAGATCGTGCTTAAAACCTTCGCGTGCAACAATGCGCATCAGTTCATCCGACAGGCTTTCGTCAAGGTCCAGCCTTTGCTCGAAGTCCTCCCGCTCCAGTTCACTCATTTGCCCGTTCAGATATTTTATTATTTCGCTGTTCATTTTACCAATTTCAGAATTTTCCTCTTACTGCTTCCCTTGCACGTTTCAACTGTGTTTTAACAGTCTCAGGGGTACTTTGTTGCTCCACGGCAATTTCGTTGAGGCTTAGCCCCAAAATATAATGGTGATGGAGCAATGCTTTGTATTTTGGATTGATATCATCCATTGCTTTTATGATTTTAGAAATTGCCAGTTCCGATAATTCCATCAGTTCATTTCGATCATCATCAATATCTGTGGATAACTCAGGCATTTCCTGGTTAATTAATTTCGAATCTTTTTTCAGGTTAAGTTTATCGATGCTTTTATATTTTATGATCCTTTTTAAATAGCCTGTCGGATTCTTTTTAATTTTCCTCTCCTCCAGCGATTCCAGGAACGCAAGCATGGCATCCTGAAATAAATCAAGGATATCCTCCCGGCAAAAGCCCATCTTTCTTCCTTTGTCAATGCAATACCCAAGTGCCTCCTTACGCAGAATTGATATCGCACGATCACGATCTTCAATACTACCATAAAGCATGTCCAGGAGCTTCTGCTCTTTTCCCGAATTAAATATCCTGAATATTTTATCCATTATAATGGTCTCAAAAATACACTTTGGTAAACATCCGGCAAAAAAAATAATTGAACTGTGTTTACCAAAACCGGATTTTCAGACCTTAATAAAGAGTGCTAAGCAAAAAACATAAATAATGAATCAGAAACTACGATATTCTCTTTTGAGGTGCACCAAATTCACATTGCATCAAAACATTTCCCTTTGGAAATGCAAGGCACGCATTCTCCAAATCATGCAATCCCCATTTTTTTTCTGTACAGACAGGGCATGCCTTGTCTCTACCATCATTACACAACGATCACACACCAAATCACCCACCAATACAAACCCAAAATATTCGTATCAAAATACATTAAACCATGAGCGATAAATTCCATAATAATTACCGGATTCCCTCCACCCGATTCAAAAATTGGGATTATAGCTGGAACGGGAAATATTTTATTACCCTTTGCACTGCAGGGATGGAAAATCTTTTTGGCGAAATCAAAGGCCAAAAAATGATTCTGTCTCACGTGGGTGTTTTAGTATCCGCATTCTGGCACGAAATTCAAAATCAGCACCAGAATATTGTGTTGGATACCTTCGTCGTTATGCCCAATCATTTGCATGGTATCGTAAACCTTAAAAACATATTCGATCACAAGTCCACAAAATCTGGCCGAAGATCGGACTTAAAAATCGAGAAGCTTGCGGACGATGATGCGATGAAAAGTATTTTGCAGGAGGTTGACGACAACTACCTTGAATACGCAAAGGATAAATTGATCTCTGAACCGAAGAGAACGCCAAAACCAGGAAATTCCAATGTGGCTATCCTGCCTCTAACCGCCCTTAAAATTGAGCATACCTTACAGGGCTTCGATCCGGCCATCATATTTCCATCAACGCTCACTATCCAGGAATGGTTCAGAGAACATAGCCACCAAAACGCCAAAGAGCAAAACTCCATAAGTTCCATCATCGAAAGTTACAAATTGGTGGTATTGAAACACGCACAGCGGTTGGGTTACAACATGGACTGGAAGGAGCACTTTTACGGCCACCTGATCCACAACGACGAAGAACTCAGGCGCATCCGGCACTACATCAGCAACAACACGCAAAACTGGGAAAGGGATAAGTTTTATGGATAAAGGGAAAGCACAGAGCAATGGACTTAAGAAAGCAAGTCAGGGTTTGACTTCAAGTCAAGCCCTGACTATTTCCGGGGGGAGTCAAGCCCTGACTATAGTTTCAATGATAACTTCAGAAAATAGATTTGGCATGAATAATATTGTAAATAATCACCTTTTCGCTAAGATCATCCAATTACGCAAATTGATCGAATCACTTCCTGCCTTTGGCAGGGAACATTCGTTTCATTCGTTCAATTCGATGATAAAAAAAACGTTAGATGATTGTGCTGTGATATTATCAGAAATTATTTGCATTTTGCGGGGAGCGTTCCCAAATGTAATCATAGATGCCCTGGAGGGATTTGATGGCTACCGGCTTCCAAACTACCTCGGTTTTTCTGCTGACCATTTTTTTAAACTTTTCCTGACATCTTCCGTTGGGTGCTCTCCGACTGGATTTTCCATGGCATCTATTAATTCGTCTATCTCATTTTCAGATGCAGGCCGTGAGGGATTAATCCAGTTGTATTCACCGGATGGTTCTTTTACCGATGAAATATCTGTTTCATTCACATCCAACTCCACCAATTTCACCGACTTCACAAAGCCCAACTTTTCTACTGCGTTCAAAAAAGCCTTTAGGTTATTTGCATTCTCAATATCAACCAGAAGTGTTTTCATAAATTCAACCATTAGATATTTGCAACAAAAATACAAAAATTCTATGCGGGCATTTCATTCCCGGGTTACCGATTTTTTATCTATCAAAACATTTATCATCGAATTACGCAGATTGATTGAATTACATTCTGCATATGGCAGGGAATATTCGTCCAATACAATGACCAAAACATCACTATTCATTTCGAAAAATTAAATCATTATGAAGAAAATTTTACCACTACTTTTTGGGAATATACCCTTAAGTCATATTAGGGAATAAGTCACGCCGCGAATAGCTGCTGGCACGAAGTGAAACTTTAAAAAATGCTTGTTTCAGGCTTAGGCAATATTCACGGTGTGACTAAAAAAGCAAATGAAATTTTAAAATTTATCGGAAAATTAAAAAAAGTTTAAATATTTTTGAAAGCACAAAAAAGTAATACTAAGAATCCCGTGAAATGAAGAATGAGGAGCAAAATATCCAGTCATCCGATGAATTGCGTGATAGCAGTCAGGGCTTCACTTAAAGTGAAACCCTGACTATGCCCGAGCAGGTTCATCAGATGACTTTAATCTTAGGTTATAAGTCACGCCGTGAATAGCTAAAGGCAGTATTTCAACTTTTAAAAATACTTGTTTCAGGCTTAGGCAAAATTCACGGTGTGACTAAAAAAAGCAAATGAAATTATCAAAACATGAAATCAACAATTTAACGTAACTATTTAGCTGGCCAAATATAGGAATTTGTGATTCAATGATGAAGATTAGGGGTTTATTAACGGATATGCTGCGCCAATGTTTATAACTTCTTGATTTCGGCGTTTTTTAAGTCCTTGAGGTTTGTCTGTAGGG
>JAIOZV010000198.1 GCA_021740425.1 Bacteroidales bacterium | reverse complement strand
TTTTTTTGATTGTGGATACTTTAATTCCCGGGGAGGGAAAACAGAGATGGGTAAAATCACTTGCTGTGGTAAACAATTATTTGATCAGATATTGAAGATTTCAGAATCGCAATTTGCAAATTCAACCGAACGGCTCTCTACTCCAAAAGACTTATTCTGACCTTTTTATTCTTTAACTTGCGATTGTTGAGCAGCGCATTGATATCATTTACTATTGTGAGAGGACGGCAGCAAACGTGCAGAGTTAGATTATTGAATACTGTGTGTATTTTTTTTAGTTTTAGCAATCATTTTTTCAGAATACTTCAAAACTTTAAGTAACTTAGTTCTATGAAAAAAAACAAAGAAACCGGGCTTGATTTTATTGTTGACGTGCTGTCGAACTCTATCGAAAATGTGGTAACCGGCGATAGTTTTGTAACAGACGTTTTATTAATTGATAAAAACTATGGCACTGATTAGAGAACCCTTAGACGTTGACTTCTTTGTTGACCCAAAACCGCTTACAAAAGAGGAGAGAAAACTGATAAGCGATTATATTAAGGTTGATAAGCAAAAAAGAAGAAGCTTAAAAACGACAAAAAAGAAAATTGCACACAAAGTATAAACATGAAAGTCTTTCAGGAAATCATATTCCCCCGGTCCCGTGAAATACGTACTTGGCATTATTGGAAATAGGGGCGCTTTTTAACGCTCCCTAATAAAGCAATAACTCACAAGATTGGGCAAGAACTTTCAGAAATAAATTTGATTTATCATCCATAAAGTCACCTGATTTTTGGCATCTCAAAAATTACGCCCTACCCCAAAAGACTTATTCTGACCTTTTTGTTTTTCAATTTGCGGTTGTTGAGCAGCGCAATAATTTCGTTTGTCCTGGTTACGGGAACAGCTACAAAAGCGCAATCACTTCTCAGCTCGATGGCCCCAAGCTCCTCCTGCCGGAGGTTGCCTTGCTTGATGAACAATCCTGCAATATCCCCTTTTGAAATTTTATCCTTTTTTCCACCTGATATAAACAGGGTATCCCATTTGCTTTTTGGTGGAGGGCCTGAAGGGCTGATTTCCTCAACTTCCGAGCCTTCAATAAATTCGGGAAGCGACTGGTTCTTCCATTTCAGGATATAAGCTGTGCCATTGCTGTGCATTCGGGCGGTACGCCCGTTGCGGTGGATAAACTCCTGCTTCTTTACCGGAAGTTCATAATGGATGATGAAATCCATTTCGGGAACGTCGATTCCGCGGGCTGCCAAATCGGTGGCAACCAAAAGCCTGTGGGTTCCATTTCTGAATTTTATCAATGCACGTTCCCTGTCTGTTTGCTCCAGCCCGCCATAAAAACAGGCATGGCTTATCGTATGTTTTTGCAGGTAGTCGCTCACAATTTGTATGGAATCTTTGAAATTGCAAAACACTATCCCGCTGGCATCGCCGATATGTCCCAATAAATTAACCAGGGTTTCCAATTTATCCTGCGTGGGCGAAATGATGGTAAGCAGCTTTAACAGGTTTGGTTCTTCGTTCAGATAATCCAACCTTACGGGCTGTTTTATTCCTGTAAATTCAGGTATCTCGATTCGCTGCGTGGCAGAGGTGAGTATCTTCTTTCCGATGGCCGGAAGGGCAAGTATGATTTCCCGCATCTCTTTTTCGAAACCTACCTCAAGTGATTTGTCGAACTCATCAAGCACCAACGTTTTAATGCTTTCTGCCGAAAAAGTTTGCCTCCTTAAATGATCGGCGATTCTTCCCGGAGTACCTATTAAAATTGCGGGCGGATGCCTTAGCTCAATTCTGTCTTTGGCTCCGGCCCTTCCACCATAAACTGCATTGGTTTTGTTGCCGCTGCCCATTTCGCGAATTACCTGCTCTATCTGTATGGCCAACTCCCGCGAAGGGACAAGTATGAGCACCTGAACCTGATCCAAACCGGGTTGGAGCTCTGCGATAATTGGCAAGAGAAAAGCCAGTGTTTTGCCTGTTCCGGTGGGCGACAAGAGCACTATTTCGGAATTTTCAGGGATGGCTTTGTGCGCATCCTGCTGCATTTGGTTGAGCTGGGTTATGCCCAGTTTTTTAAGGATTGCTTCCTGATCTTTGTTGTTGACTGTCATTTTGCAAAGCTACCTTAATTGTATGGAGGGAATGATTTATATATTCCCAAAAAAGCATTGTTTCATTTCTTCGGGGTTGGGAATAGCTTGCCAAACATCCTGAATTGAAGCAGTGAAGATTTGATCAACAATGATCGGTTTATCCGTTTTTTTCATCTTACCTCAACCGTTAGACTGAGTTTCTGCTGGCATTGATATTTCCGTACAACGACCGGGTAACTATTTTTTCGTAAAATGGTTTGAACGCGCTATTCTCACCTATTTTCTGAAGTGCATATTGCTGAATCAGCAACAAGGGCAACACGATTTTTTCCCGAATTTCAATGGATGTCCTCGAAATGGGTTCTTCTTCCATCAGGATGCTGAAACCGGAAATGCGCAGCAACATCTGTTTCGATAATTCATATTCCTCATACAGGATTTTCCAAAAGTCCTTGTATTCCATATCTTTTTGCATGTAGGAGGTCAATTCAAAATTAGATTTCGACAACGACATCATACTATTCAAAACAAGCGCTTTAAAAATCGGAACATCGTGGAACAGTTTTTTTAAATCTTCAAGTTTTCCTTCCCGAATCATCGTATGAATTGCCGTTCCCGTTCCAAAATAACCGGGCACATTTTGCTTCAACTGGCTCCACGAACCCACAAAGGAAATAGCCCTCAGATCTTTCAGTTCCAGTTTTTTGTTCTGGCCTCTTTTGGCGGGTCGGCTTCCAATATTCGCCATCCCATAATATTTAAGCGTACTCTTATTTTCCAGATACGGAATAAAAAGTTCATGCTCTTTTAAAGCTGTATATTTTTCATAACTGAGATTTGCCAGCTCTTCCAACAGTTGTCTTGATTCAAGGGATATAATATTTTCCTTTCCTGAAAAATTGTTGAACAAGCCGGCTGTGAGGAGTTGCTCCGTATTATTTATGAATTGCTCTTTCGTTCCGTACCTGCTGGTAATGGTCTGTCCCTGGATGGTAAGTTGAATTTCGTGGTTGGCAATTTCGCGACTCTGGGCGGCATAAAAGCGATGGGTTTTCCCGCCGCCACGTGCCGGAGGGCCACCACGTCCATCAAAGAATATGGCTTTGGTATTGTTTTTCTCACAAACCGCCGTAAGTTTTTCCTTGGTCTTGAAAATAGACCAGTTGGCTTTAAGATATCCACCGTCTTTGGTTCCGTCAGAAAATCCCAGCATCATTGTTTGCCTGTTCTTCCGATGAAGAACATGTGCCCGGTATTCCGGGATGTCAAAAAGTTCCTGCATTGTCGATTCGGAGCTGCTCATGCCTTCGATGGTTTCGAAAAGCGGGACAATATCAAAAGTTATATTCCCACCATCCCATCCACACCATCTGAAAAGTGCATAAACAAAAAGCACTGAAAACACATCCTCCGAATTGCTGATGATGTATCGGTTGCATCCTTCCTCTCCATTTTTGGTTTGAATGCTTTTGAGTTGCGAAATGTTGAGAATCGTATCTTTAATAATATCCTCTTCAAAATTGCTCGCATCAACCGACAGGTTTTTATGTAGCAAAATATCAATGAGTTCTTCATGTTTCAGTTCTTCGATTTGTGTGGAGATAATGCCTTCATTTTTAAGAATAGCCTCCATTACAAGTTTGTGAATACTGTGATCCTGTCTGATATCGAGTGTGGCAAAATGGGTTCTGAAAATGTTGACTTTATCGATAAAAATGTCTAGATTTTTGAGATATAAACTGTGGTTATTATTTATAACAGCTTCTCTGACCGCTTTGAGCGGGTTCATAATTTCCTCGAAAGTAATGAATTGATCCGGATCGAATATGGTCGAATAAAGCCGGCTGCGCAAGGCGTACAGAATTTGTTCCGTCTCTTTGAAGGTGAGCTTTTTAAGCAGGCTTTTCACATCTTTATAATAACATTTCATCAAGGTTATCCGCAGTTCATCCGCCACATTCTTTGTAATATCATAAGTTACGAACGGGTTTCCATCGCGGTCGCCACCGGGCCAAAATCCAAGCTTTATTAAATTGGGATTGGAAAAATCCTCGTTTTTAATATTTTCCTTGATGTCGGAATAAAGATCACCAACCGCATCGTAATATACATTTCTGAGATAATAAATAATATTTCTTGCTTCGTCGAGGGGCGTAGGTTTTTTAGCATTTATAAGCGAGGTTAACCCAAGCTGCTGCAAAGTTTCGTTTATTTCATCAATTTTATTATCAGCGATAAGCAGGCTTAATCTTGAAATTATATCCAAAACCGAAGGTGGATAAAACTGTGTGGGGTGCGCGGTAAAAACAATCCTGGCACCAAACGTTGACAGCTTATCAGCAATTTGCGAACAGTTTTTTTTGCTGTCGATGAGTTGAAAAAAATCTTTTATGGATAGATCGTTTCCCAAAGCCTGAATTTCCGAAAATGCTGCTTCTTCCACACTATCGTAAAGCACCACCTGCCTTTCGACAAACTGGATAACTTTAAACATGAAGTCGATTTTGTCTTTTTCTGAATCTGTATTCACGTAGTTGTGAAAAAACGAATCGAGAATTTCCTGTGGATCAAGTTTGGACTGAAGCCCGTTGTAACATGCATCGTATAATAGCGGAATCAACATTCCAACATTATCTTTTTTGCTGTAAGGCAAGTTTAAAAACAAGCCGTTGTAGATGTTAAACTTGGTAAATACAAGCTTTTCAAATACTTCAATTCTTTTCGACTGATCCATAATCGTATTTTATTGTGCTGATAACCTAAGCAATTCGACAATCATTTTGAGGGCTTTCTCCATGTCATCCACATAAATGTGTTCGTCGAGGGCATGCTCGTTGCGGGCACCGATGCCTACTACTGCCATTTCAATACCCATATTGTTATAAATGGAAGCATCCGTAAATCCGGTCATAAAAGTTGCTTTGGCATCGATGCCAACCGTCTTGAGGGCTTTTTTGGAAAGATCAACCGTGAACGAACTTTCCGGAATATCAACAGCTTTGCAAAGGTTGTTTTCGACGATTTCAATTTTTGCTCCGGCGGCTTCCACCTCCCGCTTCATGATGGCTTTCATTTCGTGGGCCAGTTTT
This sequence comes from Bacteroidales bacterium, assembly GCA_021740425.1. GTDB lineage: Bacteria > Bacteroidota > Bacteroidia > Bacteroidales > 4484-276 > SABY01. The sequence goes on along the minus strand of JAIOZV010000198.1, from coordinate 3,225 downwards.
TTGGCTTTTTCATGATTCAGGCTGCGACATTCGGCTTTAAAAACCACCTTATCGGGAACGCCGTTGCGCACCAGGCCTCCTTCGATAATGCCAACATTGGCCGTAGTTTCGTGGTCGATCCGTCCAAGTTTAAGTGCAACAATCGCTTTTGAAGCAGCCACTATTGCATTTATTCCTTTTTCAGGCTCCATGCCGGCATGGGCTGATTTTCCTTTTACAGTAACGTCAAAAGTAAAATAGGATGGCCCGCCGATAATGATGGTGTCGAGGGTGTCGTTGTCGAGCAGGAATCCTCTTTTGGCTGTAAGTTTAGAATAATCCAGGTTTTTAACGCCAAACAGCCCGATCTCTTCCTCACGCGAAATGGCCACTTCAATGGGTGGATGAACTTCTGCAATCCTCAAGGCTTCCAACATTTCTGCGATGCCGGCTTTGTCGTCGGCACCCAAAATGGTAGTCCCATCCGACCGGATGACTCCATCTTTCAAAACAGGTTTTATCCCAACGCCGGGTTTTACAGTATCGGCATGGCATGACAATAAAACCGGTTCCTTGCCCTCACAGCCTTTGGCCGGCAATTTGGCTATCAGGTTGCCGTAGCTGTCCTGCATGGTTTCTGCACCTAATTTTTGGTATTCTTTTTCGAGGTAATTGATGAAATTGGCTTCGTTGCCTGATTCACTGTCAATTTGAACCATCTCTATAAATTGCTTGATCATTCGGTCGGTCATGTGTGTGTTTATTTTTGATGAATATTTTAAATGTTCTCTTTAAATTCATTTTTGAGGATGAAATTTCGTGACAATTTTGCGCATCTTTTTTTTGCTTGTTGATCACAGAAAAGTATTAAAACCCTTATGTTTCAATAAATTCTTTTGGCTGCTGTGGGGCATTCTCCCGGATGCTTTTTAGTAGTTCCTCCATTTTTTCTTTTTCCTCTTCCAAATCATAATCGTTTTGTAATCCAAGCCAAAATCTGGGAGAATTTCCAAAATAAAATCCAAATCTTAATGCAGTATCCGTTGTTATACTCCTTTTCCCTTTGATAATCTGAGATATCCTGGTTTGTGGAATCTGAGTATCTTTTGAAAGACGATATGCAGAAATTCCAAGAGGTTTCAGGAACTCTTCCAACAAAATTTCACCGGGGTGAATATTTAATAATTTTTCCATTATTATTCCTTCCATTTTAATGATAATCAACAATTTTAACCTCGTGAGCATTATTATTTTCCCATCTAAAAACGATTCTCCACTGGTCATTAATCCGAATACTGAAAAAGTTTGCGAGGCTTCCTTTCAATTTTTCCAGCCGATTTGAAGGTGGAATTCTCAAATCTTGAATATCCTGCGAGTTATTAATCATTCTTAACTTTCTGCGACCAAGGTGTTGAATCTCCAATGGAATTTTTTTAACTCGCTCTCCGAGCCAAATTTTCTCTGAGTCTTTTGAATCAAACGAAACTATCATGCTTTCATTTTGGATTACTAACGCCAAAGGTAAGTAAAATATATTATCGTGATAGTTAGCGCTTGCAAGAAAACTACATTTTCTGAAAATCAGAAGGAATCCCGTCCCTAAAGGGTGTTCTGATTTTCAGCAGTTTGCTCCCTTTAGGGGAGGGGTAAATAAACTGTTGAAAATCGAATTTGGAGGGTTTTATTGCAAGCACAAGTTGTGTGTGACAGCAATTTCACCATCCCGCACCTGCGCACAGCCATAAGGATAGTAATCAATAACTCAGTATGAGTTATGGTTTTGTAGATTAAATGCTTTGGGATCAGCAAATCAACCCAGTATGGGTTGTGCAAGAGCAAGCGCAACCCGTACCGGGTTGTAAACCAATTATTAACCAGGTCATTCCTACAATACCTAAACCCATACCGGGTTGTAATCCAATTTTTAACAGGTCATTCTTACAATACCTAAACCCGTAGCGGGTTGTAATCCAATTTTTAACAGGTCATTCTTACAATACCTAAACCTCCCGCAGAGCGGGACAGGCTGTACCAGGTTTTGAATTTCGCATATTACTCCTTAGCATGACGGCTATGCGCATGAGCGGGACAGGCTGTACCGGGTTGTAAACCAATAATAACCGGTTCATTGCTAAAATACCTAAACCCGTACCGGGTTTCGAATTTCACTTGTTATTGTGGAGTTCCTGCGCTGGACCTGAAATGGCATTTAAGAAGTTATCCTTTCAAGTTCTGAAATTAATGCTTTTTTAGTTTCTTCATCAGCAGCGGAATGGCCTGAATTAACGATGTTCAATTTCGAATTATTCAAAGCGGCATTCAATCTGAAGGCTTGCACCGGCGGACAAATAAAATCATACCTCCCCTGAACAATTGCAGTTTTGATATCCTTAATTTTATCGCAGTTATCGATGATGAAATCCTCTGTAAGGAAACAATTGTTTTTGATATAGTGGGCTTCCAGTATTGCAAGCGATTTGAACGAGAATGTTTTTAAAGATTCGTCGGGGTCGGCCATTTTATTAATGGTATAAAATGACATTTCATAGTAGGCCCATTCGTACGCAAATTTATCACTGATCGATGTGTCATCCGACAGCATTTTTTCAAGATAATAATCAACGGGTTTTTCGCCCTGCGGTACCAGTTTCACAAACCGCTCCCACACCTCCGGGAAAAATTCTTTGATGCCTCCGCCGATATAGTGATCAAGGCCATATTTATTGGCGAGCCAAATACCTCTTAATATCAATCCACTAACACGCTCCGGGTGATGAATAGCATAAACCAATGCAAGTGTGCTTCCCCACGAACCTCCAAAAACGTAAACTTTTCCGAAATTCAGGTGGTCTAAAATCTTTTGGATATCCTCTACACAATCCTGGGTTGTATTGTTTACGATAGAGCCAAACGGGGTGCTTTTTGATGCCCCTCTCTGATCGAAAAAAATAACATTGTACCTGTTCTCGTCAAAAAACTGTTTGTCCTTGTCACCAAATCCGGCCCCCGGACCTCCGTGAAGAAACAGCACAGGAATACCTTTGGGATTACCATATAATTCGTAATACAATTTGTGCCCATCCGAAACATCAATAAATCCATTTTGGTAGAATTCAACACTTTTTCTTATTGTCATAATTTTTACTTTTTTAAAATTAGTTTTTCAAAATTTTTTATCTCATCTATTTCTTTTTAGATTCCTTTTTTGTACTGGACGTTGTTTGTGGGAAAAATGCTTTTGTGAAG
>JAIOZV010000197.1 GCA_021740425.1 Bacteroidales bacterium | reverse complement strand
GCCACGGTTTCGGCTACTATAAAATTCCTGGAGGTCGGATATAATGATTTCATAATCAATATTCAGATCATCGAGCAAACTGAGCTCATATCCAGAAACTTCAAGCAACAGATGGTTTTCGCTTTTCAGGTATTCAAGTGAAATATCAGATTGACTTAATTTATCCAATGTTTTGTCGATATCGTCAATTGATATCCTGTAATATTTATCATTTTGTGCCTCAGCTTCCAAAGCTAAAAAGCAAATCATTAAAATACTTAACCATTTTACCATACAGAATACCCCCCTTGCATTTCAACAAAAATAAGCATTCTAAAGGCAGCCATAGTGGTGATTTAAGAAATATTAAATTATAGCCTTATAAATATTGGCTTAAAACTGATCAACTATTTTTCTCATGAATTAATTTGGCGAGGATACTAATGGCGATTTCTTCGGGTGTTTGTGCATTAAAGGGAATACCTATGGGCATGTCGATTTTTGCAATTTGCTCATCTGTTAACATATATTTCTCCCTGAAATTTTTTGAGGCCAATGCAACTTTTCTTTTGCTGCCTATCATTCCAAGGTATTTAAAAGGCTTTTTACACAGTATTGCGGTTACTTCCTCATCATATTGATGACTGGGTGTGCTTACAACCAGAAAGGTATTTTTTGATGTGTCCAGGCTGTCAGCCAGTTCCACAAAGCCGCCATGCAGGATGTCAAACCCTTTTTCACCGGCACTGCGAAGAAGCTCCTCACGGTTATCTGCAACAACAACCCTGAAACCAAAATCCCTGGCAATTCCGGCCAGAGCCATTCCCACGTGTCCTGCTCCAAAAATCACAAGTTCCAATTTGGCCATGATGGGCTCGATGAATACTTCAACACTGCCACCGCACGACATTTCCGAATTTTCTTCAAGGTCGAAATAAAATTTTGAAGCCATTTTTGATTGCATAACTTCCAGGGCTTTTTCGGTAATCTGCAATTCGATGTTGCCTCCCCCAACCGTCCCAAAAGTCATGTTGTTGTCAGCAACAATCATTTTCGCACCGGCTTTCCGGGGAACCGATCCTTTAGTTTCGGTAAGTGTGCAGAGCGCACAATTAATTCCGGATTTTTTTAATTCGATTATTTTTGCAAAAACATCTTCCATACAAACAATTTTATTTCTGTGAAAGTTAAAAGCAACAAAATTAAGGATATCAGGGATCATTATTACGATGAACTTAAAAAAACCCATCAGGAAAATGAAGCCCGCCGGATGCTTGAAATCATTTTAGAAGATCTGCTTCAAATCACGAAAAATAAAATGCTGCTCAACCCTGATTTGCGCCTTTCGGAATCAGAGATGCTCAAAGTGCATTTTGCCTGTAAAGATTTGATGAATCATAAGCCGGTGCAATATGTTGTTGGAAAAACCAATTTTTACGGATTGGATTTGCTTGTGAATTCCAATGTACTGATTCCCCGACCTGAAACCGAGGAACTGGTGGAATGGATTTTATCAGAAACAAATTCGGAAAAAAAAATCTTGCTGCTTGATATTGGAACCGGCAGTGGTGCCATAGCTCTGGCATTAAAAAAACAAAATCACGGTCTCGAGGTCTGGGGTTGTGATATTAGCCCGGAAGCTCTCGAAGTAGCTGATTTGAACGCGGACACTCACAATCTGGAAATAATCCTGAAAAATGCCGACATTTTAGATAAAAATCATTGGAATGAATTTCCGGAGTTCGACATCATCGTGAGTAATCCACCCTACGTTACCGAAAAGGATAAAAATCAAATGCAGCCCAATGTTTTGGATTTCGAACCCAGCAGGGCACTCTTTGTTACTGATGAAAATCCATTGATCTTTTACCTCACCATTCTTGAGTTTTCGGAAACACATCTAAAGCCTGAGGGTAAAATATTTTTTGAAATCAACGAAAACTTTGGCAATGAAATGATCAGTTTACTGGAACAATTCAATTATGCTGAGGTAACATTAAAAACAGACCTGAACGACCGCAACAGGATGATTTGCGGAAGCAAGAATGTAAAAGTTTAATACATTCGTTTATCCGCTTTGCGCACATAGTCGGCTAACAACTTGTCCAGCAGATCCAAAGTTTCACCATAAATCTTTGGAGCATTTGAGGCCTTGGGTCCTGCAATATTCAAATGTTTAACATTATTTGTTATCATCCACTTCAAAAATTGTTGATGATTGCTGTTAACGCCAATTTTCCATACAAACAGTGGCTTTCGGTGTTCAAAAGCAAAATCTTTTGTTGCCAGAGTCCCTTTATCCATTTCATCACAATAAATAATCAGGGTTGCATCTGAATCCAGCACATTAAGCTCAGTTCTCACTGTATGTTCAACCGAGTGAACTTCACTTAGCGGATAACGCATATTAATGAACCCGTCTTCGGCTAACCTGCCCTGAGGACACCAACCCGAGCAAACCAGCCCATTCGACAGGGCAAAGTCGAGGGCAGCACGGTCAACACCTGTCTGGCCACCGCTGATAATAGTAAGATTATTTGCTGATTTCAATGAAAAAGTCCCTTTGAGATTTTAGTAAATTTATGGAGTACAAAAGCAAATTTTTTGTTTCAGCAAGAATATCGAGGAAAAGTAAACTGGGACGTGTATGAATATCAGTATCCCTGAGCCGCTTAACCTGTGTAATTCGCATTTCCTTAATCATTTCAAGCATTTCATGTTGTTGCCTAATTATTTCTTCGAGATAATCGTAATTTTTGGAATTGATGCGGGCAACAATATTTTTATACATTTTATCAATACCCGCAGCAAGCATCATCAGATCATCCTGCTGTTTTTGATCCAGTTTGTTGTGATTGTTTTCAACATGTTCGAATGCAGGTTTTGCAATAAAACTCAGGCAATGCGCTATTTCACGCAAATAGTCAACGCTTTGCACATAATAATGTCCCGTGTCGATAAGATCGGCCTGTAAACTGCGGACTGTTTCATCGAGATGACTTTTAATTTTTTTGGTTTTCTTATTAAATTTTTTAATGTCCTTATCCAGATTTTTTAAAATTTGTCTGTTCTCTCCAATGAGTCCTTTGAGCAGATTTTCATAAAAACCGGGAACACGAACCAAGGCTTTTGTGGTGTGACTTTGGCATTTATCAAAAACCAGTGATGCACTGGTCAATTCATAAATCACCTCTTTTTCTTCTTCACGTGCTTCAGTTTCGCGCGACTTGTGCAAGATATGTGTACGGTAAACAAAGTAGCCTGCACCAGCGAGGACTAAAAACATGGCAATAGTTCCGCCCCAATAAATAATATTAGCTACTATTAAAGCCACAGTAAAAGCTATCAGTGCTGTTAAAAACCATCCCCCGATCACCGAAAACACTCCCTGTATCCGGTAAACTGCACTTTCCCTACCCCAGGCACCATCGGAGAGTGAGGTTCCCATAGCCACCATAAAAGTTACATAGGTTGTCGAAAGCGGGAGTTTTAGCGATGTTCCGAGTGCGATAAGAATACTTGCTACCACGAGGTTTACCGAAGCCCTGATTACATCAAAGGATGCAGCATCTTTAGTTGCGGCCTTTTTCTTTTCCTCCTTTGGCATTTCAAAGCGCTTGTTGATAGCAAGGAGCATAGGTTTCGGCACTACTGATGTGATGGCTTTATTTATTTTAATTGATGACCTTACAATAGAACGGGAAAGCGGGGAGGCTCCAAACCTTTCATCTCCCCTGCCCTGCCTGCTGAGGTTGATAGTAGTGGCAACCACCGATTTTGCTTTCTTCGAAAACCAGAGTGTAAGAATCATAATCACACCTGAAATCAACAAAAGATAGGTATTGGTTTTAACAGGAAGAGCCAGGGCTCCCATCATGAAATTCTCAGGATTAGCACCCGGATTGTCAATAAATTCCTGATATGATTTTAAGCCTGCCAAAGGCACGCCAATAAAATTTACAAGGTCGTTGCCTGCAAAGGCCATCGCCAGTGCAAAAGTACCCACCAACACGATGACCTTTGGAATACTCACTTTAAAGAGCATATTGAGCAATTGCAAAAAAACTGTCCAGCCCAAAAAACCGTAAACGATAATATTCCAGGTATGGCCTTTAATCCAGTCGGCCATTTCGGGTGTTATGAAGGAAGCGCCTTTGGCGCCCTTGATGAGCATAAAATAAGTAATGGAAGTGATGGCTAAACCACCCCATATCGATCCGAAGAATTTCAAACTCTTTTGGTATCTGAAACTAAACACAAGCCTTGAAAGATATTGAATAACGGCTCCAACAACAAAGGCAATAACAACCGAAATCAATATACCTGTAATAATTGCAAGAGCCTTATCGGAGTTGATGTATTTATTGATATCAAGAAAAGTTTCGGTAGTTGACATCGAAATTTTTATGATGGCCAGTGCCACTGATGCACCCAAAAGTTCAAAAACAATGGAAACTGTGGTTGAAGTTGGAAGCCCGAAAGTATTGAACAGGTCGAGCAGAAAAATATCAGTAACCATCACTGCAAGGAAAATAATCATGATTTCGGAAAAGGCAAACTGGTCAGGGTGGAAAATTCCTTTCCTGGCTACCTCCATCAAACCGCTTGAAAAAGTAGCTCCCACAACCACTCCAATGCTGGCAATGATCATAATCACAAACATTGGAGCCACTCTGGAACCGATGGCAGAATTCAAAAAGTTCACTGCATCATTACTCACTCCTACAACAAGATCAGAAATTGCAAGAACTATCAATATAATCACGATAATCAGGTAAATGTCCATAGCTTTATGGTGTTTGTTTTTTCTTATCTGATGGTTTGAAATGTTTATTTTGCTGTTTCAGATTCATGGCCTCGTTTACATTGAATAAATATGATGTGATTTTTTCGGAACCACTCAAAATATCATTGTAATAGACACTTGTTTTGTAAGGTAGTTTCTCACGATTTATTTCTTCAAGAAAAGCTTTTTGCATCTCTTTACGAAACAAGCCAATTTCATTAAATATTTCCTGAATTTCATCATAATCAACATCAAAGTAATCTTTGTTGAGGTTGTCGGTCATTACATTCAAGCCCTTCTCAATGAGATTAAACTCCTTGCTGATATTGTTCCTGAGTTCCTGGGTAAACCAGGCTTTGGCCTCTTTTTTCTTGGTAATTGCAATTGCCATTTGATAGCAACTATCTGAAATATTTTCGAGATAGTCGATGATTTGCAACATGGCTTTTAGCCTGGATTTGGCCTGGATGCTCAAATCGCTGTCTGAAATTTTGGAGATGTAGGTAGCAATTTCCATTTCAAGGGCATCGATTAATTCTTCACCATTTTGAATTTTTTGAAATAGTCTGGCAAATCTTTTTTCTCTTTTTTCGATCAGCAATTCGGGTACAAGCATAAATAAGGCGGAAACCTGTTGGCTCATGTGGGCAATTTCTCTTCTTACCTGCAAAATCGAAAGTTCAGAAGTTGAGAGCAAATTGGTATCTATATATTTTAGGGCAAAAACCTCATCCAATGCATTTCCATTGGGCAAAATCCGAAAACATATTTTTTTGAAAGGGCTGAAAAGAAGGAGTAAGATTAAAGTGTTTACAACATTGAAAAAGCTATGAAAAAATGATATTCCAAAAGCAATATTTCCTGAATCACTCAATTCAAAATACCCCAGCAAATTTTGAATTAACCCGCTGATCAATCCAAGCAAGGGCAAAGCCCAAAATACTCCGATTACATTAAAAAGTAAATGCGCCACTGCTGTCCTTTTAGCCGAACGATTGGCCACAATCGCAGCCACATTGGCTGTAAAAGTTGTCCCAATATTTTCGCCCAACACCATGGCAAGTGCGGCATCAAACGAAAGCCAGCCCTGTGTGGCAAGCACCATAGTCAGCGTTATGGTAGCACTCGATGATTGGAATATTACAGTGAGTAAAATCCCAAAACCTGCAAACATCAATAAATTGATAAAACTGCTGTCGAAAAATTGCAATCGCTTTAAAAACTCGGAATTTTCATCAATCACCGGAATATTATCCCTGAAAAAGAAAATACCGATAAACAGCAAAGCAAATCCAATGATAAATTCGGCACCAGCCTTGTTTTTATTTCTATAAGAAAAAAATAATGGCAGTGCAAGAGCCACCAGCGGCAACACTATGGAATAAAGACTGAAATTACTCCCAAATCCCAGAATTGAAATCAACCATGTTGTAACTGTGGTTCCGATGTTGGCTCCAAAAACAACACCAATGGATTCGGTAAAAGAAACAAGTCCGGCATTTACAAAACTAACCAACATAACCGTGGTAGCCGATGATGATTGAATAAGTGAAGTAATCAGGAATCCGGTTAAAATACCACCCGCGGGCTTTGAGGTAATTCTGGCAAGGATATTACGCAAACTCCTTCCTGCAATTTTTTGCAGGGATTCGCTCATCAGTTTCATTCCGTAAAGAAACAAAACCAATGCCCCGATAAGGGTTAAAACCTGCAATATGACCTGAATGATATTCATGAATTACATTCTCAGAATTTCTCAAATTACCTTTACCAAAAAGGCGTGCAAAATACCTGCTTTTCAAGAGGGTGGCAAAATTTTTATTAAAGATTTAATAATTTGTTAATATGAGTGAATATTGAGCCATAATGATTTGGTGGAATTGTGAATTGAACTAAAATAAATTGTGGTTGTATGGTGCAATGATCCTTAAATTATGATGTGTTAATGATTAAAAACCAACCATACAACATAAGCGATGTAAGCAATCATCATGAGTGCTCCCTCTGAGCGGGTAATCATTTTCCCTTTGCCGGCAAACACAAGCAGGGCAACCACAAGATTGGACCCTACCATCACAGTGATATCAAAGTTTAATCCGGTATCGAAAGGCAGGGGACGAATGAAAGCACTAATGCCAAGCACCAGAAAAATATTGAAAATGTTGGAGCCGAGGGCATTTCCCAGCGCTATGCCCGAATTTTTTTTCAGGGCAGCAATGATCGATGTTACCAATTCGGGCAAAGATGTGGCCACAGCTATTATGGTGATCCCAACCAGGGCTTTGCTCATCCCGAAACTATCTGCAATAACCACAGCGCCATCCACAACCCAGGTACCCCCATAATACAGGCCTGCAACCCCAATCAAAATCATACCAATGGATCTCCAGACAGGGAATTCCCTGATTTCATCTGTAACATCACCTGACTCCGATTTTGAAAAACGATAAGAAAAGTAAAGATAGCCCACAATGAAAAGCATCAGTATGATGCCTTCGATAAAATCGATGGAATATCCTGAAGTATCGGAAACCAAATTCGTATTGGCAAATAATGCAAGGACAAGCCCGGCAAAAAGGCTGATGGGAACAAGTGTAAAAAGCGTTCGCCTGCCGGGGATGATATGAAAAATAAATGCTGAAGCCCCGATGATAAAAAGTGTATTCATAATGTTGCTGCCCAAAACATTGGTAATTGCAAGATCTGTTTCACCCCGTGCCGAAGCAAAAATGTTGATGATAAGCTCGGGGAGAGAGGTTCCAAGTGCAACAACGGTAAAGCCTATCACCACCGACGACATTTTCAATTTCCTGCCAAGGGAACTTGCCCCGTCAACCAAAATATTGGCACCCAAAATCAATATAATAAACCCTGTAACAAAAAGTAAATAAACCATTTTATTGCTGCAAATTAAGCCTTAATGAAAATTTCGTTCCCCAAAAATATCACTGCCAATTCTTACCATGGTGCTGCCTTCTTCAATCGCAATATGGTAATCGCCCGACATGCCCATGCTCAGCTCCTTAAATGCAGGTTCTTCCGAAAAATAGGTAACCTTCAGTTCGCGGAAAATGTTTCTGAGCCTGCGAAATTCGCGCCTCACCTGATCTTCATCATCCGTAAAGGTAGCCATGCCCATCACCCCTGCAATGCTGATGTTTTTCATTTTTCCATATTCTTCCGATTCAAGCAAATCCTTAACTTCGTCAATATCCAAACCAAATTTTGTTTCTTCTTCAGCTATATGAAATTGAAGCAAACACGGTATCACCCGGTTGAAAGTTAAAGCTTGCCTGTTAATTTCAATCAATACTTTTAGCCTGTCAACTGCTTCGATCATGCTGATAAAGGGCGCTATGAATTTTACTTTGTTGGTTTGCAAATGGCCGATAAAATGCCATTGAATATCCTTTGGGAGATCAGGTTGCCTCGATACCAGATCCTGAACTTTGTTTTCTCCAAAAATCCTCTGACCCACATCGTAGGCTTCCAAAACCATACTATCGGGTTTGGTTTTTGACACAGCAACAAGCTTTACCTTTTCGGGAAGCTCATTTTTGATCTTTATAATATTATCAGCTACACTCATAAAAAGATTTTTTGCAAAAGTAGGCTAATTTCAAAATTTAAGTAAAGACTAAAAGATG
>JAIOZV010000196.1 GCA_021740425.1 Bacteroidales bacterium | reverse complement strand
TATAAATTCACCGATGTGATAAAGCTTAAAAATACTCCGGTAAAAAATCAATACCGTTCAGGAACATGTTGGAGCTATTCGGGGCTTTCCTTTCTTGAATCGGAGCTGCTTAATGCAGGCAAAGCCGAATATGACCTTTCGGAAGCTTTTATTATCCGCAATGCCTATAAGCAAAAAGCTGAGCAGTATGTCCGCTGGCATGGGAATTTAAATTTTGCCGGCGGCGGCGGCTTTCATGATGTAACCGAAATCATTCGCCAATTTGGAATAGTACCCGAAACTGCCTATTCAGGTCTTGTAATTGGTGAAGATTTTTTTGTTCATGGTGAAATGGACGAGGTTTTTGGAAAATACATGGAAGGCGTAGTTGAAAACAAAAATAAAAAGCTTTCACCTGTTTGGGGCAAAGGCTTTGATGGATTGCTTGATGCCTACATTGGTGATTATCCCGACACTTTTACTTATGATGGAAAAGAATACACACCACAATCATTCGCACAGGAACTTGGCCTCAATATGGACGATTTTGTTGAAATCGGTTCCTACACCCATCATCCTTTTTACACCCGGTTTATTCTTGAGGTTCCCGACAACTGGATGATGCATGAAATTTACAATGTTCCACTCAACGACTTAATGGCTGTTATTGACAATTCCTTGGAAGAAGGGCACACCATTGCCTGGGGAGCCGACGTAAGCGAAAAAGGATTTTCGTGGAGTAATGGCATTGCTTTAGTGCCCGATGAAGAAAAAACCGATTTAAGCGGGACTGAAAAAGAAAAATGGGAAAAACTCACCAACAAAGAAAAGAGCAAAATGCTTTACAGTTTTGATGAACCCGTGAAAGAAAAAGAAATTACACAGGAACTGAGGCAGGAAGCTTTTAATAATTATACAACCACCGATGATCATGGGATGGAAATTGTTGGCACTGCCAAAGATCAAAAGGGTTCAAAATATTACATCATCAAAAACTCGTGGGGAACCGATGGGCATATTTATGACGGGTATTTTTATGCATCAGAAGCTTTTGTTCGTTACAAAACCATCGATATCATGGTGAATAAAAAGGTGATTCCAAAAAATATTGCCAAAGAAATGGGATTGTAGATATTTCGATAATATCGAAATAAATATTCATGACCCTCGTTTAACACGGGGGTTTTTTATGGTTGTTCATAAATCAGTGAATAAAAATTATAGCCCTTTTTTATAAAGCAACGTGAATAAAATAACTTTGCACAAGTTACAGTCTATAAATCAAACTATTAATGTAAGTAACATGAAAAAAAGTATTCAGTCAGTTTTTAGGGTAAGGCTTTTTATGCTTGTTTTGGCAATCGTTGTTGCCGGCGGTTTTACCGGTTGTAAAAGTCAAAAGAAAATTGCAGCAGAACAGGCAGCAGCAGAAAGAGCTGCACAAATTGAGCAAGCCAAACAGGATTTGCTTATGATTATCAACGATAAAGGTGAAATGTCTTTGCAGGAAAAGGAAGATAAAGTATCAGAAATCAAAGGCATGAATCTGGAAGATCCGGAAGTCGATGCGCTGATAATTAAAGCTGAGGAAGTCATAGCCACCGAAAAAGCCACTATGAAGCGCCTGGAGGAAGAAAAAAGAAGAAAGGAACTTGAAGCTCAACAGGCCGAAGAATCGAAGTTTACAAAAATTGAAAATCTTTTCGATGATATTGCAGGCACCAAATCCATGCAAATGGCCAATACCAAAATCAATGAGGCACTTCGCTTTTTTGCCTCTCCTGATATCCCGGTGCTTATCATCATGTACATGGAAGGCTCCATCAAAGATTACGACAGGCCTACCACCATCAAAAAATATTTGGAATACATCAAAGACCAGGGTAAAAATGTGAATAAAATTCACAATGTTCAATTTGATGCAAATGGGAAAATTACCGAATTGGAACTTATAAAAGAGTAAATATTATGAAAGGAATGAAAAGCATTATATGGATTTTGTTGGCTGTTTTCTTCGGTCAGGCTGCTATGGCTCAGGACGACATCAGCCCTGAACGCAAAATGGCTATCGATAGTCTGGCACTTGAAAAAGTGAGAGATTTAAGCAAGTATATCAGCATTGTTGGCAATAAGGAAACACCATGGTCAGAGGCAAACCGTGTAATTGACCGCACCCTCGAGCTTTTTACCGAGGAAGCACAAATGGGTGTTTCAACCCTTAATCAAAAGGAAGTAAAATACTATGGCATCAGAACTTATCTCGAACGTTTGATGGCACTTAATTATGATAAAGTAACCATCGAGTGGTTCAATATCGAATACATTTCCGACCTTGAGCTGCAACCCGATGGCAGGTATGTGGGTGTTATTACCATTTATCAGCGTTTTGAAGGCCGTTCGGGCGACAAGCTAAAGTATATCGATACCACCAAAAAGGATATTACCGTTTATGTTGAACGCAAACAAACACAAATCGGAGGCCGGATTATTGGTTTCTGGGATGTGCTTTTGGGCGACATAAGGGTTGTTGAAACCATGCCCTAAACCCAAAGAAATTAATTTTCGCTGCAGCAATTTTATTGCTGCAGCGAATTTTTTGTCCTGTTTTCCCATTTGATCATTTTCAATTATTTTTAATAAAAACAAGAGCTGGCCTGCATACACAATTTACCTTCAGTTATTTCAAATCAAATTTTCTGATTATGCATTTAAATAATGTTGTACTTGTGTTGCTCGTTTTATGGGCTTCTGTTACATTTTCACAAATCAACGAGTCTTCTCAGGTCAACGATTCCGATGACCTCGAAGCATTTTATGCTGAAACAAAACAGGTAAACCAGTTTATGCGAAGGTTTAATGCCGAGGAAGACCCCTACGGAACAAAGCTTTCAACAGCAAATACATTCTATCACGACAGTAAATTAAGGAAGCAATACATCACCTTGCTCTTCGATCAGGAAAACCAGGAAATTTCCGGTTTGCTCAAAAGTGCTTTTATCAACGATGTTACCTTGCCTGATAGGCCGAAATTTCTTAATTTTCATGGCGGCGACTGGTTTGGCGAAACCGTGGTTAAATTCCGCAGGGGCAGCAAAGAAGTGTATATTACCCTGTTGATGAAGCTGGTGAAGGAAAACCTGGGTTCAAAATGGGTAATCGATGATGTGAGATACAACCCCTACGAAGATCTTTATGCTCCCGACAGCCAGACTTCTGACCGCTTTTTGCATCCGTTAAGCCATGAACTCGATTTTATGAATTTGGATAAAGTATTTAGAACCAAAGAACATACTGGCGATTATTTTAAACAAGGGTTTAAGCCATGCAAACTATCGGTATTTTTGTACGAGTTAAAAAATGGTTACCTTGAATTCGAATATGTTAGCGATGTGAAATTTCATTTTTTCCAGTTGGACGGATGGTATTTTGAAATTACCGAGTTTAACAGGCCGGGTTTAAACAGGGGTTGGTTGATCTCCAATCTCATCAAACTCGAAAATGGCCAAAAAGAAAGCCTGATCAACTATCTTTACAATCTTGATTAATGTTGAAAATGTTAAAAAATATTCTCAGACTTTACATACCACTTCTTTTTTTTCTCCTGTCAGGTTCATTCCATGCGCAGGCTCAGGTGGCTTTGTCGGCCGAAGAAATCGACCAATACAGCAATGATGCCGCGAAATTGGTTTCATTCCTCGAATTTACCTTCAATACCATTGGTAACCCGGAGGT
The DNA here is from genome assembly GCA_021740425.1 of Bacteroidales bacterium. Lineage (GTDB taxonomy): Bacteria > Bacteroidota > Bacteroidia > Bacteroidales > 4484-276 > SABY01. The sequence continues at coordinate 4,730 of JAIOZV010000196.1, read as the reverse complement.
TGCCGTTAAAGAAAAGGACGTGATAATCAATCAAAGTTTTTCCAAATTTTTTGAAAATGAAAAAGTTCAGATTGAAGATGATTTGGATGAGAATCGCGAAGTGCCAATAAATAAAGATGTTCAGGCATATCTTAAAGACATCGATTTTTTTTATAAAAATATAGCTTTCAAATTTGAAATCGAAAACATCGAACATAAGATCAACGAAAAAAACCAGTTGTTTTTCAAAGTTACCCTGAACAGGGCTTTGCAGGGCATTACTGTAATGGGTGATACTGTGAAAAATAACCGTACACGGTTTATCGAAATCAATTTGAATGATGTTGAGAAAGATTTGAAAATCGCAAGTATTTATACTACCAAACTCAACGAAAAAGAGGAATTGCGAAAATGGTGGAACGAGCTTCCGCAAATATGGAAGAATGTGTTGGGGAAGGATATTGTATTGTACGACACCATCAGGATGAAAGATGTGATTTGGTATAACGATACGCTGGCTAAACTCAATTTTTTGGTGCAATCGAAAATGAGCCGCGACACACTTTCATTTGAAATGCATGACAGCCTCTATCTCGCGTTAAACGACAGTGCCCCTGTTCATACAAGTTTCATCGATCGCCAATTGAGGAAAATTACCGAACTCGACACCATCAACATTTCGGGCACTTCGCGCATACTTTCACTTGAGCCACTCGTGGCACTCGACAACCTGAAAAGGATAGATTGCAGCCACACCCTCATTTCTGATCTTATGCCGTTGAGAAATCTTACACATCTGGAGTTTTTAAATTGTTCCTATACCGATGTTGAGTCGCTTGACGCACTCAAATATTCTACCCAACTTCAGGAGCTGATTATCGGCCATTCCAAAATCAAAGCCATTGATCCGGTGGTGAATTTCACAGCCCTTAAAAAACTTCATATGAATTTTACCGGTGTTGACAGTCTGCAAGCTCTTGCCGGCCTCGATAAGTTACAGGATCTCGAATTTGCTTCAACAGCGGTTGGATCGCTTGAAGCATTGCATGAGCTGGTTCAACTGCAAAGGCTTGATTTTTCTGATACTAAAATCGATGATCTTAGCCCTTTATCCGGTTTAAAGAATATTTATTTTTTAAAATTTGAAAGAACACCTGTCGAAAATCTTCACACATTAAAAGACCTTGCAGGCCTCCATTTTCTTTTTGCTGACCAAACCATGATCAGTGATCTTTCGCCCCTCAACGGACTCCCCGAATTAACAAAGATTTATTGTGACAAAACCCGGGTAACCCGCAGTGAGGCCATCCGTTTTATGGAAAACAACCCGGATGTTTTGGTGGTTTACGAATCATCCGATCTTGTCAATTGGTGGTCGCAACTTGATCCGGCCTGGAAGGATATTTTTGCCTTGAATGTAAAATTGGTTAAAAACCCATCCAAAGAGGAATTGCATCAGATCATAAAAATAAAAACCCTGAATATTGCAGGTAAAAATCAGATTAAATCCCTCAACCCCCTGCGTAATCTTCCCCAGCTTAAGGAATTGAATTGCCAGGGAACCGGCATTGATAACCTCGAAGCACTGGATGTACTTTCCGATTTGATCGAGTTGAACTTTTCTGATACAAAAGTTTTTGATATCAGGCCTTTGGAAAAGTTGACGAAACTTCAAAAGTTAACTTTTGATCATACATCTGTTGGTAGCATTCTTCCCATAATGGAGCTTGGAGAGTTAAAATACATTTACTGCGATAATTCGCCGGTACCTGAAGATGAAATTATAGCATTTATGGCTGCCAACCCCGAATGTTTAGTGGTTTATCAAACAGGTAAACTGGAACTTTGGTGGGAAAAACTTCCTGACGTATGGAAAGGGCTGGCAGAGCAATTTCTGAAAACCAATGCCCGGCTTACCCGTGAGCAGCTTCAGGGAATTGCCAACCTGCGTCGCATCGATCTGGCGGACTTCCCTGAGATGGAAACACGCTCGACCGAAATTAAAAGTCTCGATCACATTGGTAAACTCCTTTTTTTGGAAGAGCTTAAGTTTTCGAATACCAGCATTACAAGTCTTGAACCTTTGCGCGGAATGTCATCGCTTAAAGTATTGATGTGCCCAAACAATCCAGTTACAAGCCTTGAGCCTCTGTCGGAAGTACGCAACCTTGAAATTTTGGATATTCGAAATACCCCCATTGAAAGTCTTGAATTTTTAGCCGGACTGGGAAAGTTAAAAAAATTGAATTGCTCAGGTACACAAATCAAAAACCTGAAAGGCATCGAGAATCTGAAAAGTCTTGAGCAACTTGATTGCTACAACACAAGTATCAGGAACCTTGGCGATTTGGGAGAATTGAAAAACCTGAAACTCATTCGATGCTACAATACCCGCATTGCCCATCGGAAGATTGAGAAATTTAACGAAAGTAACCCGGGTGTTGAAGTGATATTTTACTAAACTCCTGATTCGCGGCAGATCGGTTTGCCCAAAACCCTGATTTAGGGATTGTCGTCAGCATACCATTCAGTGTATGATGTTACCGTTTCCCAAAGTTTCAAATGGTGAAGTTTAACGCTTTCAGGCAATGCTGCTTTGATGCGTTCGGCAAAATCGATAATCATATTTTCGCTTGTTGGCTGATAATCCACCAAAATGATTCTTTCGTAATTTTTTTTCATGATCTGAATCAAATCGTCAGGTGCATCAGTGCGCAATATCATGGAATGGTCGAGCTCATCCACTATCAGTCCTTTGATGATACTTTTCAAATCTTTAAAGTCGATTACCATACCCAGTTTTGGAGAATCATTATCACTAATGGGTTCGCCGATTAATGTCACCAACAATTCGTAGGAATGTCCGTGAATGTTTTTGCACAGGCCGTCATGCCCCGGAAGTGCATGTGCCATATCGAATTTGTAAGCTTTGGTTATTCTTATTTTTGCCACGATATTTGGAGTTGTTATGTTATTCGTTAATGTTCCTGCACACCTGTTTACGATAAATGCACCTTCGGAACCAAGCTTTGTTCATTTGTGCCGGAGCATAACTCTCAATCAGTAGTTATTTGTTAAGCGCATTGCCTGCCCCGACTTTCTATTTCGGTAAAGTCACGCTTTTGTGCGAATATTCCTCGATTGCAAAAGAACATTTTTTTCTTTTATTGTTAAGGCAATGAATGGCCTTTTTTAATGGTTTTGCCCGGTCATTAAAGGATTTTGCAGACTGCGGGCGGTAATTGCCTGCTTTGTTGGCTGTTCCAATGAATATCGTCCACCAAAATTGCAGTACTACCTTTTCAATATTGCCCAATCACCCCGGGATTCTTATTCCAAATTTTTTCAGCATATTCACCAATTCGCTTTTATGAATAGGCTTGCTGAGATAATCATCGCAACCGGCCTCCAGTGTTTTTTGCTGATCACCGGCAAGAGCATGCGCGGTTTGGGCAATTATTGGCAGTTTGGGTCTGAGATTCTTTATGATGCGTGTAGCTTTGAGGCCATCCATGTCGGGCATCTTCACATCCATCAAAACTAAAGTAATATCCTTATGCTTTTCAACCAGATCAACAGCCTGTTTCCCGTTAAGGGCAACAATAAAGTCTATGTTTAAAAGAAACATTATATTCTCCAGCAGCGAAAGGCTGTAAGGATCATCTTCGGCAATCAGTATCAAGGTTTTTTTGGGTGTTTGGGCAAATGGTTTAAGTATTTGAGGCGGCTCTGCCGGTGATAGCGTTTTGTGTAAAGGTAGTGTGAGGTAAACCGATGTGCCTGCATTTTTAATTGAATCAATATGCAAATCATAACCGAGCAAACTGGCAATGTTTTTTACAATGGACAGCCCCAGTCCACTACCTTCGTAAGGCCTGTGAACGGAGGCATTTTCCTGCACAAAATTTTCGAATACCGCCTCCCGCATCCCGGCGGCAATGCCAACACCGGTATCGGTCACAAAAATGGTGATATGTTCGTCGTTCATTGTAAAACCGCAGGTGATCTCTCCTGTAATGGTGAATTTTACGGCATTATCCAACAGGTGGTTAAGTATCTTTTTGAGCAGCTCTTTATCGGTTTCTATGATCAATTCATCAGCATTTTCGGGAAGGATCATCGAAAACTCCAAAGATTTTTTCCGGCATAGCCCTACATATTTATGAGCTGTATTTCGTATTATTTCGGCAGGTTCGATCTTTTTGAGATTTACTGTTTGATTGTTGGATGTGAGCAGCGAGATGTCCATATAATCGGTGATGGTTTGCAGAAGCCGCTCGGTGCTTTGTTCGAGTATTTCCATGTAATTTGCCTTTTCAGCTTCTGAATTATCTGGTTGTGTGTAAAGTTCGGCAAAACCCATGATGCCGTTTAAAGGCGTGCGTACCTCATGCGAAATATTGTTGAGGAAAGCGGTTTTCAGATTATCAGCAGCTTCTGCCTTTTCTTTAGCTTCGGTGAGTTTTTGTTGAACCAGCCTGCGATCAGAAATGTCGGTAAAAACTGTGGCAAAATATCCGATGGTGGTGCAAAAAGAATTTACCTCGTAATATTTTCCTGTGTTTTTGTTGTATTCTTCCATGCGGCCTGGTTTTCCGGTAAGTGCCACTTTACCATAAAAATCCAGCCAGCGGCTCTCAATATCAGGATATACTTCGGATATTCGTTTACCAATTAATTCTTCGTTAATTAATCCTGTGTGCCTTTCATGTGCCGGGTTCAACTCTATAAATTCCCAGTCGATGGGGTTA
>JAIOZV010000195.1 GCA_021740425.1 Bacteroidales bacterium | reverse complement strand
TCCCAAATCTTCAAAATACAAACAAGTTTGCGTTTGATGAATCTGGGGCGTACATCAATGCGCCGGCTGTTATTTTACCAACAAACGACAAATTCATTACTGCAATCCTAAATTCAAAATTAGTTTGGTATTTTCTTACCAGTATTTGTGTTGTACGAAATGGTGGGTACATTGAAGTAAAACCGCAATATTTTGAGCAAATTCCAATTCCAGAAATTTCAGAAGAGAAAAAACAGGAATTGCAAAACATCACGAATCAAATAATTTCGGGAACTTCAGAAAAACACAAAACTCAAAGTCAGTTTTTAAAATTGTTGGAAAGTAAATTTGTTGATTTGAAATTGACAAAAAAACTTCAAAACTGGCACGAATTGAAATTCAAAGATTTCATTAAAGAACTTCAAAAATCAAAAATAAAACTCAATCTTTCTCAAGAAGCTGAGTGGATGAACTATTTCAACGAGCAAAAAGAAAAAGTTCAAACCATCAAATCCGAAATAGAAAAGACCGACAAAGAAATCGACCAGATGGTGTATCAATTATACGATTTGACAGTGGAGGAAATTAAAATTGTGGAGGGCAATAAATAATGGCAATTTCAGAAACATCATTCATCAATCCGGATAAGACAAGTAAGCGCGACTTGCACACCTATTCTACCATAAACCATTACATCACTCACTTAAAAAAGAATATTATGATTCCATCAATGAAAAGTACCAGTTTTATGACCCTGTTCAGCTTTGCTTTATTTTTAAATATAGCCAGTGCCCAAACCTATCCTTATTTCCAGGATTCGCCTGATTCTGAAATTTATGATTATAGCTGGCTTTGGGTCAATGAACCCAGCGAACTTGAAATTGTTGGTGCCGATAATCACCGTTTTCCCGTTGAAACGGCAACCCCGCCCCAGCAGGGAATGAATTCGCTCAGGCTGAAATGGAAATCGGTAGCCACAGGCAATTGGCAGGCCATTGTCGCAGGAAGCGGATGGGCTGCCAAAAATGTTTCGGATACTGATACACTATTATTTTATTTTTTTTCCGGGCCGGGTTTAAATGCTGCAAGTTTACCACTCGTTTTTTTGGAGGATACACAGAATATTCAGACCACCGGTGTGGCTATTGGCGATTATTCCGGAAATATTCCCCCGGGCGTGTGGTTCAGGATTACCATTCCGATGGAGGTTTTTCTCAATGCCGGCGATCCGGTAGATTTTACGGCAATTAAAACCATAGGTTTTGGGCAGAATGTTTCGGATAATGTGCAACATACGCTTTTTGTGGATGATATGCGCATTTTTAAAGGTGATGGTTCTTCAACACCTGTTGCCGCACCACAGGGTTTAACCGCCAGAGGTTACGACAGCCATGTGTATTTGACCTGGCAGCCCAATACCGAGAGCAATCTCAACGGATATGAAATTTATCAATCAATAAATGGAGGAGCAAGTTTTGCAAAGCGGGCTGTTGTTGGAAAGTACGACACCATCTATACGGATTTTGTAAGGGAGCAGGGAACAAACCTGACTTTGAAGTATAAACTCACAGCCTTGAACGATATGAACGAACCATCCGGATTTTCAAATACAGTGGATGTTTCTACCTATGATATGACCGATGATGAACTTTTGGAAATGGTTCAGGAGGCTACTTTCAGATATTTTTATGATTTTGCGCATCCTGCTTCGGGAATGGCAAGGGAACGGAATACTTCCGGAAATACTGTTACTTCGGGCGGGACAGGTTTCGGGATAATGGCACTTTTAGTGGGTGTTGAGCGTGGATTTATTACCAGAGACCAGGGTGTGGCTCACATCACAAAGATTTTAAACTTTCTTGAAACCGCCGATCGCTTTCACGGCGTTTGGCCGCATTGGTTAAATGGCAACACAGGGCAGGTAATCCCGTTCAGCGAAAAAGACAATGGTGGCGATCTCGTGGAGACTGCCTTTCTTGTGCAGGGTCTCCTGGCCGCTCGACAATACTTCGATCAGGCAACATCTGAAGAGCAGGCCATTGTTCAGAAAATTACCACACTTTGGGAAACTGTCGAATGGGACTGGTATCGCAAGGATGGTGGAAATTATTTGTATTGGCACTGGTCGCCAACCTATGGCTGGGATATGAATATGCAAGTGAGAGGGCCCAACGAAGCGGCAGTAATTTATTTGCTGGCGATAGCCTCACCAACGTATGGTGTGCCTGCATCGCTTTGGCATGATGGATGGGCAAGCTCATCTTATTATGAGAATGGTAAATTTTTCTATGGATACCAGCTTTGGGTAGGTTGGGATTACGGCGGACCCTTGTTTTTTGCACATTATTCCTACCTGGGCTTTGACCCGCGGAATATTAAGGATCAATACGCCAATTATTTTCAAAATAACAAAAACCACACTTTAATCAATCGCGCTTACTGCATTGCCAATCCAAAAAGCTACGAAGGTTATGGCGAAAATTGCTGGGGATTAACAGCCAGCGACGATCCATACGGTTACATGGCGCACGAGCCAACCTCAGATCGCGACAACGGAACCATTACTCCCACCGCTGCGCTATCATCGATGCCTTATACCCCGGTTGAATCGTTGGGTGCATTAAAGCATTTTTACAGGAATCTGGGTGATAAAATCTGGGGAAATTATGGCTTTACCGATTCTTTTAACGAAGAAGTCAGCTGGTATGCAACATCTTACCTTGCCATCGATCAGGGTCCGATTATCGATATGATCGAGAATTACAGAAGCGGCCTCTTGTGGGAGAAATTCATGGCCAACCCCGAAATTCAACCTGCACTTGATGCCATTGGATTTGTTTACGATCCTGATGCTGTTGAAGAAAATGGATTGGAAAGCAAAAATTCAATGCATTGTTTTCCAAATCCGGCAGGCAAAGAATTTACCATTGAATTTAAAATTGATCAGAGTGAAACAATATCGGTGGAGTTGTTAAATCTTTTTGGTGAGAAATTACAAACGATTATCGAAGCATCAAGGCACAATCCCGGTACTCATCTCGTTGAATTTTCAACAGAAGATACCCCTTCAGGGTTTTATTTAGTCAGGATGAATATTGATGGTAGTTCGTTTACCGAAAAGTTGATTATTCAGAAATAAAAATCTTCAATAGTCCATCATAAAAGGGAAGCAAATGAAGTGTTTCCCTTTTTTGTTTTGATTCAATGAGTTATCCTTGCCTTGCTTACTATTGAGAATCTAAATTCGATCCAAATTTTTGAAGACGGATGACACAGATTGAACAGATCAGTAAAAATCTGTTTTAACCGTTTAACCGTTTTCTATTTTGCAAAATATGTCTCATGATCAGTTTAGTGGAATTTATAAGGCATAAAATCTTCATCGCAAAAATATAGCAAACTTTAGTAACCACAGATTTTCCGGCAAGGGTGCGGCTGAAATATTCTTTAAAAGAAACAGAAAATATGTTTGCCTTGCTTATCATGTTAAAATTAAAGCCTGCAAGGGGAAATTTAATTTCATTGGTTAAGGTTTATGTTTGAATAAAATAAAAAAGGGGAGAGCTGATCAGCTCTCCCCTTTTTTATTTTATTTTTTAAAAAATAATTTTAATACTTCATCAATTTGGAAGAAACCGATGAATTTCCTGAACGAACAGTTAAGATATACATCCCTTTAGTTAGGTCAGCAATATTAATTTGCATTTGCTCAACAGCATTTGTGTTGTCAAATGATCTTACTAACTGGCCTGTAATATCATAAATGTCAATTCTTTCAGCATCCAAAAGGTTGTTTATGGTCAAGTTTTCATTAGCAGGATTGGGATACATGTTGAAAGTAATTGCAGGATAGTTATAAATTGAAGCAGGCGATCCCCATACATCATTTACAGCCATAAGAGTATCAACAGTTATTAACCGGTTGTCACCGGCAGTCCATTCGCCATTATCCCAACTGGCTTCTCCATTAATAACCCGGAAGTATTTGTATTGATGATCTCCGTTGTAGAGGGCAAGGGTAAGAGTGTAAATCATTTCATTGTCGGCAGTAGGTAACATTTTATATTGGGGAACTGTTCCTGGCTGATTCCATGTAGTATATAATTCACCGGCCATGTAAATCTCGTCAGTTGCAGGGTCAAAAGGATCAGCTTCTGTCATATCAACATTGAAAGTAACCAGGGAGGGTTTGTTTCCCCATACATGGTCAAAGTTTGTCTCACCCATAATGATATGCTGCCTGTTAGGATCACCATTCCATTCACCATTATCCCAAGAGGGTACTCCTGTTTCTGCAAAGAAATATTTGAATTGTACAGGGCCATCATTTATCACAAGTGAAATTGAGTAATGAATATTGTCTTCAGTAGAAAGCATTAAGGAAGGTTCAGAACCTGGTTGAGACCAACCTGCAAAATCACCGGCAATATAAACATTATGTATGGTGGGATCAAATACAACTTCGCTTGCGTAACCAATAGCATCGGTCATATCAAGATTGATGGTAACATTTGCATTCATCATGGGATTAGGATCATTATTTAAAATGATATCATCAAAATAAATATCAATGTCTTCGGTTAAGCCAACCGGATCGACAAAGTCAGGCATGAAGGCAATGATTGGATAAGTACCTGTTTTTTCACTGAAATCAAATACAATATCTTCCCATGCATTGGTCATGGTTTGAGGGTACATGCTTTCAACTTCAATAGTTCCGGCTTCACCGCCTTCAATTTTGAATTTAATAGGGCTGATGCGGGGTTTCCAAACTTTTACGTGTACATATTTGTTGTCGGTCACATCAATTTCTGAGGGTAAACCTGACCAGAAACCACCCCATGGCACACCGTTCATATCACGGAAAAAATGACAAACATAGGGGCTAACGTTGATTCCATTGGCATCTGGGTTTGGAATCAATTCCATGTAGCTCATATCTTCTTCACCGCCAAGCATATAGTTTAGAGGAATAGTTTCAAAATTTTCTAAAACCATAACTGGATCGCTTCCAACAGCAGGATCATCATTAATATAAAGATCATCAAAATAGAGTATGATGTCTTCGGTAAGGGTCAAAGGAGTTTCAAAATCAGGAATAAGAACGATTCTTGTGGCTTCATTGGTAACGACACTCATGTCGAAAACGAAATCTTCCCACATGCTTTCGGTCGCCTGGGGAGTCATGGGATTAACATCACCAGAATTTCCACCGTCCCATTCATACTTAAATACGATGGGGCTGATACGTGGTTTCCAGATTTTCACATGAACGTATCTGTAAGCAGTTACATCAATCGGGCTATCCACATCAGAATACCAGCCTGCCCATGGGTCGCCGTCAAAACCGCGTACCATTTTGCCTACATACATGCTGGGATTTCCCGCTGTGTCGGGGTTAGCCACAACACTTATGGCTCCATTGGTTCCACCTGAAAAAAGGTTCATTGTAATACTCTCGAAATTTTCGATAGTTTGTGCATTTGTCCAAAGCCCAAAGATTGTGAGCATCAGAATTGATAGTAATAGTTTTCTCATAATAATTTAAATTTTAGTAAGACGAATTATTTAATATTGACTTAAACTTGATTTGTTTGGATGCAAAAATAAAATAAATTTTGTTTGTAAAATCTATTTGAAATTTTTCCTGTAATAATGTTGTCGGATTGTTACAAATATCACACCGAAATTTTTATATGTTCCAGGTGATCCCGAAAGTTAAATTATTGTTAATTAATTTGTTAGTGGTTTTGTCTTTCTACTTTTTTTATATCCCTCAGTATGTTAATTTTATGACTTACTTTTTATTAATTTTGCATCTGTTTTAAAATGATGAAAATTATTTATTGTTAAACTTAAATAAAATGAGAACTAATTAAACATTGTGTTATGGTAAAACATCTATCAGCAAAAATGATTTTGCTCCTGTCGATGCTGGCTATTGGCCTGACAGGTTTCGCACAGAGCGGTGTGGTATCCGGTGTGATCACTGATGCGCTCGACGGTTCTACACTTCCCGGGGCAACTGTTGTTGTTAAAGGGACTGTGCAGGGTACCGTTACGGATATAAACGGAAACTACAGCATTACAGTTGAGCCAAACACCACATTGGTTTATTCTTTTGTGGGGTACGAAACACAGGAATTACAGGTTCAGCCCGGTAATACTGTAAATGTAGCACTAATGATGACATCCACAGCGCTCGAAGAGTTTGTTGTGATTGGTTATGGTGTTCAAAAAAAGGAAGATGCAACAGGCTCTGTTACGGCCATTGATGCAAAAGAATTTAACAAAGGTGCAATTACTTCGCCAACCGAACTGGTTTCCGGAAAAATTGCCGGTGTACAAATCATTAATGGTGGTGGTGCTCCCGGCGAGGGTGCTACAATCCGTATCAGGGGTGGTTCTTCACTTTCAGCAAGTAATGATCCTTTATTCGTTATTGATGGAGTTCCAGTGGATAATGATGGCGTTTCAGGTATGAGAAACCCGTTGAATACTATCAATCCCAATGATATTGAGACTTTTACGGTACTGAAGGATGCATCTGCCACTGCAATCTATGGTTCGCGTGCATCAAATGGTGTTATCATCATCACCACCAAAAAAGGAAAAAAAGGTTCTCCGCTATCCGTTGGATACACAGGGAGTTTTTCTTACTATTCGCCTATAAAAACTGTTGATGTTCTTGATGCCGGTGCTTTCCGCACTGAAGTTGAAGAAAGATATCCCAATCAGGTTGGCCTTTTGGGTGATGCAAGTACAACATGGCAGGATGAGATATACCAAAATGCCTTTGGTATGGATCACAACATCAGCATCTCAGGTGCATACAAAACTCTGCCCTATCGCCTGTCGATTGGTTATTCGGATCAGGATGGTATTCTTAAAACAGATAATCTCAAACGTACCACTATTAATGCTGTAATAAATCCAACTTTCTTTGATGATCATTTGAAAGTAGATGTGAGTGTAAAATATACCAATGTTCAAAACACTTTTGCCGATCGTGGAGCAATTGGAGCTGCCGTGCAGTATGATCCTACCAAACCGGTAAATACCGATCAGGTGTACAATCCTTATTATACTGATGACGTAGATGGCGATGGTACAGCAGATACTGTTTTGATGCCTCAGACCAACTATGGCGGTTACAATGCCTGGATTCAAAGCAATGGAACCGATCAACCTGTAGAACAGGGCTCAAGCAACCCGGTTGCATTACTCAATATGCGCGATGATCAATCCAACGTTAACAGAATTATTGGTAATGTCCAACTGGATTACAAATTGCACATACTTCCCGAATTGAGAGCAAATTTAAACCTCGGGATGGATCATTCAAAATCAAGCGGCGATGTAATTGTTCCTGATTATGCACCCTGGTCTTACGACCCGTTGAATGGTGGTGGAACATATAATTCCTATGAACAAGAAAAGGAAAACGATCTTTTGGATTTTTACCTTAATTATGTTAAGGAAATCAAAAGTATTGAAAGCCGTTTTGATGTAATGGCCGGTTATTCATGGCAGCATTTCTACAGAAAGGATTATGCAGTAAATGGCAATTATTCAAGAGAATTTACGATAGATCCTGTATCGGGTCGGCCGGGTGTTTATCAGAAAAATTTCTTTGGAGATCCCAAAAGAACCTTTAACATTGATACCGTTGATAATCCTACCGAAAGCTATCTGGTTTCTTTCTTTGGCCGGTTCAACTATTCCTTTAAAGACAGATATTTGTTGACCTTCACACTCCGTAATGACGGTACATCACGTTTTTCGCCAGATACCCGCTGGGGTCTTTTCCCGTCAGCAGCATTCGCATGGAAAGTTATTGATGAGCCCTGGATGCAAGGGGGGGCAACATTATCCAATTTAAAACTTCGCGTAGGTTATGGTATAACCGGGCAGCAGAATATTGGTCAGGGTGATTATCCTTACCTTCCCCGTTATATTCAAAGTAATCAGTTCGCTCAATATCAGCTTGGCAACCAGTATTATTACACACTTCGCCCAGCCGGTTACGATTACAATATTAAGTGGGAAGAAACCTCAACGCTTAACTTTGGAATCGACTATGGCTTTGCTGATGACCGGGTGTATGGTTCTATCGATATTTATCAAAGAAAAACCAAAGACCTGATCAACTTCATCCCGGTGCCTGCAGGAACCAACCTTACAAACTTTATCCTCACCAATATTGGTGATCTTGAAAATAAAGGTGTTGAATTTACAATTACAACCCGACCGGTTTCAACTGAGAATACTTTCTGGGAAATTGGATTTAATGCCACCTACAATAAAAACGAGATCACCAAACTAACAGCAACCGATGATCCTGATTATTTAGGCGTTGCTACCGGAGGAATTTCAGGTGGCGTGGGAAATACAATCCAAATGCATAGTGTAGGTTACCCTGCCAATTCATACTTTGTTTACGAACAAGTGTATGGAACCGATGGTTTACCGATTCAGGGATTATATGTTGACAGGAATGGCGATGGTGAAATTACCGATGCCGATCGGTA
>JAIOZV010000194.1 GCA_021740425.1 Bacteroidales bacterium | reverse complement strand
ATATTGCTGATGTAATACACATGAAAATTTTATTTGCCAGCAAACGGAGCAGGCAAATGATAGGTATTGAACCTGAAGATGTCTCCTTTTACCATTTTATGGAGGCCACACACCCGGATGACCTCCAAAGGCTTAACATTGGCAGATCCAAAATAGTAAAAGCAGCCCAGGATATTTTCATTGCAAAAAAAGGTTCCCTTTTATTGGCAACGAACTTCAGAATACGTAATGCCGGTGGGGAGTACCCAAACATCCTTACTCAAAACTATTTATTTTATTCCACGACACCCTATAAAACTGTATTCCTTTTAAAAGTCCACACAAATATTGATTGGTCTAAAAAGATCAAGTGTGGTTACCATTATTACATAGGGGATGATATGTCGTATTTCAGATACCCTGACGATGAAATGCTCAAAATGGGTAATGTTTTTTCGAAGCGTGAATTTGAAATTATCAAACTGATCGAAACAGGCTTGAGCACAGAACAAATTGCAGAAAAGTTATTCCTGAGTGTTTATACGGTTAACTCACATCGCCGGAATATTCTGGAAAAGACCGGCAAAGCTCATATCTCTGAACTTATTTATGAACTTGTGGAACGGGGTTTGCTCTGAGAATTAAGGTATTTTGAAATACCTTATCAAAGGCTTAAAAGGAGAAAGAAATTCATCTTTATCGAATAATGAAACTCATGCATGTAAACGGTTGTTATCTAAATTAATCATACCATGGCGTATCAGAATCTATTCATCTTTTCCCTGTTCATATTGTTTTACGCCTTATTCGCAACCCGAATTGATAAAACTATGATCAGTGGCCCGGTGCTGGCTTTAATTGTTGGGTTAATATTCGGCCCGCTTGTGCTGGATTTGATGCATGTAAAGTTAGAGAGTGAGGAATACCGTATCATCGCCGAACTGGCCCTGGCGCTGGTTTTATTTACCGATGCCTCAAAAACCAACTTGATGGTTTTAAAAAAAAATGCAGGTTTACCCATTCGGTTGTTACTAATCGGCCTGCCCTTAACCATCATATTCGGAATGATTGCCGGCTTTATGATCTTTAATGGTTTTTCGTGGATAGAATTAGGAATCCTGGCTACCATGCTTGCTCCTACAGACGCTGCCCTTGGGAAAGCAGTGGTAACGAACCAGGCTGTGCCATCCAAAATAAGGGAAGCACTAAATATAGAAAGTGGACTGAATGATGGCATAAGTGTGCCGGTTTTATTTTTGTTCATTGCATTTTTTGATGCAAACCAATCCGGCAACGGACTCGAATCCTTCTATGGCTTATTGCTCCTTATCAAAGTAATTGGTATTGGATTAATAACCGGCCTGGTCATTACGTTGACGATGGTATTGATTATTCATTTTTCAAAAGCACATAAATGGATATCTGAATCATGGAAACCAATACTTATCATCGCACTTTCATTTAGTTGTTTTACAGCTGCGCAAATTGCTGGTGGAAGTGGTTTTATAGCCTGTTTTGCAGGAGGATTTCTCTACGGAACGCTAAGCAGTAAGTATAAACCTGGTAACAATGCGGTGGAATCTGCCGAAGGAGCGGGTGATACAATGAGTTTGCTTACCTGGCTTATGTTTGGTGCATTTGTAATTGCAAAATTTCTACCAGAGATCACATGGGAAGCCACTTTTTATGCTTTGCTTAGTTTAACGGTTATCAGGATGGGTTCTGTTTATCTTTCGCTTATAAAAACTGGCATCTCTAAAAAATCAAAACTATTTATAGGTTGGTTTGGGCCACGCGGACTTGCTACCATTGTTTTTGCAATAATTGTGCTTGATGTTCCGCTGCCCAATAAGGATACGATCGCTATCACCACAGTTTGTGCTATCCTGTTAAGTGTGGTTTTGCATGGAATTACAGCGAACCCTTTTATAAAGCTGTTGAATAAAAAGTAATTCCAATCGCTTGTTGTAAATGCCAGGCAATTTTTGAGAGGCAAGAATTCATACATAATGAATACCCATCCCGGAAGGGTTCTGCAAAAGCCAAATAAAACGACTATTTCGGAGTTGATTTTTGAATTCAAGGAACGGGAGATGCGTTAGTAATTTCATATTCTCAATTTTCAATGCTTGTTTCTATACAGCTCCGGGTTTTTACTCCTGTTTTCCGCGCTGGGACACCCAAACTAAAATTTGAATAACCTTCCCCTGCATGGCCTGGTGTTGAAGGAGCCCCTACAAATCAGTCTGGACTTTTCGGCGCAGCAGCGCATCGCCTTTGCTTTCGCCATCGAAATAATACAGTTTGGCAATTGTAATCCGCCTGGCAAGGAAACTACAGGCCACGCTTGCCAGAAATGCCCCTGCCAGTGGGCCAATCCAATATATCCACCAACCGTCCCACAGTCCTGAAATAACTGACGGACCGATACTACGTGCAGGATTTGTGCTTGTACCTGAAATAGCAGACTCTAATGGAACCATAATGGCATAAAGAACGGGGAAAATAGCAGGCGTATAAGCACGGATTTTCCTGAAGCCGATGAAAATAATAAGTAGTGAGACCATTGTAAATGTAGTGATAACCTCTCCCATAATTACGGTTAGCGTGGAATATCCTTCGCCAGGCAGTGTAGCACCAAAGGCCACACTCCTACCCATTCCACCCCAGAATAACAAAGGCAAACAACCGGCAATTGCACCGGTAAGTTGTGCCAATATATAGGTAATGGCAAGGCGGCCTTCGATCTTGCGAAACAACCAGAATATCATGGTAACTGCCGGATTGATATGGGCACCGCTAACCTTTCCTATAGGTGAAAGGGCAATCGAAGCCCCAACAGATCCAAACAGGAATCCGGTGATTATCTGGCGCGTCATTACGTCAGGAATGAGTTGCTCCATGGGGCTTCCGTATCCAAACATAAAAATAACCGCCGACAGGCCACCTGCTACGAGCAAAGCCGTACCAAGGAATTCGGAAATAAAAAAATTTACACGATATTTCAGATTATTGACATCCACCATACATTTTGAAATTGATTGGTTGATTTAAATTTCAATCGGACCCACCACAAGAACGCCATTAAATATCAGAAAACTGAATGATCACCTTGATGTCATCAGGTGTTCTGGCTAAAGCATTCATAAAATACTCAGGCTTTTCACGTCGTGTAATGAGTTTTGCCAACCATGATTTGTCGGCTCTGGCCAATGTCAGTCCGGCTCTGTACCATTGCCGTTTATTGGCGTTTACACTTCCCACGATAACGTTGTTTCTCAGTACAGCCGCTGCTGCAATATCAGCAATGGACGATTGGTTCATCACGCCACCATGGCCAACACCCGTAAGGCAAACAATTCCATTCGGACTGATTTTTTGAATCGATTGCGCAATTACCTGACCTACTCCTGTACATTCAATAATTGCATCGGGTTCGAAAGAAAGATCAGCAACATTGCATGAGTGGTAGGTTGCCCCCAATTCTCTGACAAGGTCTGGTTTTAACCCTGATTCCATTCTGTCGACAACATGAATATCTTCAATGCCGAAAACTTTTAAACTCAAAGCAGCCAATAAACCGATGGGGCCTGCACCTGTCACCAGTACTGTGCGGGGTTCGTAAAAAGAACGGCGGCCGATCATGCCAATTTGTTCCAGGGCCTTGGTTACCACAGTGGTTGGTTCGAGAAGTACTCCAAGGATTCCTAAAGAAGGATCTATCTTTATTGCATATTCGGGCTCAATGCGCCAGCGTTCCGACATAAAACCGTGGATCTCTTTGATTCCGCGTTCGGTGTAAAGGCCATTACGGCACATATCCCATTCGCCTACTGCGCAATTCGGACAAGGTATAGGGTCAGGGCGGCGAACAATGCCTACCACCAGATCGCCTTTCTGGAATCTTTTTGAATTCCCCGGATCTATCACTCGGCCCAGGGATTCATGGCCTAATATCAGATGCTCCAGGCCGGGAGGTGCCCATCCGTATTTTCCTTCAACAATTTCAACATCCGTACCGCACACGCCTACAGCAATAGCTTCCACAAGGATGGAACCATCTCCCGAGTCCGGTTCCGGCATTTCCATTAATCTGGCAGTTCCCGGTTTTTTTGGTTCAACAGTTATAGCTTTCATAATTATTAATTTTTGATTGTTTTTTATGTTGTAAATATTTCGAAAATGTGGTATCCCCATGCCGGCATATCCAGGAAAAGGCCTCTCAACATTAGATCATTGCCATCTCGAATATAAATTTCATGGCTCATCAAATCGTCGAACTGAACCGATTTTCCTTCAATATCCTGATAGGGCAAACGGACAAAACACTGACTCGCATTGGGTGCAAAGTTAATAGCAATCAGCATACGATTTCCATCTGTTCCTTCCCAGGCAAATACCAGGAAAGAATCCCAGGAGTGATTTTCGTGCCAGGACGGAACACATTCGAGCAATTTCCAATGGCCATCTCTAAAAACAGGGTTTTTAACCAGGAAAATCAATTTCGAATAAAAATTTTGCAGGTTCGCATCTGCTATTTCCTGAGGGGCACGAACCAAATGCGGGGAGATACGTTTTTTTCTTCCTTCAAATTGTCCCTGGTGAAAAAACCTCAAACCGGGCGAGAAATAGGTTATCACGGCGGCAGCCTCATGTTTTTTCAGACCAAAGGTTGACGCAGCACGGGGCTCGTCATGGTTTTCTAGAAAGCGTGCAAGATTATTCTGGTAATCAAGCCCTGCATAAAGATGCTCCCGGGCGCTGCGGGCATGACCTTCGACCAAGCGGTCGTATAGCCGTTTGTCGTATGTGTAATCGAATCCCATTTGCTGTAGCGTCCACTCCATATCCCAATAAACCTCAGCCATAAAACAGAAACCCGGAACACTTTCATGAATTGACTTTATAGCGATGGGCCAGAATGGTTGAGCCTTACGCCCCCATGTTCTTTCAAAAACCTCCGGCAGAACCAGCATCGCCATATCGCACCTCACCCCGTCGCATTGCCCGGAGATGCGGTGAAGTTCTCCGGACATAGCTTCAACAGTTTCAGGATTGCTGTAATCGAGTTGCACCGTGTCGAGCCATCCGGCAAAATATGGATCACGGCCATAAGCAAATATCATATCGCCCTTCTTGCTTTTGTGACTGGTGTAATTCTGTGGTTCATTTTGGAGATTATGTGCTGTCCCAGACACAAAATAATCAGGATGCTCCTGAATCCAAGGGTGATCAGGCCCCATGTGATTAGGGACAAAATCGAGCATCAGTTTTATGCCCCGTTTTTTGAGCCTGGTGCGGAGCCTCTTCAGCGCATAATCTCCACCAAGTCCAGGATGAACTTTATAAGCTGCTACGGCAAATCCTGAACCACCGATATCCTGTTCCTGAAGGTCTGGTAGGGTTTCTTCAAACTCGTTCCGCCATTCCGGATTTTGCATTGAGATGCTGCGGCCGGTATCTCCGGTGGTCCATACACTTAAAAACCAAATCCAGTCAAAACCCATTGATGCAAAACGATCGAGTTCGGCATCGGGCACATCATCGAGTATAGCCTTTCGCCCGAGGGTTTCAGACAATTCAGTAATCCAAACTCTGGTATTGATCTGATAAAGTGATGGGTATTTTGGCAAGTTCATCATAATTTAACCTTTCATGTACTTTGAGTACCCTCGACAAAACCAGTAGTTTTTCCAAGCTGAAGCAATTGTTTTTGATCTATGATGCCATAAAGCTGAATTAGCTTGGCAACGACTCCGCTCCAGCCTGTCTGGTGGCTGGCACCCAGCCCGGCGCCATTGTCTCCATGGTAGTATTCGTAAAACAGGATATAGTCTCGCCAGTTTGGATCTGTTTGAAACTTTTCTGTGCCTCCGTAAACAGGACGGCGCCCTTCTTCATTTAGGGTAAAAGTTTTAATCAGTCGGTCTGAAATTTCTTTACTTACCTCAAACAGGTTCTTCAGGTTGCCGGAACCGGTAGGACATTCGATTTTAAAATTGTCGCCGTAATACATGTAAAACTGTTGAAGCGCCCTGATAAGCAGAATATTTACAGGCATCCAAACTGGTCCGCGCCAATTGGAATTGCCGCCAAACATACCGTTGTTGGACTCGGCAGGCAAATAATCCACCCTGTACTCCTGGCCTCCTGCAAAAAGCACATAAGGGTTCTGTTCATGGAATCTGGAAATAGAGCGGATGCCATGGGGGCCCAGGAATTCTTTCTCATCAAGCATTTTTGATAAAATCCGGCGAAGCCGTTCCGGGTTAACCAGGGCAAGTATTCCACGTTCGGCCTCACCCAAATGACCAGGTCCTGTAGGGTGGGTAGAATTTTTAAGTTCCGGCATCCTTCTTAGGCGTTCAACCATCAGAGCCATTGCATTAGGAATTTTTTCGCGCTGTGACTTTTCAATCACAGTTGTGGCGCACAGGGGCAGCAAGCCTACCAAAGAACGTACCTTGAGCCGACTGGCACTGCCGTCGGGCAGCCTTAGAATATCATAATAAAAACCATCTTCTTCATCCCACATTCCGTCGTGGCCTGACTTGTTCATGGCAGCAGCAATGAAGTGGAAGTGTTCAAAAAATTTCACCACCATGTCTTCATAAGCCGGGTCATCTTTCGCCAATTCAAGTGCCATTTCGGCCATATTTTGACTAAAAAGCGCCATCCATGCTGTGCCGTCAGCCTGCTCAAGGCTGCCACCTGTGGGCAGTGGTGCACTGCGGTCGAAGATGCCGATATTATCTAGGCCGAGGAAACCGCCCTCAAAAACGTTCTTACCGTAACGGTCTTTGCGGTTCAGCCACCATGTAAAGTTTAGCAACAGTTTGTTGAAAATTGACTTCAGGAAATCCGCATCTCCCTTTCCCTGCAATGCCTTATCGGTATAATAGAGAAACATCGATGCCCATGCATGAACGGGTGGGTTAACATCGCTGAAATTCCATTCATAGGCCGGCATCTGCCCGTTTGGATGAAGGTACAGTGTACGGAGCATCAAATTCATTTGTTGCTTTGAAAAATCGGGATCCACAATGGAGAGGGGAAGTGTGTGGAATGCCAGATCCCAGGCTGCATACCATGGATATTCCCATTTGTCGGGCATTGAAATGATATCCTCATTCAGCATGTGGTACCAATCTGAATTTCGGGCATAATCAAATCCTGAATGTAAAGGGTTGGAATTATGCTCATCCAGCCAATTATCGCCATCAAAGAAGAAGAATTGTTTGCTCCAGAGCATTCCCGCAAGGGCCTGACGCATCACGTTGGCTTCATCTGGGTTAGTTGTGGGTGGGATCACTGATTTGTAAAATACATCTGCTTCATGCAATCTGACATCAAAAATGGAATCGAACGTTTTCCCGAAAGACGATACTTTATTGTCCGCCGATTTTTTAGTCAGTCTTAACCGTATTACAGAAGCCTTTCCGGAACCAATAGTCATCTGGTAATGCGCCGCAGCTTTTGTGCCCTCCAATTTTGGGTTAACTGCTTCGTGGATACCCTGAACCACAAAGTTGTTGATGCCATCTTTAACATGTCTGCTTTCGTTGGGTGTTCCCGGGAAAAGCAATTCATGGTTTGTTTCGTTTTCGGTGAAGAGTAGCGGAACATCGCCCTCACATGATAAAACAAATTCGCCCAAAAGGGAATGGTTGGCTGTAACAGCCTTCGTACCTTTAGGCGATTTGCTTTGCTTGAGTGAAGGTTTAGATGCTGCCCTGTTGGAATCAGCAATCCATGCCGACCAGTCGTTTCGGAACCAGAGGGTAGGCAGAAGATGCAAATCAGCGGCTTCCGGCCCCCGGTTAATTGCGGTTATTTTTATTAGAATATCATCAGGGCCTTCCTTGGCGTACTCGATAAAAACATCAAAGTAGCGGTCTTCGTTAAATACGCCTGTGTCGAGCAATTCGTACTCCATCTCTTCGCGGGAACGCTTTGCATTGGTTTGCAAGAGGTCGGCGTAGGGATAGGCTGCCTGAGGGTATTTGTAGAGATACTTCATGTACGAATGTGTAGGGGTGTTGTCGAGGTAGAAGTAGTATTCCTTAACATCCTCGCCATGATTTCCCTCACTGTTGGTCAAACCAAACATCCGTTCTTTGAGGATCGGATCTTTGCCGTTCCAGAGAGCAACTGAGAAACAAAGGCGTTGCTTGTCATCGGAAATGCCGGCAATACCATCCTCTCCCCAGCGATATGCACGTGAGCGAGCTTGATCGTGGGTGAAAAAATTCCAGGCGTCGCCGTTTGGGCTATAGTCCTCACGCACTGTTCCCCACTGACGTTCACTTAAATAGGGACCCCATTTTTTCCAGGGGGTTTTATTATCTCTCGATTCTTTTAATCTGTTCTTTTCCATGTTTTAATAGTTAAAACTTATTCATTGCGCCCTTAAATTTTTTAAAGGAGCCTTTCTTTTTATACATTCACTTCTTCAATTTCACCAGGTCTCCAGGATTTGTTATCATCGGGTTGTGGGCTGTAAAGCCGTAAAATCAGATTCCATCCTTTCCCATGGATTGTATTTACCCAGCTATAGGCGATACC
>JAIOZV010000193.1 GCA_021740425.1 Bacteroidales bacterium | reverse complement strand
CACGAACGAATATACCGTGTGGCTGTGGATGGCCGAATGTCGGGAGATTTTTTTAATGCAGCTGTTAGTCCGGCACCTCTTGCCCCGACACTAAAAAGTGAATATCCGGAGGTGAAAAATGCTGTCAGGATAAGAAATATCAGCCAGGAAGCCCTACTGTCGAACATTGATAAAAAGTTTTACCAAAGCGATTTGATCATGGCCGATTCATCGTTTTTTGATATTTTCGATTTTAAGCCAAAATTTGGCGAATTGCATACCGCACTTTATGAACCCTTATCTATCGTAATAACATCTTCGATGGCTCAAAAATTCTTTGGAGAGCTAAACCCTGTTGGTGAAATTATAGAACTTAATAATGAATTTAACCTTCGCATAACTGCCGTCATCGAAGACATCCCGAATAATACACACTTCGATTTTCCGGCAGTAATTTCATGGGCATCCATTGATAAAATCGACCCCTCCGGAAATCAGGGAAACTGGGGGTCACTGGCATTTTATACCTACATCAAACTGGCCGAAAATACTGATGAAAAACTGTTTGAAAGTAAAATAGAAAAGGTGATAATGAAAAAAATTATCATCGAATCCGGCGAATCACCAGAAATTTTCGAAAACTTTCAAATGGAATTTAATGCTTTTCTTCAGCCTTTGGCAGATATCCACCTGCATTCAAATCTGATGGCTGAATTATCACAAAATAGCAGCATTTCTTATGTTTACACCTTTTCGGCAATCGCTATTTTTATCCTGCTTATAGCCTGTATCAATTTTATGAATTTAACAACTGCGCGATCGGCCAGGCGGGCAAAAGAAGTAGGAATAAGAAAAGTACATGGTGCCGTTAAAAGGCAGCTTGTTTATCAGTTCATAAGCGAAAGTGTAATCCTTAGCTTGTTTACCCTGATCATTGCACTTTTAATGGTTGAAATTTTCCTTCCATATTTTGGTGAAATAGTTGGAAGGAGGCTCGACAGGTCGGTTTTGTCAAATCCGGTGATGATCGCCAAATATGCTGCTTTGGCAATTGTGGTAGGGTTTATTGCAGGAAGCTATCCTGCTTTTTATCTTTCTTCATTCAAGCCGGCATCTGTTATAAAAGGTTTTGGTATGCGTAATCGTCAAAATGTTTCACTACGGAATATTCTGGTGATTTTTCAGTTTGCCATTTCCATTTTTCTAATCATCGGAACCGGAATTATTAATGAGCAAATCGATTTTGTTCAAAATAGCCGTTTGGGTTTTGATAAAGAACGTGTTTTGATTGTCGAACTTCGGAATCAACGACTGCGCGAGAATGTAAATATCCTGAAACATGAATTGAAAAAGATTCCTGCCGTAGAATTTATAAGTGCTTCAACGCTCATCCCCGGCGCGGGTTCTGATGGTAGTGCTTATTTCCCCGAAGGGCAGAGTGCAAATGATCCCTGGTTGATTTTTCATGCAGGTATCGATTTTGATTACATCTATACAATGGGCATGGAAATGCTCCGTGGGAGGAATTTTTCACCCGAATTTTCCACCGATTCCAATGCTGTGATAATCAATAAAACACTTTGGCAAAAGTTGGGTTGGGGCGAAGATGTGATAGGGAAAAAGATTAAGCCGGGAGATCCGATGAACGAATTTAGCTACCATGTAATAGGTGTTGTGGATGATTTTCATTTTGCATCGTTACATGATAAGGTTGAGCCCTTTCTGTTTTATCTGCCCCGCTTTGATTTGAGGAATTTGTGTATAAGGCTTGAAAAAGGCGATATTAAAGTCCATCTGGCCAATATCAACGATGCCTGGAATCGTTTGGAACCTGAGTTTCCGTTTGAATACGAATTTCTGGATCAGTCTTTTCACGACCTTTACAATGCAGAAATCCGCCTGTCGAAAATGTATGTCTATTTCACCATTATTGCCATTTTTATCGCCTGCCTCGGCTTGTTTGGATTGTCATCTTATCTGGCCGAGCAGCGAACAAAGGAAATCGGCATAAGAAAAACTTTTGGAGCTAATGCCGTAGGACTGGCCATTATGCTCACAAGAGATTTTACAAAATGGATTGTGCTTGCCAATTTCATTGCCTGGCCGCTGGCCTATTTTATGATGGAAGAATGGCTTCTGCAATTTGCATACAGAATTAACATAGCAGAAAATTGGGACATTTTCATTTATGCAGGCTTGGTATCTTTTTTTATTGCCATAATAACGGTTTCTTTTCAAGCCTTCCGGGCAGCCTCCGCCAACCCTGCCGCATCCTTGAAGTACGAATAGGATGGTAGCTGAATTCTACTCATCCCTTTAATTCGATGAAAGAATATCAAAAGTTGTCTGTCCCGGAAAAATGATCATCGGATTAGCCGAATCACCCAAATAATGCAGTTCACAAATTCGATCAATCCGTTTAATCCGATGGAAAAAAACATAGGAGAAATGTTTCGGAAAAATAATCATCGGATTAGCCGAATCACCCAAATAATGCAGTTCACAAATTCGATTAATCCGTTTAATTCGATGAAAGAATATCAAAAGATGTCTGTCCCGGAAAAATAATCATCGGATTAGCCGAATCACCCAAATAATGCAGTTCACAAATTCGATTAATCCGTTTAATCCGATGAATGAATATCAAAAGATGTCTGTCCCGGAAAAATGATCATCGGATTAGCCGAAATAACCAAATAATGCAGTTCACAAATTCGATCAATCCGTTTAATTTGATGAAAGAATATCAAAAGTTGTCTGTCCCGGAAAAATAATCATCGGATTAGTCGAATTAACCAAATAATGCAGTTCACAAATTCGATTAATCCGTTTAATCCGATGAAAGAATATCAAAAGATGTCTGTCCCGGAAAAATGATCATCAGATTAGCCGAATCACCCAAATAATGCAGTTCACAAATTCGATCAATCCGTTTAATTCGATGAAAGAATATCAAAAGATGTCTGTCCCGGAAAAATAATCATCGGATTAGCCGAATCACCCAAACAATGCAGTTCACAAATTCGATCAATCCGTTTAATCCGATGACCTTATCGAAATCAAATGATATGACCTTCACGAACGATTGCGCACAAAGTATGTACAAATCCGAACATGTAAATCAAAAACCCCCATTCGTTCTCCTTATAAAGTGTTGAATGAAAAACGATTGGGGACATTGGCACAATAACTGCTAAACCGGAGGGGTTATTCAAAACAAAATTAAAACTGGTACAATGAGCATCATTCGTCTTCAGAACATACATAAAACCTACGTCACCGGATCCAACAAATTGCACGTCCTCAAGGGGATCGACCTTGAAATAGAAAAAGGGGAAATGGTATCCATCATGGGTTCATCAGGATCGGGTAAATCTACCCTGCTCAACGTAATCGGCCTGCTGGATCATCACGATCAGGGTAACTATTTTTTGGATAATCATGAGATCAGGAATTTAAACGAAACCAAAGCAGCTCAATACAGAAATAAACTGATTGGCTTTGTTTTTCAATCGTTCAATTTGATTTCCTTCAAAAATGCACTCGAAAACGTTGCCATGCCATTGTATTATCAAAAAGTTAACAGAAAAAAGCGCAACCTTATGGCCATGGAATATCTTGATCGAATGGGTTTACGCGAATGGGCTGATCATCATCCCAACGAACTTTCGGGCGGTCAAAAACAAAGAATTGCTATTGCCCGTGCACTTGTGGCCAAGCCAAAGGTTATCCTTGCAGATGAGCCTACCGGAGCGCTGGATTCACAAACATCCCATGAGGTAATGGACATTTTTAAAGAAATCAACGAAATGGGTATTACCATCCTCATTGTTACCCACGAAAACGACATTGCCCATCGTACAAATCGTATCATCCGCCTTAAAGACGGAGTTATTGAATCGAATATTAAAAATGGGAAATCACATCAACACGCCATCACTCCAATCACATAAACTATGTTTGATTTAGATAAATGGCAGGAAATTTTCAGTACGATCCGTAAAAATAAATTACGAACCTTCCTCACTGGATTTAGTGTGGCCTGGGGAATTTTTATGCTGATCGTTCTGTTGGGCTCAGGCTATGGTTTGGAAAACGGAGTGAAACGCGAGTTTGAAGGCGATGCAGTGAACTACATCTCCATTAATAGCGGAATTACCAGTATGCCCTACAAAGGTATGAAGGCGGGGCGTTTTTTGCGTTTTGAAAACGATGACAAGCAAATGCTTGGAGCCATTGATGATGTTGACAAAAGCTCTTCCCGAACCTTCGTATTTAACGGGCAAAATCTTTCCTATAAAAATGAATACGGTTCATTTGATATTTTTGCAGTTACCCCTGAATATTACTATGTTGAATCTTTGGAGTTGACCAGGGGGAGATACATCAACGATTATGATGTGGAAAACTTTCGCAAAGCTGTAGTCTTGGGGAAAGTTGTCAAAGAAGCGCTTTTTAAACAACACGAACCTGTTGGTGAATACATCAAAATAAATGGAGTTCCCTTCAAGGTGGTAGGTTGGTTTGATGATCCCGGCGGCGACCGCGATGTTTCCAGAGTTTATATCCCGATTACCACAGCACAACGCGTTTTTAATATGGGCAATTCAATTCGCAATGTTTGCCTCATGCTCGATGATGCCAATACACAAGAAAGCAATGTAGTACTTGATGAAGCCAGAGCCTTGCTCGCTCAAAAGTATAAATTCAATCCTGCCGATCCAAGGGCACTTTTTGTATTTAATTCCATCGAAAATTTTCAGCAATTTATGGATCTTTTTGCAGGCATCCGTTTATTTATATGGATCATAGGCATCGGAACCATCATTGCAGGAATTGTTGGCGTAAGTAATATTATGATGATTGTGGTAAAGGAACGTACCAAAGAAATCGGGATACGCAAGTCGATGGGAGCTACCCCATGGTCCATCGTTAGCCTGATATTGCAGGAATCGGTTTTAATTACAGCCTTTGCCGGGTATATAGGGCTTGTTTTGGGTGTGGGCTTGCTCGAACTTGCATCCGGGTTTCTGCCCTCAACTGATTATTTCGCCAATCCCGAAGTTGATTTCAATATTGCAATCGGAGCCACAATAATACTTGTACTGGCAGGGGCAATAGCTGGTTTTGTGCCCGCCCGCAGAGCTGCCTCCATAAAACCCGTAGAAGCTTTAAGGGATGAATAAAGAGGATAGAGGTTAGAAGGTAGAAGGTAGAGGTTAGAAGATAGAAGGTAGAGGTTAGAAGATAGAAGGTAGAGGTTAGAAGATAGAAGGTAGAGGTTAGAAGATAGAAGGTAGAGGTTAGAAGATAGAAGGTAGAGGGTAGAAGATAGAAGGTAGAGGGTAGAAGATAGAAGGTAGAGGGTAGAAAGGAGTGGTGGTGAGATGGAGTGGTGGAGTGATGGAATATTGGAGTTAAAAGTTAAAAGTTCATAGAGTGAGCTAAAGTTAAAAGTTTAGAAGTTCAGGGTTCAAAGTTAAATAGTTTAATGTGTTCGAAGGTTTATTGTAGGTAATATGAAAGCACATCCAATGACAACGAATGACCATAAATGACAACAAATGACCATCAATTTCGCAAAGGCGGGACTTTCCCGAAACTTCGGGACTCAGCGAATAACGATTAACAAATAGCGAATAACGATTAACAAATAACGATTAACAAATAACGATTAACAAATAACAAATAACGAATAACGAATAACGAATAACCGAAACAAAATGAGATTCTTCGATCCTGACAGTTGGAAAGAAATTTTTAGTACGCTGAAGGAAAATAAATTGCGCACTTTCTTCACTGCATTTGGTGTGTTTTGGGGCATTTTTATGCTCATAGTCATGCTTGGATCAGGAACCGGATTGCGCAATGGTGTAAATACCGGCATGGGCGATATGGCCACCAATAGCATGTTTATGTGGACCCAGCGCACCTCGATGCCTTATAAAGGCCTGCCGCGCGGAAGATTTTTCAATTTCAACAACAGCGATACTAAGGCATTGCTCGATAACATCCCCGAAATTGAATACATTGCCCCAAGAATACAGGGGTTCAGCCGCAATGGCGACAATAATGTAATCAGGGGAGAACGCACCGGTAGTTTTAGAATTCAGGGCGACTATCCTGCATACAACCTCATCGATCCCATGGAAATGATAAAGGGACGATTTATCAATGACCTTGATATTGATGGCTACCGTAAAAATGTCGTGATAGCACAAAGGGTTTATGAGGAAATGTTTGAACACGGAGAAGAGCCCATCGGAAAATACCTGAGAATAAACGGTGTTTGGTTTAAGGTGGTCGGACTTTGCAAATCAAAAAAGAATGATCAGCAGGCTGAAAACGAAAACCAGCAAATATTTCTGCCATTCACTACTTTGCAACGTACCTACAACCTGGGCGACATTGTAGGGTGGTATTCGATGACAGCGAAGGAAAAGGTTCCTGTTTCGGTGGTTGAAACCAAAGCCCGGGAGTTCCTGAAGCAGAGGCATCGCATCGCCCCGGCTGATGACCGGGCAATCGGATCGGCCAATGTGGAAGAGGAGTTTATGAAAATGACAAACCTTTTTAGAGGAATCAATGTACTGATATGGATTGTAGGCATCGGAACGCTTCTGGCTGGGGTGGTGGGAGTGAGCAATATTATGATGATTATCGTGAAAGAGCGAACTCAGGAAATTGGAATTCAGCGGGCTATTGGTGCTACTCCGGGCTCCGTTATGATTCAGATTATTACCGAATCCATTTTCCTAACTGCACTTGCGGGATATATAGGCCTCGTGTTCGGCGTTTCAGTTATCGAGCTTGTAAATTACCTGCTGGCGCAATCCGGAGCATCGACAGGGATGTTTAGCAATCCTTCTGTCGATTTTTCGGTAGCCATCAAAGCACTGGTTGTTTTGGTTATCAGTGGGGCATTTGCCGGCATGATTCCTGCACGGCGTGCTGTAAGTATTAAACCCATCGATGCCCTGCGCGATGAATAAGCCTCAACAGATCTATCCGGGAATGAAATGTGAAATCAATTCTTTATCCTTCAGTTATAATGACAAATCATGCCTTGTCATTTTTAATAAAAACACTAAAAGTTAGAAAATTTAAAAATTGAAACAAATATGAAAACATTCTTCAAGATTTTGATAGGGGTAATTGTACTGGCAATCTTTGGCGGCACGCTGTATTATCTTTACGATAAATCACAAACCAAACCGGTAGTTTACACAACAGCATCGCCTTTTTATGAGACCATTATAAAAAAAACAGTGGCTACCGGCTCCATTGTTCCCCGTAAGGAAATTGCCATTAAGCCGGTTGTTTCGGGAATCATCGATGCCCTTTATGTTGAAGCCGGCGATTATGTAAAAGAAGGAGACCTCATTGCCAAAGTACGCATAATTCCAAATATGCTTAATCTCAACAATGCTGAATCCAGGCTGGAACAGGCCAAAATTTCGCTGTCGAACGCACAAGCCAACTTCAAGCGGCAAAAAGAACTGTTTGATAAAAATGTGATTGCTGCCTCAGAATTTGAAAATGCAGAGGTAGCTTACCGCCAGGCAAAACAGGAAGTTGAAGCATCCGAAAATAACTTACAACTCATCAAGGAAGGTCAGACTAAAAGCACCGGACAAACCACCAATACGCTTATTCGGTCAACAATTGATGGAATGGTGTTGGATGTTCCCGTTGAGGAAGGAAATTCTGTTATCGAATCCAATACCTTCAACGAAGGAACAACCATCGCCAATGTTGCTGATATGGGCGAAATGGTTTTCGAAGGAAAGGTGGATGAAACCGAGGTGGGGAAAATTAAGGAAGGTATGGAATTGATTCTAACCATCGGAGCCATTGAGGAGGAAAGTTTTACTGCTATTCTCGAGCATATTTCCCCCAAAGGAGTAGAGGAAAATGGAGCCATTCAATTTGAGATCAAAGCCGCAGTTAAGCTTAAAGACAACCAGTTTGTCCGTGCCGGATACAGCGCCAATGCCGACATTGTGCTCCAAAGAGTCGACTCTGTGCTGGCCGTACAGGAAAGTTTGATCAAATTTGAAAATGATTCGGTGTATGTGGAAATTGAAACCGAACCACAGATTTTCGAAAAAAGATTTATAAAAACCGGTCTTTCCGATGGCATCAATATTCAGGTGCTTGAAGGTTTGGATAAGGATACGAAAATAAAGAGCGGCACAGTGCAGGAATAAAACCTTTTGTGGCTGTGAAGAGAACTTAAGGTTGCAGTTCATTAGCTACCCGCAAGCTTTCGCAATTGGTTTGAACACACGCCTACCAAAGATTCTGGATGTGCAATGTGGGCAGGCTTTTTTTTGCGTGGGGAAGAAAAAACAAAATCTATTCATCCGGATTTGCACTGTTCTGACGAAGAGCTAAATCCTTTCTTATTTTAATTTTGTCAATATCGTATCTGTCTGTTGTGTCTGTCTTTTTACATTCATTGCCAATAAATGGAATTGTATGAGTAGTGGCCGATTGCGGGGCACTTTACTTCCAAACCACTTTGCAGTTGAAATGGGCTGCAATCTTTGATATTTAGTACTTTACCTGTCATTACTTAAC
>JAIOZV010000192.1 GCA_021740425.1 Bacteroidales bacterium | reverse complement strand
ACTCAATAACTTAATAACCCAATTACTCAATAACCCAATAACTCAATAACTAAAAAAAGGAAAAGGCCGGAAACCACGATTGAATTTGTTAAGGGGATTTGTGTAAATCAAGCAGTTATTCAAATCAAATGCAACCTGGTGGAATCCAGCCTTACAGGGAATCATTTAAAGCATTTGGGTTTCGCTTTTTTTGTGTTGTTTTTGTGCAGAAACAGTTGTCTAAAAAATCTTTGACTTCGATTATTTATCATGCCTTCAAGAGGTTTAAACCAGTTACCTATGCTTGCTGGATGATTAAACTTCAGATATAGAAATATTCCAATCATGGCATCAAATTTACAAACGGAACCGAAGATACAAACACCAAAGGCTGAAAGTCAACAAGGAATCAGTAAAAGGAATTCAGGTGAAAGAATCAGGCATCAGGAAACTATTTCATGGAAAGGCTGGTTTTGTGTTTTGTATCTGATGGTTTATTTATTAAATGGTGATACCCATTTTTTTCATCAGGAAGGTGGCATTTAGATTTTGTGAAATACCATCTTTCAGCTTATAATCAAAATCCAGCTCGTCATTTTTTATCTCCACTTCAAATCTTTTATTCCGGATATTCGCAGGATATTCATCGATTAAGGCACCGAGGGTAAGGTCGTGGGTGGCAATTAATCCTGCCGAATCGAAGCGAATGAGTTGCTTGAGCAGGGCCTTTGAACCTTCCTGCTTATCTTTTGAGTTGGTTCCTTTGAGAATTTCATCAAGTATGATAAAAAGTTTTTCTCCTGATTCAAGCTTGTCGATGATGGCTTTAAGCCGTTTGAGCTCAGCAAAAAAGTAGGATTCACTTTCCAGCAGGTTGTCGCGTGTGCGGATACTTGTAAAAATTCCGGCAGGTGAAAATGCAAATTGTGTAGCACAAACCGGAGCCCCTGTCATGGCGAGAATGAAATTTATAGCAACCGAGCGCAGATAGGTACTCTTCCCGGCCATGTTGGCACCTGTAACAATGATAAAGTTTCTCCAGCCAGCAAACGAGACCGGATTATCCACTCTGGTTGCCGCCTTGAGCAAGGGATGGCCACAATCTTTGGCTTCGAGTAAAAATTGCTTTTCCTGAGGTTCGGGAAGTACGAAACCAGGATGGTTGTACCAAAAGCATGCAAGGCTGCTGAGGGAATCAAAATATGCCAAAATCTCAAACCATTCTTCCACATCATCGCGATGCGTATTTCTCCAATTTTCGAGTCTGCGCGCCTGCAAAATATCCCAAAGCATGAAATAATTGAGAATTATCCAGGCAAAAATATTGAGCCGGCTATCGAATGCATGAATGATTTTTGCCAGTTTCCTGAGTGCAGTCCCCGATTTATGCACCTTTGTTAAAGATGCTTTGGCATGGCTTAAAGTATCAGAATCAAAATACTCCTCAGCAATCATGTGGATGAGCCTGCCATATTTTTCAAGAAGTTCCGCTTTTTTACTTAGCATGGCGTGTTTGGCCATAACCTGTTTTGTCCTGCTAAAAGCAATACTAAGTGGTATCAGCAGGTAAAATGTAAAAATCTCAAAACTTATATTACCATGAAATAGCATGAAAAGCATAAAGCTGCTCATCACCGGCACAATAACTAATAAAAGTTTATAAATCCAGCTATTGAACTCAGCGGGCATTTTCATCCACTCCAGAATTCCTTTTTTATCTTCAAGGCTATCGTGAAGCCACAGTCCTATGGATTGAAATTTTTGGCGCCATTCGATTCTGTTTTTTAAATCAGCAATTGCATCATGGCGGCTTTTAATTTCTTGTATTTGCTTTTCAGGATTTAAAAACCATGCAGCCAGCTTGATTTTTCCTGTGGCAGTTGAAGTTCGGTTGATATATTGAAAAATTGAACCTTTTCCAAAAATATCCAGATCGGCGCTAAAGGGGTGGTCGGGGTGCAAAAATTCAGCACCATCATCAAAACCGTTGTAATCGCCACTGATGGCCTTGAGTTCATTTTCATTGATGTGCAGCAAACGGGCCAATTCATCTGCATTTTTATGCAGGCGGGCATGCCAAATTACAATACCAATAAAAGTGGAAACAAAAACTGTTGATATAACCGCAACATGCCATGCAGTGTAGTTTGTGGAAAGATATAGTGCCACCATCCCCGAAAGGAAAACCACAATGCGAAGCAGTCCGACACCTGAAATTCTCTTCAGGATTTTTTGATGTGCTGCGTGGTAGGTATCCCTATACTGTTGATAAACTGATTCGGGCGATTTTTCGGTCATGGTGTTTTGTGAATAATTGTAGTTAAGGCTTTTGAAATAATATTGACATCAAAGGGCGATTCACCGAGGCTTTCGCCATCGGCTTCCATCATAAAACCTTTTCGCCTGCATGTGATACGAATATTTTGGGCTGTGAATGTGGCCACCTTGGGGTGTTTAATAAAAGTGCCTGAATACAGGTTTCGCAACTGAGCCAGCAATGTTCCCATACCCATTTTTTTTATGATGGTCATATCCAGCAAACCATCGTCAGGAATAGCATTTGGTAATTGTTTCATACCGCCGCCATTGTATCTGCAAATGCCAACGCTCATACTGAAAATGTTGAAGCTTAGCTTTTTTCCATCCACAAAAACATCGGTAATGGCTGGCTTGTACTCAAACAAACCTGCCAAAAGATTATAAAAGTATGACATTGCATTTCCTTTTCCTTCAGCTTTCTGTCTGTTGGTTTTTTGCGCAACCAGTGCATCAAATCCCATCCCCGCAATATTTACAAAATACCGTATGCGCATTTCGCCATCTGCAAAGTAGCTGATTTTTCCGACGTCCTGCACAAAAGTTTTTCCCTTTTCAATTACACTTATGGATTTGCGGTAATCGTTGGGGATTTCAAACATCCGCCCCCAGTCGTTGCCTGTGCCCACAGGTACAACGCCTATTTTCAAGTCCTGAACATCAACATCCTGCTGCATGAAAAAGCCATTTATCACTTCGTTAAAAGTTCCATCTCCTCCAACAGCAACAAAATTTCTATAGCCTTTTACAATCGCTTCTTTGGTAATTTTAATAGCATGAAGGGCATATTCGGTGAAGGCAAAATCGAAATCCAGACCCGAAGCTTCGAATAACTTTTGAATCCTGCCCCAATCGCGCTTGATTTTTCTGTTGCCGGCGTTGGGATTTACCACAACAAACCATTTATTTACAAAACTGTTTTTTTCAATCATCATTCTGTTTCAAGTTTTAGAAAACATGACCGCTTTTTCGCTTCGGGCAAAAAGAAAAAAGACGGTGAAAAAGGCAAAAAATGTTACTCCCGCCTGATTTTCGATGGTATCTTCGGTGAGCATCGACAAAGATAAAATCAAAAAGAAAACCAGATAAAAAAAATCGTTGAACATCCTCAGCCGGAAGCCAGGATAGCACAGAATAAACAAAAACCACAAGCAGCCAAAAACACCCAATGCCGCAAAAATGGCTATATACTGATTGTGGGTACGCCAGCGAAACTGTGGTTCAAGCTGGGTATTCATCTCTACATATTCATTTTCGTAGGCATTTTTAATATCACCTGTACCCGTTCCAAACCAGAAATTCTTTTTGATGATCCGGATCCCGGCATTCCAGAATTCGATGCGCTGAGCCACCGAATGTCCACTCAAATACCCGGTACTTCTGTAAAGCATCAACTCCCAAACAATGGTTCGCATGCGGTTTTGGATGCTTGATTCGACAAGCTGATTGATGTTTGCAATTCCATTTTCAACATTTCTGATATCTTCATCAGTTAATTTTTTCATGGCTTCTGCATCCTTGCGCAAGCCCTTGGAGGTTAAATATCTGAGCAGGGTGTATCTCACAAAATGTCCGGAATTGCCCACACTATCGAAATTGATGCTGCTGCGCTTCGACCATTCCTCTCTTATTTCGCCCCAATGCAAATACTGCCCCACCCAATGGCCGTTTTCGGCAAGCATGAGGGTAGTATCGTTGGCGTAATAATTTCCCTGCTTTGTGGTTAAATCCATACCCTCGTAAACAAAAGGCTTATCCGGGACATAATCCTCGTACAGGCTTTTGGCATAAAAAAACAAAGACACAGGTATTGCAATCAGGATGATGATTGATGAGGCTTTCATCAATTTTATCCCTGATTTGAATGCTGCCAGAACACAAAGCACAAAGGTAACTGTGAGCACGATGGCCAATCCTGTTACCGATTCGAGAATAAACAGAAAAACCAACAGCCAAACGATGGTTACAAATAGCAGGATTTTGATTTTCAGGGAGAAAAACTCTGAAATAAATATCATGTAAAACCCCGAAAATATGGCTACACAAATATTCAGGCTAAACCTGATGTGCGACATAAAAAGTGATATTTTTCTGATTTCTGTAATGTCCCTGGTGAGCAATTCATGCATACTTGCAATGGTGCCAAGCACATTGGCCACAATGAAAATAAGCATTAAATAATGAAATAAACTACGGCTGACCTTTGGCGAAGTAGCAACGATTACAGGCAAAGCCAGCAAAGGCACTTTAGTCCGTAAATCCTTGACGGCATAGTCGAAATCGGTGGTCCATAGCAGCCCGATCACGTGAATAAAAAAAAGTGAAACCAGAACTATGGCAGCCCTGTTTTTAAAGAATTGTTTCCACTTTTGTAAAAGTTGCGGATCAAGTAGCCACAACGCCGAAAGATACAATTGTGAAACACTCATCAAATATTTCGACAAGGGCAATGCCACCAACATCAGAATTAATCCGGCGTAATAAAGGTTTGCTCTGTTTATCCATGATGGCAGGATCATATCATACAATTAATCGTGTAAAGATAGAATGATTTCATTTTCTGCTAAAAAAACTACTTTTACAGCATGTTTGAATGAAACGAAAAGGGTTTAGATATCTTGTTTCAATTACATCTACCAAAATAATTTTAATGGCAGCAAAACTATACATTGTCAGGTTATTTTACAGATTTCTTAAAATTCTGCGGATAATTTTCATCATTTTCGGGCTTGTATTTGTTTTTTTAATTGGACTCAGCCTCACCGAACAGCCCTATTGGATAAGCTATTACCTGGCCACCGCAAACTCAGCCGTTCAGGCCGAACCTGATTACATTGTGATGATGGGAGCAGGCGGAATGCCCGGGCCAAAAAGCCTGTTGCGTTGCTACTATACTGCACAGGAAGCAAAAAAATATCCTAATGCAAAAATTATTGTTGCCATGCCTGCCGGGCCCGGAAGGTTTTTGGGAAGCGATCCCTATGAAATGTACCAGGAAATTGCACGCCGCGGCATCAGCAAAAACCGGTTTATGTTTGAAGCGCGTGGCACAAATACCCACACGCAGGCCTGCAATATTTTTGAAATGCTGCACACACAGCTAAAAAACAACCTGCTCATCATAACTTCACCGGAGCACATGTACCGAAGTATTTTATCATTCGAAAAATGCGGGTTTCAAAACGTTGACGGTGTTGCCTCTTTCGGTACGGCAATCGACAACCATCTGCTCCTCACCCCCGGTGAAGTTGAATCCGATCAGGTATCGATGTCGCGAAATATTTCGCTCCGTTACAATATGTGGAATTATTTGAAAGTAGAAATAGAAATTATCCGTGAAATTGTTGCCCTCTCCTATTATAAAGTAAAAGGTTACATTTGATTTATAAAAAATGACCATCCCGCAAATAACATCCAGTAAAATAAAAGCACCTGAGGATTTTAAATTTTCGGTGTTGATCCCAACGTGGAACAACCTCCCCCACCTCAGGCTGACCATCGGCAGCATCATCAAAAACAGCCGCTACCGGCACCAGATAATTATTCATATCAACGAAGGCAGCGACGGCACCCTCGACTGGGTTAAATCTAAAAATTTCAGCTACAGCTATTCCGAACAAAATGTGGGAGTATGTTACGCCTTTAATGCTGCCGCAGCTTTGGCTGAAAGCGATTATCTTTTATTGATAGATGATGACAATTACCTGCTTCCCGACTGGGATTACTATTTATGGGAAGGAGCTCAAAAGCTCGGCCATATCTATTTTTCACTTTCAGGAACCAAAATTGAACCCCGCAAAACATTTAATCCCTGTGTAATTGCGCCAAAAGATTTTGGCAGCACCCCTAAAAATTTTGATGAACAAAAATTGCTGGCCGACTACCTGAAATTTGAACATGCAGATTGGAATGGAAGCTCCTGGTATCCGCTGCTGGTACACAAAAAAATCTGGCATTTGGTGGGCGGCCTCAGCACAGAGTTTACTCCGGGCATGTATTCCGATCCCGATTTTATGATGAAACTCTGGCAGGCAGGGGTAAGAATTTTTATGGGAGTAAGCAACAGTCGCAGCTATCATTTTATATCAAAAAGCGTACGCAGGGTAAAAAAAAACAATGGCAGAAAACAGTTTCTTAAAAAATGGGGAATGAGCAATTCAACCTTCCGAACCGAATACCTGAGAATGGGAAGCCCTTATTCCGGTTCGCTGTCGGAGCCTGAGAATACGCTGAATTTAAAAATGAAAAAATTGAAGGATGCGATAAAATTATTTTTTACTCCCTGATTTTTTGAATTGCAGGGCTTTCACATATTTTAAAAAGGTTTCGTGGGCAGCACCCTGACAGATGATGAAACCATAAAAGCCATCCAGAAAACCAAGCCTTAAAATGTAATTCCTGATAAATTTTGCAACAGGATTGGTGATAATCTGAATAAAATAAACAGGTTTCCCTTTTTCAATTAATGCTTTGGCAGCGATGGAGCTAAATTTGTTGGATTGAGCCACATGTTCCTCAATGGTGTAATAAGTATAATGGAGGATGTCGCCCTTTAAAAACTCAACTTTCGACCCGGGGAACATTTCAAATTTATCATGTGGGTCAAGCCCTCCCCAATTACCTTTGCGCGAATCGTACAAGCGGAGCTTAGGATCAGGATACCAGCCACTGTGCCTGATCCATTTTCCGCAATAGTTTGCCAGCCTGTTCATCCGGTAGCCATCGGTGATCCAGTTTTCTTTCACTTTTAAAATTTCTTTTTTCAGTTCGTCAGTCAAGGCTTCGTCGGCATCCAGCGAAAGCTGATGCGGATATTTGGCTTGCCAAATGGCAAAATTCTTTTGACTAATGTGTCCCTCAAATGCGTGCTCAATCACCCGTGCCCCGTACGATTCACAAATTGATTTTGTGTTGTCGGTCGAAAATGAATCTACCACCACAATGTCATCCGCAACATCTTTTACTGACGAAAGACACCGTGCAATATTGCGCTCTTCGTTAAAGGTGATAATTACAACTGAAAGCTTTGGCATGAGGGATGGGTTAATGGTTAATCGTTATTAGTTAATAGGAAAATCATTATTTGATATTCGTTGACAAACCTAATAAAAAATCTTGCAAATGCAGAAATTACCTGCTGAATTATATTGCTCCATCCGAAGCTGTACAATCCTATATCAAAAACCAAACATCGGATATCTGTTTTCAGATATTTGATATTACCATGATTCTAATGCTAAGACCATAATTGTTTTTATGCCTCAAATCGATGAAATTAATAAGGTTATTGATATCCGGTGGGAACTTTTTTTTACTAAGGTTTGAGTATTTGGAGATAAGGTTTTATTTCTCCGACATAGCAAATTGGGCGTTTTATAAAAAACCTTATCTTTTCCTCCACCTTAGTAGAAATGATTTCAATGTATCACAACCAACCTTATTACCTTATTTACAACTCCATATCTGCTTTCGGGGATAATTTTGCACCCAGTCACGCCGTGAATTGTTTCTGAGTGAGGCGCAGTTTTCCAAAATGAGATACAGCTGCCAGAAGTTAATTCACGGTGTGGCTTTCCATTCCATTTTATATCATCTTCCTGCCACCACAAACTTCGCCTTGCCTCTCACGCTGCCATCACTGTAAACCACGGCGATGTAAATCCCCGGTGGCCAGCCTGAAACATCCACCTCCATATCCTGCTGGCCTTTGTAAATTTTTTGGCTATGGATTTGCCGGCCAAAATCATCGTAGCAACGCAGTTCCATGTTGCTGTGATGATCAGTGTTTTCGAATTCCAGGGTGAGTTGCCTTCTCCCGAAAGCTTTCGGGACCGGGTTGGGGTAAGCTTTGATGGGAATCCACCTGATTTTCTCCTGGTACTGTTTGGCGGTAGGTATTTCATCAATATCCACAAACAGCTCGCAATCATCAAGCGAAATAAAGCCGCTTTGCGGAAGGCCTGGAACAGTACACAAGCTGTCGTAGGTGTAGATGCCGGGATCGAGGGTGTCCATTTCCAAAATGGAATTAACCTTTGACAATGAAATATCTGCCTCACCATTTATAACATATTTCGAAGTGTTTAAGAATTTTTCATGGTTCGTTTTGGCTGACGAATATGGCCAGTAATGATTTTGGTATATTGCCCGGGAAAGAATTCCTGGATTGTTATCGAAGACATTTGTATCCATAACAATATTAATTATTGGGGCTTTTTCTGTTGTGCCTATTTCAAAGCTCCCGCTTAAAAAATAGTTTGTGTCCTGTCGGATAATATACCCGAAGTG
>JAIOZV010000191.1 GCA_021740425.1 Bacteroidales bacterium | reverse complement strand
TAATGGCGTTGGTAAACCTGGTTTGGCAAAATTCTTTTGCCCAAACCAAATTTGAACGCGAGTACCGGATTAAGGAAAAATCTGTTCCTGCCGATGCACTCAATTTTACTGACCATACTTTTTCGGGCAAAAACGTGAAGTGGTTTGCCGAGGAAAGCCAGGATGGCAAAACCATTGAAGCTAAAATTAAATATGATAAATACAGATACAGCGTTGAATTTGAGACCACGGGGGTTTTGCTTGACGTGGAAAAAACAGTGAACTTTTCCGGGCTTAATCCCAAAATTCAAATGCGCATTGACTCAACCCTGAGGCAGCGCTTTGGCGATTATAAAATTGTTAAAACTCAAATTCAATGGATAGCCCCCAAAAGCGTACTGCACGAGTTAATAATTTCGGGAAGTCCTGATGAACCTTATTCTGAAAAGTACGAGCTTGTGATTGAGAGCCACTTTGAAAATGCACACCAGCTATTTGAAGTTTTGGTTACCGAATCGGGGGCTTTGGTGAAAGTGATGGAAATTGACCTGAGAAGCACGAACAACATGGAGTTTTAAGGGGGGGGGGGAAGATGATATGCTGAAGAGAATAATAATATTTCCGATACTGCTATTGATAAGTCTGTTTGGGTTTGGCCAGGGAAAGTTTTTAGCAGGCGTTATACCAAAAATCAATATTTCCACTAAAATTAAAGGTGATGTAAAACTCACTGGAAACCTCGAAACACGGAATATTTTTTACGAGGAGGCTGGTGGCGACGAGGGAAATTTCGAATACAATTTCCAGTTGCTGGAAATCTCCGGCTATCTTTCGGTTAAAACGAGGGTAAATCATTCGCTTACCGGGGGCTATTTGCTGCGCAGCCGCGATGGAAAAGTGTTTCACCGTTTTATACAGCAGTATTCTGTCGTTAATCGTTTTGAGGCTTTCAGGCTGGGGCATCGCTTTGCTGCCGACCAAACCATCGACCCGGATGACAATTGGGAAATCCGCACCCGGTATCGATTAACTGCCGAACTGCCACTTTCGGGCAATCAGATTGATCCCAAAGAATTTTACCTGAAATTTAGCAATGAATATCTCGGGATTTTCGGACAAGAAAAACCAGACCTCGAGATCAGGCTGGGTGCATTGATCGGGTATGAGGCAGATGGCAGCAGCCGTTTTGAATTGGGGCCGGGCTATCGGGTAAATGATTTTTCAGGCAAGGACATTGATCAGGCATTTTGGCTGAGCCTCAACTGGTATTTCAGGATGAACTGATCAGCGAATCTGACTGGCGGATACCTGAGCCAGGGACTTAAAGTTCCTCATCCTCAAAAAACAAATGGGCATGTGTTACCCCTGCCGACTTTTTAAGGTCAGATAGCATATTATTGCTGTTTTTGGTATTTTTCATTTCCACATAAAACGATAGTTCCATCATATCGGTTTCGCCCAGGGTTTTGGTGTTGATCAGCCTGTCCTTGCGGCAATATTTTTTAAGCACATCAATGTAGGGCGGTTGATTTCCATTGTCTTCGAAGGTAAAATGAAACTGCAGCAGGTATTTGGTACGTCGATGAAAAATCAGGTTGGTTTTGGAAAGAATTACCAAAATGGTTCCAATCAAAACCGTAGAGGCAATGGCCACATCAAAAAGCCTGACTCCGCAAGTCATCCCAATGGCGAGGGCAAAGAAAATAAACATGATGTCCTGGGTTTCTTTAACTGCAGTTCTGAATCTGATAATCGACATGGCACCCACAAGCCCGAATGCCCGCGCCAGGTTGTTACCGATCACCAAAATTACTATGGTAGTTACCATTGCAAGTGTTACGAGTGAGAAAAGAAATGTTTGCGGATAGCCCGCTCCCCGATAGGATACCTTGTAAAAAAACGCTATTAGCAATCCGCAAATAAAGGCAACAAGTATCGAAGATAACACCTCCTCAACGCTGGTGGGAAAATTAAATATGCTTTGTAAGTCCTGCTCCATAGTGTGGTTAGTCGTTGATTAGTTAGTAGTAAATTCCGCATGTGCGGAAGTATAGTATTTCAATCAGTGTGCTGATTCTGCTTCCAATTTCCCGGTTTCCTTTTTAATATCATTTGAAATTCTCAAAATCATTTCAAAATTTTTCAGCTTTAAAGTCTGTGTTTTGTAAAACAGTTTCCTGGCAAATTCAACCATGGCAATACTTTCAGGAAAACGTAAATATTCAGTCTTTAGATTATTTTCGCTGATGCGAATCCTGTCAAGGGCATCTGCATCTTTGAGTAAGGCAACCGTTTTATAATGGGGATGACCAGCAGCTACTTCGTCTTTCACTGAGTGATTGGTC
This sequence comes from Bacteroidales bacterium, assembly GCA_021740425.1. GTDB lineage: Bacteria > Bacteroidota > Bacteroidia > Bacteroidales > 4484-276 > SABY01. The sequence continues at coordinate 6,308 of JAIOZV010000191.1, read as the reverse complement.
ACTGCAATCCTGATGGCTTCGAAATCTTCATCATTCAGACCCTGTTGCTTAAAAAAATCAATAAAAAGCGGCAACTTAAATCTGGCAGCCCAATAGCCGTGTTCTGTACAGTAGCCATCGTGTTGTCGTGCCATGTCGTGAATAAAAGCCCCACAAAAAGCCGGAACTATTTCATGGTTTATGCCTGCAGCCATCCCGATATTCAACACATGAACCATCACCCGGTAAGTATGGTTAATGCCATGCAAAGAGCTCATGTTCTCAAAATATGAATTTTTGAGTTTGAAGGCTTTATAATTCATGTGCTGCATTTTATCCAATGTTGACACCACAAAGGTAGGGTTTATAAAGTACTTTAACTGCTCAGTCCATTTTTCGGGATGAAAAGCCCAGAATGACAAGGATCATTACAGCAACTCCTATGTTAATCCAATCGAAGGATTTCAGCAATACCACAAGTGTAACCAAAATGATGGCCTGCGCCGAAGCAAAATAGTAATACCCTCTTTTTTTTAATTTCCATAGTAAAATAAGTCCGTAAAATGAAATACAAAAAATGAAGGCTGCCGCGATATTGATAATAAGGGCTATGGGTTTTGAAATAAAATTTTGCTTGTAATACAATTGCAGGATTTCCTGAAAAACATCAGGATAAAAAAACCCTGCAAAAAAGATCAGGACAAAAAAACCATTGTAAACCATTGAAAAGACCAACAGGATTGAAAGTCCAAGCCCCCGTGGTTTCTTCTGGTATTCAGGTGAAAAATCTTCCCTGTCCTGCGGATGCTCTCCTGCAGGTTTTTCGTCCGGATTCATAAGCTTAAATTTTTATACAAGTAAACGGTAAAATCTTGAGTAAAGCAGAATAAAAACAAGGGTGATGGCTCCATCGAGGAAAGGGATCGGGAAATCGCGGAGGTAAAAAAGCGGCATCAACAGAATCATAACCTGAGCTCCTGTATAAAAATGAAATCCGATTTTACGCATTCGCCACATCATGCTTACCCCCATAATGGAAATAAAATACAAAACGAATCCCGTTAAAAAGAAACTTCGCCCTGCACCCATGAAAACACCAAAGGCTGGAAATTGCTCGCTCGCCTCGGTCAGTGCAGGGATAATCTCGCTGTACATGCTGAAAATCATAAAATACGACATCGCAGCAAGTCCGCCGGCAACATAGCTCAATATGCACAAAATGGTCAGCATTTGTGGCCTTTTACCATTTTGCTGGTAATTTTCCTGAGAATTTGACATTAATTAGAATTCTATAAATGAAGAATCAAAGTGATTTGAACCGGGCGATCCGGATTTGAAGTTATTGAAAAGCATTGAGGTACATCTTGCGGCGCTCAACCAAATCGCGAAGTTCGATAGCCATAAGATGGTTTACTTCCTCGGCCATGGGGTAAACGTATTTGATGGTTTGTTCGAGGTAGTTGGCCATTTTTTCCTCAATCATAATGTCGAGGTGCAAATCGGTAATGTTGCTGATACGGTCGGCTACTTTCAGAATTTTTGCATTTCTTGACCCATGTTTCATAATCTTTTCCAGATAATCGATTTTTGTTTCGTGCGGATAGCGGGTTACCTCCTCAACCAGTGTCACTACTTCATGGCCGTGTGCGTCGATTTTACGTATTTCATCTCTGCTCGATTCGGGTACATCCTCAAAAAGGTCATGGATAAGGGCAGCCTTTAGCAACACATGACTGGTGTAGTGGTAGTCGATTAAAATGGTGAAGGTGGCCATCATGTGCCTGAACTGGTTGCCGCCTACCTTACGTGCAATGCCGATGAGTGCAGTAGCCTTTTGAATGTAGGGTGCAGCTATCAGTTGAATAAGCTCATCCTTTTCATGATTTTGCATAATGTTGGTGTTGGTTTATATGTTTGTACTTAATTATTGATTCAGATAAATAAATTCTGACAAATAAAAAACTCGCAGGGTTTCCTGATTTTATTCCAGCGAACCGATGGCATTTTCTACCTCAATAAGTATCTCACACGATTCAACCAATGCCTTCATTTTATTGTGATCGTCGTAGAGCGGACGGTCAATCTCAAGAAATTCGACATGTCTGCGAATCACTTCTTTGGCTTTGGCGGTACCTTTTCCAAATTGGTATTCCCTGAAATCGAGTGCCTGTGCTGCTGCCATAAATTCGATACCTAAAATCCCGTAAGCATTGTCGAGTATCTGGAAGTTTTTGATGGCTGTATTCATTCCCATCGAAACAAAATCTTCCTGGTCGGCAGCGGCAGGAATGGATTGTACAGAAGCCGGAGCACTCAAAATCCTTTGTTCCACAATTTGCATATCGGCAGTATATTGGCTGAGCATCAAGCCCGAAAACATGCCTGCACCCCTGGTTAAAAATGCCGGCAGCCCGACGCTAAGGGCAGGATTGTTGAGCCTGTTCATTCTGCGTTCCGAGAGTACACTTACCATGGTGATGGCCACTCCTGCCATATCCATGGGCAGCGAAACCGGCGAGCCCTGGAAGTTGGCTCCTGAAAGCTGTATATTTTCGTCGGGGAAAAATATGGGGTTGTCCCCTACCCCGTTCAGTTCAATTTCAACCTGCGAGCGGGCATAGGCCAAAGCATCGTGGGCTGCACCAATAACCTGCGGTGTGGACCGCATCGAATAGGCATCCTGCACTTTGCAGGCGATCCTGCTCTCTTGGAGATCACCCCCGGCGACCATTTTTTTTATGGCCAGGGCACTTCTTACAGCTCCCCTAAAACCACGCACTTCATGAATTTTTGCATTGTAGGGTTTCATGTTGGCTTTGAGAGCTTCCAGCGACATGGCGGCTGCAATCTCAGCCTGTTTCAACCAGTTGTTGGCATCCACCAAAAAAAGTGCACTCATGGCGGTGAGCACATTCGATCCGTTGATGGTTCCCAGTCCGTCGCGTGCCTGTAAACCGGGAATTTCAATTCCTGCCAAATCCATAGCCTCTTTGCCATCGTACAACTCACCTTTGTAATAGGCTTTGCCCTCTCCCATGAGTAATAAGGCAATTTGCGACATGGGAGCCAGATCGCCACTTGCTCCAACCGATCCCTTGCGGCAAACCCAGGGAGTTACACCTTTGTTGAGCATTTCAACCAGCGTAAGTGTAATTTCCGGGCGAATACCCGAGTTACCATGAGCATGCACATTGATGCGTCCAAGCATAGCTCCACGCACGTAATCCTCGGGCATGGGACCGCCAATACCGGCAGCATGGTTATAAATCAGGTATTTCTGGAAATCCTTCACCTGGTCGTCGTTGAGTACAACTTCCGAAAATTCACCAATCCCTGTATTAACGCCATACATTATTTCTTTGGCTTCGATTTTCCGCTCAAGCATGGCGCGGCACTTTTTGATTCGCGCCAGGGCATCGGGGTGTAATTCAACTTTCTGGTGATGTCGGGCAACCTGGGCAACATCTTCAATTTTAAGGTTTGATCCGGTAATAATATAGGTCATAAATATTGTGTTTTTTTGATTTGATATTTTCATTTTAAAATGAACCTTCAAAGGAACAAAATATTTGTTTTTTAAAGGTCAGAAATTTGCCCATTCCTGATATTTGGAAAGGTTATAGATTGAGTAAAAAAGAATGGATTGAACGTGCCCTTGTTCCGGAAAACAGAAACCACAGAAACGGAAAGAGACAAAGGTTTTAAGAAAAGCCATCGGTTTAAATTGTCAACCTTGTGGCATATTTTAGAATAGAATGGTTTTGGTACTGCCACTAAAACACGAAATCGACCTGAACCTAATCGGGGAGTCATCAATCCTGAAAATGCAAGTTAAAATCCCTCTGCACCATCAAGCCATAGTAATTTAATGCTGTTTAGAGCCTGCTGAAAAAGATCTAAACTATTGGATAGTTGGAAGTTATTTCAATAATATCTCATTACTTGTGCAAGGTTTTAAGAGAGAATAGTTAAAAAACCTTGCATCAGATATTACGGTGCGCTGCACCTTAAAACACATCATCGGACAATATTCTACAATGATTACCGGTACGCTGCACCTGAAAATTGAGCCACTGAGTGGCGATAATCTTTGTAGAAAAACCAAGTGGAATTGAAACGAGAGGTGCAGCGCACCGAAATATAAACATTCTGATTTTTTCGACAAGCCCTATTTAACTTGAAATCATTAATTTTGCCTCTTAAACAAAGCTATGCAACAAAACAAAAATATCACGGTCACATTGCAAAACATTGCAATAGCAGGGTTTTACCTTTTCACAATCGGACTGATTTTGACAGGGATGTGGTATTTTATTGACAAACTTTTCCAACCGCCTGGCGTATTCTTTTCGTTTTACATTGTGCTTGCAATTTTAGGAGGCGGAATGCTTGGCGCCTGGCTTTGGGTATTGATAAAACTTCCTTCGGGAATAGCCAGGGCATTCGATCCCGTCAGGAATAAAATTGCAGGCAGACAAATCACGACAGCACATGAATTTGCCCGTGAAATAGGCGCATTTATTGTAAAATATTTCAGCTTCTATCGTTTCGATGTATTGGCTGTTAAAATTTCGATCAAAAACCAGCAGGCGATAGTTTTTCCAAATCATTTTGAAGCCCTCTTACCAAAAGAAAAAGATTATGTTTCGCTGAGCCGGCAAGGTGAGGAAATTATCAAATTAGGGAAAATTGCCATTAGCCAGACAAAATGCCACGGATACCTTATCCCGATCTGGTTTGGAAAAGAATGGCTGGGATACATCTGCGTTTACTCCGAAACAGCCCTGTCCAGAATCAACCTGAATTTTCTCAAAGAATTTGAAGAGCTCTACGTTGACGATCAACTGATGCACGTGCTTTATTTTGAAAGGATGAAACAGAACAGGCAATCAGATGTTAATGATGTATCATAAAAAATAATTGGAAGTTTAACAATGGAAATCCTCCTTTCACTCATATTGATTGTACTGAGTTCATTTATCATCTGGCGCTCGACCGATGGCTTTGAACTGGCTTCCGACTTTTTGGGAAGAAGACTCACCAAAGGCATCAAAGGGGCAACCATTAATGCGGTGGCCAGCTCCATGCCCGAATTTCTGAGTACCATATTCTTCTTATTTTACCTGAAAGACGCCAATGGTTTTTCGGGAGGGATAGGAATTACCGGTGGAAGTGCAGTATTCAATATTCTGGTTATTCCCATTTCAATTTATTTTGTTCTGTTTTTCACAAAAGGCATCAAAAAAATACCTGTTGCCCGCAAAACCTTCCTCCGCGATGGCGTTATTTTGTTTTTTATGACAGGCTTTGTGGCATGGGTTGTAAATTCCGAAATTCTGCAATGGTGGCATGGAGCCTTACTTACCGCCCCATACCTTGTTTACCTGATCTATCTTTTTGCAACGCACAAAAAAATTGTAGGAAAGGGAGATCATTTTACCTATGCAGCAAAAAACAAAAAGATGGGGCTTGTTGATTTTCTGATGATCGATCTTGAAAAGATGGTACTAAGAGGGAAAACCATTCGCTCAACCAATGCCTGGTGGCTGCTTATGGCCAGTATCCTGGTGATGGTGGCAGGAACCTGGATGCTGGTATATGCCACCGACCGGCTGGGTGAGGAACTTGGGATTCCTATTTTGTTTGTTTCGGTAATTCTGGCAGCGGCAGCTTCCAGCATCCCCGACACCATGATTTCCATCCGCGATGCAAAAAAAGGCAACTACGAAGATGCTTTCGCCAACGCTTTAGGCAGCAATATTTTCGATATCAGCTTTGCGTTGGGATTTCCATTGCTGTTATATACCCTGATCAACAAGCCAATCAAAATGGAAGAATCCATCACCCGGGCTTCTGTAGGCCTGTGGTTTGCTTTGCTGGTCATAACGGGATTAACAGTGGTAGTATTTAGCTTAGGAAAACATTATTCACTTTCAAAGGCTTCATTTCTTGTATTCCTCTACTTCGGCTTCATCCTTTTTGTGGCAATAGAAATTTTAAATTACAGTTTTTTTTAGGCACTACTTGCAAAAATCGCTTTTGATATTGAGTAATGGTATCCCCGTAGCACTTCATGATATTCCCAACCCCTGAAGGATACCCTAAACTCCAAACTCTAATCTCTATCTTCCACCCTCTACCCTCTACCCTCTAACCTCCAGCACTCCAAAACCCCACCACTACTCCACTACTCTATCCTCTACCCTCTACCCTCTACCTTCTCCCCTCAAACCTTCTCCCAACTTGCGCCTTCTTTGGTGTCTTTTACGGTAATGCTGAGTTCTTTGAGGCTGTCGCGGATTTTATCGGCAGTACCCCAGTCTTTATTT
>JAIOZV010000190.1 GCA_021740425.1 Bacteroidales bacterium | reverse complement strand
GATTGAAATTGAACATGCCGAAAGAACTGATGGTAAAAAATCATCCTACAATTTTCACAAGCGATTGAATCTTGCTTTCGACACCATTATTTCTTTTTCGGATAAACCCTTGCGTCTGACCGTAAAACTCGGCCTTCTGATTTCAGTAATTACAGCCATATTTGCCATTGCCCTTGTAGTGAGATATTTTTTGGCTGATGTGGAAGTTAGCGGCTGGACAAGTACTTTTCTTTCCTTTTGGTTTTTATCGGGGCTCATGATCACCCTACTTGGCATGGTGGGCATTTATGTGGGCAGGATTTTCGAAAGCGTAAAAAACCGTCCGACTTATATCGTGGGCAAAAAAATTAACTGCGAATAAGTGCTGCCATGAAAAAAAAATCCATTCTTATTGGCAGCAACGGATATTTAGGAAAGCACCTGGCTTTTTTCCTTGAACAGGAAGGTTTTGAAAATGCCAATTTCGATATTCATCCTCAGGCTGCAACAGGCATCCGCAATTACAAAAAAATTGATATTACTAACGAAAATGATTTTTTTGAGCTTAACCCTGATATAGATTTTATTTTCTTTTTTGCCGGGCTCACCGGAACATCAGCTGGTTTTGATGATTATAAAAAGTTTATCTCAGTAAATGAAATAGGCTTGCTCAACCTGCTCAACTGGATGCGAAAAATTACCTGTAAGGCAAGGATTATTTTCCCTTCTACACGTTTGGTGTACAAGGGTGTGAAAAACACACCGCTATTGGAGGAATCTCCAAAAGAAACCAAAACCATTTATGCTGCCAACAAGCTAAATGCTGAAAATTTATTATGGATGTACCATAATGCCTTTGATATCGATTTTACCGTATTCAGGATTTGTGTGCCCTACGGAAATTTATTCGATGCCCGGTTTTCGTATGGAACCTTAGGTTTTTTTCTGAGCAAGGCACAAAATGGGGATGATATTACCCTTTACGGGGATGGTTTGATTGGTCGTACTTTTACCCATGTTCTTGATATTTCTGATGCGATAGTCCGGGCCATTCAAAACGAAAAAACAAAAAATGGGATATTTAACATCGGAGGTGAAAATCTTACCCTGCTTGAGGTGGCAAAGCTGGTTGCTGAAAAATTTGGCGTAGGAATTCAATTTACCGACTGGCCCGCCATGCCCCTGAAACTTGAATCGGGTGATACAATTTTTGAAGATACCAGATTAAGAAGTGTGATCAGCCTCCCTTACCGCCATTCCATTGCCCAATGGATAAAGGATTTTTAAGCCCCGGAATTTAATATGCTGGCATACTCAGGCTTAATTTTCGTGTAGGCAGATCATCTCCGTTTAAGAGATCCTATTTGAGAATAATGAAGGGGAAATATTTTCACTCAAAACATTTAATTTTTAAAGGATAATCTGACGCTGAAGGTGTCCCTAAAATTTATTAAATCCCTGAATCAGGTATTTTCTCAAGACCTTGATCAAGCCAAATCTATGCACTTCATGGTTTTTTCGACCCAATTATTATTGAGTGCCTCATTACCCTGATAATTGGAGTATTACGGGGTAACCAGACTGGCGTTATTTATGTACTCTTTTAATGAAATCCTCCACTTCGGGAATCCCTCCCTGATAAACAAGATATCCGTTATAAGGCTCCCTTTCGGTGATGTCATCGTTGATGGGTGTTAGCATCAGTCTTTTAACTTCTTCCGGATCATCGCTTTGACCAAGTGCCCATCCCAACTTAATGTAGGCAACTTCAGGCAACATATTTCCGGCCGGGATAATTCCTTTGGCCATCATGTCGCGACCGGTATCATAAACAAACATGTGCACGTAGCCCCAAATGGTTTGTAAGGTCATGTACATGTGAACACCTTTGGCATGTGCCCGCTCGATGGCAGGATAAAGCTCTTTGTTTACATGCCCGAGTCCTGTTCCTACAAATACTATCCCTTTGTAGCCTTTATCAACCATGGCATCCAGTATATCCGGATTCATGGCCGGATAATAATACAACATAGTAACCTTGTCGCTGAAAAAGGGCTTTATGACAACACTCCTGTCCTTGCGCCGTGGGTGATAATTCTTTTTAATGTGTACTACCCCCTGCCTGCTTACGGTGGCTACCGGAGTATCGCCGATGGTACGAAAAGTTGAACGGTACGAGGAGTGCATTTTCCTCACTCTGGTTCCTTTGTGCAACAAGCCATATTCATCTGAAGTCGGGCCAAACATGCAAACCAAAACTTCGGCAATGTCGCCATGCCCGGCTGCAGTAGTTGCATGCATGAGGTTAAGGGCAGCATCGGAACTTGGCCGGTCCGACGATCGCTGGGAGCCAACAAGTATGATTGGAACCGGTGGATTTTGTACCATGAAGGTTAAGGCAGCGCCGGTGTGATGCAGTGTGTCGGTGCCATGACCAATCACAATACCATCCACTCCATTTTCGATTTCACGGCCAATGGCCTTTGCCAGTGAAATGTATTGTTTTGGCCCCATATTTTCGCTAAACACTGCAAATACCTTTTCGGTGGTAAGGTTGCAAATATCTGCCAATTCGGGAACAGCACCGTATAATTCACCAGGTGAAAATGCCGGAATTACAGCTCCCGTGCGGTAATCGAGGCGCGAAGCAATGGTGCCTCCGGTGCCAAAAAGTTTCACTGCCGGCAGGTTATCGGTGTATGGAAATTCCTTTTCAGGGATCTTGTAATTGGCCTTTTTGTAACCGGTTTCTTCCATCTCGATGATGGTTTTGATGTCGATGCCCACATTATACCCGGTTGGGATTTTCATCACAATGTGTTGGTCGTCATCGTTTTCGGCCCGTGGCAAAATGGTTCCATTGAAAGGCCCGCGGGTGGTGTTTACCATGGCTTGACCCCAAACCCGCACGTTGTATTTTTTAAGTGTTCCTAATGCTTCGCCCTTGTATCCCTGAAAAATATCTTCATTCATTGTTTTTGGTTTTGATCGGTCAAAAAAAAATCGTATTTCTTTAAATTCATTTATGCAACAAGGCATAACCTTGTATTTGTTGTTATGTACTGCTATTGCAGAAAATTGCGGATATTGGTTTCTATCCTCCCCATCACATTGGATATATCGGCTTTTTGGAATTTTTCGCCGGTTATGTTTTCAAAAAGTTCGATGTATCTTTCGGAAACAGAGTTCACAAAATCTTCTGTCATTTCAGGAACCTGCTGGCCGGGTTGTCCCTGAAATCCATTGGCCATAAGCCATTCGCGAACAAACTCTTTCGAAAGCTGCTTTTGGGGTTCACCTTTATCCTGGCGTTCCTGGTATCCGTCACTATAAAAATACCTTGAAGAGTCCGGTGTATGGATCTCATCAATAAGGTAAATCTTACCATCCCTTTTCCCAAATTCGTATTTTGTATCAACAAGAATCAACCCCATCTTTTCGGCCATTTCGGTGCCACGCTGAAAAATCTCTCTGGTGTATTTTTCCAACAGATTGTAATCATCTTCCGAAACCAGTCCCTGCCTTATAATTTCTTCACGCGAAATATCCTCATCATGGCCTTCGGTAGCTTTGGTGGTGGGCGTTACAATAGGTTCGGGAAAACGCTGATGTTCTTTCATCCCGTCGGGAATGGCAACACCACAAATTTCTCTTGCACCCTTTTTGTAAGTTCGCCACGAGCTACCGGTGAGGTAGCCACGAATAATCATTTCCACAGGAAAGGGTTCACAAAATTTACCAACTGTTACCATGGGATCGGGGACAGCAATTTTCCAGTTGGGAACAATATCATTTGTAGCGTCCAAAAATTTGGCAGCAATCTGGTTGAGCACCTGCCCTTTGTAAGGAATACCTTCGGGAAGCACCACATCGAAAGCTGAAATGCGATCGCTCACGACCATTACCAATAGCTCATCGTTGATGTTGTAAACATCTCTCACTTTGCCTTTGTACAGGTTTTTCTGTTTGGGAAAGCTGAAATTAGTCGTTGTTACTGTGTTCTTCATTGTTGTATCTTTTGTTGTTGTTAATTTCTGATAATTTACTGTAGGCATTCACAATTTTAGTTACAAGTTTATGCCTGATAATGTCTCTTTCGTTGAGATAAATAAATTCGATGCCCGGAATATTGTTCAGGATTTTGCTCACCTGAATTAAACCTGATGATTGATTTCTGGGAAGGTCAACCTGGGTGATATCTCCTGTAACTATAAATTTTGCCGAGCGGCCCATTCTTGTCAAAAACATTTTGAGCTGACTTTGGGTGGCGTTTTGAGCTTCGTCCAAAATGGCAAACACATTGTCGAGGGTACGGCCGCGCATGAATGCGAGCGGAGCAATTTCGATGGTTCCGTCTTCGAGGTAGCCAAGCAGTTTTTGCGAAGGGAGCATATCGCGCAAAGCATCGTAGAGGGGCTGCAGGTATGGGTCGAGTTTATCCTTGAGATCGCCCGGCAGAAAACCAAGGTTTTCGCCTGCCTCTACGGCGGGACGTGCAAGAATGATTCTCCGGATTTCTTTGTTTTTCAAAGCCTGTACGGCAAGGGCCACGGCTGTGTATGTTTTTCCGGTGCCGGCCGGGCCTATGGCAAAAACCAGATCGTTGGTCTTGCTGCTCTCAACCATTCGCTGCTGGTTGGGGGTGCGGGGTTTGATGAGCTTTCCATTGCGACCATGCACCAACACATCGTTCCCCTCAAAAGGTTCAGCCATCTCGCCGTCATTTTCCACATCCAGCAAATCCCTGACATCATATTCATTAATTTTACCAAAGCGGTCGAAGTGCATCATCATGAGCGAAAATTTCTTTTCAAAATCAAGAATATCATCTTCAGCACCTATTAATATCAGTTCGTTGCCTCGCGCAATAACACGCAGTTTGGGAAAATGATCTTTGAGGATTTGGAGGTTGGCTTCGTTTACACCAAATATTTCCAGTGGATTTATAGATTCAAGTGGTATGTTCTTTTCTGTCATTCAGTAAAATAATATGGTGAAATGAGGTGTTGGATGCTTTAGAATCCGACGCCCAAAATTATAGAAAATTGTTATGCATCGGGGAAGATTTACTAATTTTGACAGATTTTAAAAATCAAGGCAGCAGGCAATTATCTATGGCAATTATCACTTTGTTGAGCGACTGGGGTTTGAAGGACCATTATACCGCAATGGTAAAAGGGAAAATAATTTCACAAATACCGGGAGTTAGCATCGTGGATATTTCGCATGAAATTCCAAATTTCAACCTTAACAGTGCTTCATTTGTACTCAGAAATTCTTATGCGCATTTCCCCAAAGGTACTTTTCACATTGTGGATATCCACGCCGATGCAACCATCGAAATGCCGCATGTGGTAGCACTTTACAAAGGCCACTACTTTGTTGGCGCCGACAACGGCCTTTTCTCACTGGTTTTTGATGCTGCCCCAGAAAAGGTGATAGAAATTGACATGATTCAGGACACCGACACTTTTACCTTTCCCACCTTCGACATTTTTATTAAAGTTGTAAAGCATATTGTGGAAGGCATGGCTTTGGATGCAATTGGTAATGTGAGAGAAAAGATCACTGATAAAATCTCATTAAAACCGGTAACTTCCGATGAGCTGATCAAAGGCCATGTGATTTACATCGATAATTACGAAAATGCAATCACCAACATTTCCAGAGAATTATTTTACAGGATTGGACAAAAGCGGGATTTTAAAATTTTCTTCGGGGCATCGCGCTATAGTGTTTCAAAAATCAGTCATTCTTACAAAGATGAACCACCCGGCGAAATTCTTGCTTTTTTCAATGCCACCGGCCACCTCGAAATTGCCATAAGCATGGGCAACGCTGCCGGCCTGCTTGGGCTCCGCATCGACGATTCAGTAAGGGTGGAGTTTCGGGGATAGGATGTTGCGTTTAGATGGTGGATGGAAGAAGTTGGATGCCAGAGCCTGATTCGATAAAGAAAGTGGATTTTAGTCATCAAATATTTTGATATCAGATTTTTGGTGTGTGATCCCCGATGTTGGATTTTATAAATCAATTGCTCAATCTCTGGAATCTTTGCATCAATTTCCAGTGAAAATTCCATTTTAAGCTACCGATCCTGTGAAATGGAAATGGTGAAAAAATAATTTTTTGGCAGATGCCCCGGCAGGGCTGCTTATCAGATCATATCCTATAGGCCTGTGTCGTGAGAACTTAATGCCGGGGTAAATTCGGAGGCAAATTTCACTTCAACAGGCGAAATAGTTCCCTGAACATTGCCGTTAATGGTAGCATCATTCATGAAAAGTGTTTTGAATTGTTCAGGATTTGAAAGCAGGTAAAGCCCGCCACCACCTTCCAGCAAATCGGCCTGCAATGTCAGAGGATTTTTTCGAGATGCTACACGGTGTGCACACGAATACCTTCGTCACCAAATATAATGTTGCCAAAGCCCGGTATGCTTATCCTGTCTGACTTTTGTTCTTTTATCAACTAAAGGTTAATTTTATTTCGCGGATAAAAGTAAATATGGTTTTCAATTATGGCCAGAGCGCAATTTCCTGCATTGTTCGTAATTGGACGATGCTGTGAAACTTACGGACACTTCTCGGCATTCGCTGATGATTTCCAACCGGAATAAATCTCAATTTCAAAAAATTATAAAATCCCCGAATCTCTTATCAATCCAGCCATTGGCCCGATAAAAAAAGAATAGGAAAATAGAAAAATACGGTCTTGCATGGTTGTTGCTAAACAAAGTTCCAGGATTTAAAATTGAATTCTTATTCACCATACTTACCAAAGAAATGCTAAGAAATTATTTTGTTACCGCCATTCGTACCCTCCTGCGCAACCGCACATTTTCAATCATCAACCTTACCGGCCTTGCGATGGGTTTGGCAGCCTCAATCATGATTGCCCTTTGGGTTTTTGACGAAATGAGTTATGATACTTTTCATAAAAATGCGGATGATATTTATCGGGTGGAAAGGCACATCAACTATCAGGGGCAAACATTTTTTGTACCAGTTACCGGTGCTGTTTATGGCACCACAATCCTCAACGATTATCCTGATGTTGTGAACATGACCCGCGTAAATCCATACGTGCTTTCGCTCGAAGGCCCGGATAAAAATACCTTTTCTGAAGAGATTCACTATGTGGACACCAGCTTTTTACAAATGTTCACTTTTCCGTTGAAGCAGGGAGATTTAAAAACTGCCCTCAGCCAGCCACGTTCCCTAATCCTATCTGACATTGCCGCCAAACGGTTTTTTGGAAATGAAGACCCCATGAACAAGACCCTTCGCATCGACTGGGACGGAGAAATGGTTCCATATAAAATTACCGGCGTGCTCGAAAAACTGCCACATAACAAACATTTCAAATTTGAGATATTGGCCTCCTTTGCTACCCTGGAAGATGAATATTCCGAAGAACGGCTGACAACCTGGCTGAGCAATTATCTTTATACCTATATCCAGCTCCGACCCGGAACCGACAAAACCATGATGGAGAAGAAGCTTGACGGGCTTGTGGAAGAAAAAATTTTGCCGGCCTACAAATCCTTCCTCAGTTCGGATGACGAATCCAATTCGGACAACAGTATGCGGCTTCTGCTTCGCAACGTGCAGGACATTCACCTCAAAGCCGGGCTGATGTGGGATATCGAAGTTCAGGGGGATATAAATACTGTGTACGTGTTTTCAATAATTGCAATTATGATTTTATTGATTGCAGCTTTCAATTTTGTGAGTTTGTCAACCGCCCAGGCCGGATCGAGGGCGCTTGAAGTAGGCATTCGCAAAACCGTGGGGGGCACTAAAAAATCTCTGATATGGCAGTTTATCGGCGAATCGGTAATGTTTTCGCTGATTGCTTTTGTTTTCGCCCTCGTGCTGATCAATATTTTCCTGCCCTATTTCAACCTACTTACGGGCAAGAACCTGTCGATGCAGGTTTTTATGATAGGTGAAAAATTCCTGCTTTTGCTGCTCATTGTCATTGGAACAGGATTTTTTTCAGGCATTTATCCGGCATTTTATATGACCGCTGTAAAACCTATTACTGTTCTGAAGGGTAAAATGCAACAAGGCAGCAGCCGGTTTTCATTCAGGCAGATATTGGTAGTTCTGCAATTTTCGATTTCTATAGCACTTATCATAGGCACTGTAACGGCACTGAGGCAGATGCACTTTATGCAAAACAAAGATATGGGCTATAACAAGGAAAACCTGATAGTGATACCTGTGGAGAGCGCCAACGTGATTTCTCATTTTGAGGCTTTCAGAACAGATTTGCTCAAAAAACCTATAATTAAAAATGTGTCAGGTTCACAGAAAGTGCCCGCTGAGCGCGAATATTCAGATTCAGGATGGGACACAGATTTACTAAAAGAGCCATTGATGTCGAGATTATTTGCAGTTAATTTTGATTTTATCGACACCTATGAAATAAAGATGGTGGCCGGACGGGCGTTTGATAAAAACCAATCTACCGATAAGAATTTTAAAGTCCTCATCAATGAAGCAGCAGCCCGAAAAATAGGATATACTGATTTGAACGAAGCCATTGGAGGAAAGATGCATGTGGACTGGATTGCCAAAAACATCGATTCCACAGCTACCGGTACCATTATCGGGGTGATGAACGATTTCCATTTTCAATCTCTAAAAAACAAGATTGAGCCCCTGACACTTTTTCTTAAAGAGGATTGGATAAACCGCATCAGTATCCGCTTTGAACCCGGCAAAGATCAGGAAGCCATTGCCTTTGTTGAA
>JAIOZV010000189.1 GCA_021740425.1 Bacteroidales bacterium | reverse complement strand
GACCTCACCGAATCAAAGCCTATAAACCCAAAACACTCGCCTCCGTGCATCATTGGCACAGCAATGAGGCTTTTGATGCCTTGCGGCTCAAGCACCACACGCAAATCATCACCGGGGGGCAGAGCCATTACATCGGCAATATAAATGGTTTCAGCTTTTACGTGTTTTTCAACCCATTGCGGAATGGCTTCCAGGGGCAATCCCTGTAAATTCTCAATTTGAGGTTCGATACCTGCTTCGCACCATTCGTAGGTATTGTTGGTTATCTCTTTATTAAAATCATAATCAAAAATATATGCACGGTCAGCGGATACAAATTCTCCGATTTCGCGAAGTGCATCCTGCAGGGCATTGTCTATTTCATCGGTTGAAACATTGATATATTTGGTCGAAATGTGGATGAGGACTTCCTGCAGCGATGAAAAATATTTCAGGTTTTCCTGAGCATTTTTCAGGTTGGAAATGTCGAGTGTAATACCACGCACCCCAATTATTTTATCTGCTCGTTTGATTGGAGAAGTATAAATGAGTACAGGGAAAGTTTCTCCTGTTTTTTTAATGCAATTGTATTCAAAGTCATTGGTTTCGATGCCTTTTAATTTTTTCTCAAAATTTGCCGTAATCCTCTCTCTGTCGGCAGGAGCAATGACCTGGAGAAAATTGAGACCTTTTGCAACATCTTCAGGTTTATATCCCAAAACTTCAAAACCGGCTTTGTTGGCAAAGGTAAATTTGCCTTTTGCATCGGTTTCCCAAATGGGTTGTGGCAGTAGGTTGGCAATTTCCTGAAACCGCTGAATACTTTCCTTAAGGGCAACTTCGGCAAATTTCCTTTCGGTGATATCTCTGGCAATTCCCAATACACCAATTGTATTTCCTCGCTTGTCGGTTATGGGTGTTTTTATGGTTTCGAGTAACGCTTTATGGCCATCACAGGCAAAAGTAACTTCTTCTTCGTTGATGGTTGGTTCACCGGCCTCCATGGCTATTTTATCATTTGCACGAAAAAAATCGCCCAATTCCTTGTCAACAAAATCATAGTCGGTTTTTCCAACAATCTCTGCTTCCTTTGCTCCAAAAAACCTCTCAAATCCGGGATTGCAAGCCAAATAAACGCCTTCTTTGTTTTTGAGCCAAATCAGATCCGGAATATTTTGAACCAGTGTATGTAAAATTGTTTCATTTTTCAGGAGTTCATTTTCGTCAAGCTTATTCTGCGAAGTATCCTGACCATTACTGATGCTATTTTCAGTATTTTGAATTCCATCAAAAACTGGTTTAATATTTAACTCAGTCAAAGAAGCCTCATTCGTATCGGAAACCATAACCTCAAATGGTTGGTTGACTATAATCTTTTCACCTAAATCAATGAGGGAATCTGCAAGTTTTTTGTTTAATGGCAGGAGATGTTTCATAAACGTTTCCGAAAATGCATCTCCCTTCCCTAGCAGAATCAAAATACCAAAACCGGGTAACTCAAATAAATAGCCTTGTGTGGTATCTTTAAAATTTTGCAGGGCATAGGTTTTTATATCATCAAAATCCGAAATACAATCCTTTGCTGATTTTGATAAACCTTTCAATAATTCTTTATAGGATTCAATGGCTTCGATATTTGCAGGAATTGAGCTTACGTGTTTGTAATTGCATCTATTTTCAATAATTTCCTTTTTTAAAATGGCTCCGGCAAAACAATTCAGCTTTTTTAAATACAAAGAAATAGCAGTTTCTGCAGCTTCCTGCTGATTTTTACCATTGCCTATGCAAAGAGCCAATTCGTAAAGAATTTGGAATTGTTTTGTTATTGAGATCATAGTTTATTGAATTACTGCAATTTTCCTGATAAAAACCTTAAGATTTTTATAAAATGAAATCAGCAAACAAACATAATAAAAAACTGCACCGATGGCAAAGTTAATTGAATAAAAGGAGGTAAAAGTCAGATTTACAACACAAACATGACTGCTTACATTATTGGTTTTATTATTTTCGCCGCCAAATTAATCAACATGGTTTTTTTTCAGGGCAAAGTGGTATGGTTAACCGGGGCTTCTTCGGGCATTGGGCTTGCAATTTTGGAATTGCTTAGCCGACAGGGTGCAAGGCTTATCATCACTTCATCCGATGTTTCCAGATTAAACCTGGCGGCTGAAAAATGCATCCTTTCCGGTGCAGAATGTAAAATTTTACCATGTGATTTAACCGACAGCAGGCAGGTTTCAGGACTGGCCGCCAAAGCATTGGCGTTTTTCGGTAAAATTGATGTGTTAATTTTAAACGCCGGAAAAAGCCAGCGGGCTCTTACCATCGATACCAGTATTGAAGTGGACAGATTATTAATGGAGCTTAATTACTTTAGCAACGTTATCATTACAAAGGAAATTTTAAACAGCATGAAAGCCAACGGTGGCGGCCACATTGCAGTTACAAGCAGTATTACCGGGAAGTTTGGATTTCCGCTGCGCTCGGCCTATGCAGCTGCAAAACATGCGCTACATGGTTTTTTCGAAACTTTGGGTATCGAAGAAAGAAAAAACGGGATTTTTGTAACCATCATCTGCCCCGGGAGAGTTAATACGCCCATTTCTTACAATGCTCTTTTGGCCAATGGCGAAAGCTACAACCGGCTCGACAAAGGCCAGGAAAACGGGATGCCTGCGGAATTGTGTGCACGAAAATACCTCAGGGCTGTTCAAAAAAAGAAACGGGAAGTTTTAATCGGAAATAAAGAGATTTTGATGGTTTACATAAAAAGATATTTTCCATCAATTTTTTATAAAATTGCAGATTCAATCAAATCAACTTAGAATTTAACATGGGGATCAATATTGTTGGCATTCAGCAAATAGGCATCGGAGTTGAAGATGTTTACGCCGGATTTAAGTGGTACAGGGAAAATTTCGGAATGGATATCGAAATTTTTGATGAAAAAGCTGTGGCAGAATTCATGCTTCATTACACCGAAGGCCTGCCCCGCGAACGTCATGCAATTCTTGCGCTGAATATGCTTGGTGGTGGGGGTTTCGAAATTTGGCAGCACACCGGAAAAAAACCCCAAAAATCACACCGTGACATTCACTTAGGAGACATCGGCATTAATGTTTGCAAAATTAAAACCGTGAACCTTAAGCAGGCCTTCGATGATTTTCAGCAAAAGAAAGTTGAAATCCTCGGTAAAATGATGGATTCACCCGGCGGATGTAAATGTTTTTTTGTTAGAGACCCCTGGGATAATATTTTTCAGGTTGTGGAAGAAGCAGATAAATTTCACAAAGGAACCTCCAAAAACGGCGGAGTTTATGGCACCATCATCGGTGTATCAAACATCGAAAAGTCGCTGAAGGTTTACCAAGATTTGTTGGATTACGATCAAATTGTGTATGACAAAACCGGAGTTTTCGATGATTTTGGCACAATTGACGGAAGCGGCGAAAAAATGAGAAGAGTACTGCTTACACATTCGAAACCGCGGCGAGGAGCCTTTTCTCAGTTTTTCGGCCCTACGCAAATCGAACTTGTACAGCTTATAAACCGAACTCCCGAAATAATATACAAGGGAAGAATTTGGGGAGATCCAGGTTTTATTCATATCTGTTTTGATATTACCGGCTTTGATGACCTAAAGCAAAAATGCAAAGAAGCCGGATTTCCATTTACCGTGGATAGCGCAAGCCAGATTGAGGGCGGTAACAGTTTCGACATGGGTGATGCAGCAGGGCATTTTGGCTACATTTCCGACCCCGATGGCATTCCGATCGAATTTGTGGAAACCCATAAAATTCCGATCATCGAAAAGCTGAACATTTCGCTAAACCTAAGCAAGCGAAACCCGGATAAGCCGCTGCCAAGATGGATATTGAAAGCTTTGGCTTTTAAAAGGAAAAAGTAATTCAAATAGAAATATTGATAAGCCCAAAATTATACTTATCGGACTTGGAATTGTTTTGCAGGTATCAATTACATGAAACAATACTGATTTTTTTCTGGTATCCATTTTCCTGATATTTTTTATCCTGTCGATGGTATCCTGGTCATAAAAAGAATACTCACGCTCACCTAATCGGAAATCAACGCTGACCCCTAAACGCTTCTGGCATTTTTTAAAGCCATTTTATGAGAGGGGGAATTTAGCTTACGCTCTTATTTACCGATTATCTCTCTTAATGCGCCAATTTGCACTGCAAGGTCGCCTTGCTACCAATTATACAAATACGGGAAACAGGTTACAAAAAATGGCGGGAAGTTCATTGTTTAATTGAGAAACAAGTTATGAATTTGTAAAAAGTATTACAGAGGAGAAATGTTTAAATTTTTTTTCTGCGATGGAAATATCCCAAATAAAAAGGGGCAGGGATTTAACAAGTAATTAACACAAGTTAATATTTATTATGACTTACCAATGGGAGTACTTCTTAATTTCGATGGCATTTTGCGCATTATTTAAATTTTGATAAACAAATGATTAATAATAGGTTTTAGGTTCAAAAAAAATCACTTCATCCGGGTAGGTTTTACCCATCAGAACATTGAAACATCCATAACTTTTTATTGTGAAATTTAGAAAATGATATACTGATAATTTTAAAACCCAATCAAATGAAACACATTTTTACACTCTTAGCAATTCTGGTAATAATTTCAAATTTGACCCAGGCACAAAATCCATTTGGCAACGGATCGGATGGTAACCTCACAGTTAACCAGGGTGAAACTTTGCTGATAAATACTGAGCAGACCACAGTAAGTGGAGCAAATTTCACCGGATCAAATGCAATCCTGGTAGACAGTACGGGTGGAATTCAAATTGGAGATGAAGTATTGATCATCACCATGACGGATCCCAAAACTGACATGGCTTTGAACGCAGTCGGAAATTGGGAAACCCACATTGTTGCAGGCACAAGTTCCAATAGTCTGATTCTAAATTCGGGGCTTCAACATTCATATTTTACTGCGAACGGTGAAAAACACCAGGTGGTTAAAGTACCAAACTACGCTGTTGTTGACATTGCAGGAACCCTGAGCTGTCCGGCATGGAATGGCAGTACAGGCGGGATTCTTTTCTTTCGTTCCGATGAGGATGTTACTGTTCAGGCCACTGGTATAATTTCATCAAGCTCCAAAGGATACCGCGGTGGCAACCAGTATGGGAGTTCACACGGTGGAGGTCAGGGTGGCGAAAGCATAATCGGCCCTGGTGGTGATGGCGGACACTACGCCGCCGATCCTCATGGGAAAGTTGGTTCAGGTGGTGGTGGCGCTGCTTATAATGGCTACAGCGGGGGCAATGCCCTTGCCGGTGGTGGTGGCGGTGCCACAGGAGGATCAGTTGGTCTTGGCTCGCCAAATACAGGTGGTGCCGGCGGTGGCGGCGGCGGACATGCAGGAAGTGCAGGTGGTGCCGGTTATGGAACTTTTGGCTTTGGTGGATTTAGCTATTCAGGCAGCAACAATGGTCAGAATGGCGGTGAAAATTTTTCAGGCAACGGAGGCAGCAATGGAACCGGCGGTGGTGGCGGCGGCGGCGGAACTTATGGCTCTGCCGAACTCACTAAACTATTTCCGGGCAGTGGAGGTGGCCGCGGAGGAAGACATGACGGACAAACTTCTGGTATTGGGGGAAATGGCGGAGGGTTGTTGTACATTTCATCTGCAGCAATAAATTGTGAAGGCCTAATCCAAACGAACGGTGGAAATGGTGGAAACGGAGCCACCTATTCAGGAGGCGGTGGTGGTGCTTCAGGTGGCTCATTGTACCTAAATGCCATCAGTATTGATATTTCTAACGCTGTTTCTGCTTCCGGTGGAACCGGTGGAAATGGTTATTACGGGAATAAGGCAGGTGACGGTGGAGATGGCCGTATCAGGCTCGATTATTTAAACCTGGCAAATACCGGAAACATTTCTCCCTCCCCTTATCAGGGTCAGTTTTCCAATATTACACATTATGCCATGCCAAATACGAGCAACACGGCAGGCCCTTATCAGATAACAGCTTATATTCTTGATAATGAAGGCGACCCTATAACACAGGCAAGGCTTTTTTACAGGATCAACGGTGGTTCTTTTTCGCAGTTGATAATGACTGCAGGAGTTAATCCTGCCGAATATTCTGCAAATATTCCGGGTCAAGCCATTAATTCAACCATCGAATATTATTTTACAGCCAGCGATGGAACCGACAACTATACTGCTCCATCAGGTGCACCTGCCGAACAATTCAGTTTCCAGGTAACTGCTTTCCCGCCTTACGGACTATTGGCTGAGGATAATTTTGACGGAAGTGTGAATTTGAACTGGTTCGAACCAATTGATCTAACCAATTTTACACATTATTCTATTTACCGCAGCGAGCAGGACGGCTTTACTCCCGGAGCTTTCAATAAAATTGCTGATAATTTGAACGATACAACCTATGTTGATAATACCGTTGTGGATTTTCATACTTATTACTACATTGTATCTGCACATTTTAATTTTGGAGGTACACTACTTGAATCCTTTGACAACCAAACCGATGCTTTATTAGTAAATAACACCGGGGAGACAACAGTTCTGGGATATGCTTTTCTTGAGGATCAAAACAATCATGCAAACATCAAGGTGAAGTTTGTTCCCCTTTCTCCTTCAGCAGTTGCCGACAGCATTTATACCAATGCACTTGGTTACTTCGAAACCCACGATATTTTCCCGGGAGTTTATTCCATCCGTTTAATCAAAAACGGATATCAAACACCCTATACCATGGAAAATATGTCGATTGTACAGGATACCGACCTTGGCGAGTCAGACCTTTACGACATGGGAACAGAAGTTTCGGGTAACGTATCCGGGACATGGAGCGACTTTATCAGTGTATCCGGCGATATCACTGTTCCCAATGGTGATTCGCTGATTATTGAAGCCGGTACTATTGTCAGGTTTCTGGGCTACTATAATATGTTTGTTTATGGCTACCTCGAAAGCAACGGCACCGAAAGCAATCCTGTAACAATTACTTCAGGCCCTGTTAATCAGATACAGCAGCCCAATCAGTGGGCCGGAATAGATTTTTACACTGATGCGGATGACAATTCCGGTTTACAATACACCATCATCGAATATGCCTACGACGGACTTTATTTTGAATGGTCGTCAGGTTCGGTGGAAAATTGCACTTTCCAATACAACAGCAGGTATGGAATGTATTTGAACAGGTCGGATGGTTCGGTAATAAGCAATTCATCATTTAACAATAATAATAATTCGGGTATTTACATGGATTATTCAACCTCCAATATGAATGCCTGCCAGTTTCTTAGTAATACCTCATGGGGTATTCAAATGTATAACTACTCTACACTTTTCATGGATGCTTGTTTGCTCGACAATTCAAGTTACGGAATCAGATGCCAGGAGGTAAGTGATCTGAGGCTGACCAATACAACCATCAGTAACATGGCCAATGACGGTATTTATTTTAGCGATGTTTACAACAGAGGTGAAATTACAAACAACACCTTTTATTCCAATGTAAACGGAATATATCTGTATCACAGATCCAGCCCCAAAATTTCAGGAAATAATTTTACCACAAATGGTGACGGGATCGAGATTTATTATGATTGTGATTCTGAGATTTCCCACAATGTTTTCACAGCAAACAGCAATGGAATGTTTTTTAATGGCAGCAGCCACTATTGTCAGAACAGAATTTTTAATAACATGTTCGCCTATAACTCAAATGACGGAATTCACAAAAACGGATACTCCACCTCCTATAACAATGACCCCTACATTTTTAACAACACCATTTTTGGAAATGGCGGCGATGGAATTCAGGTAAATAGTTTCGGAACTGAAATCATCAGGAACAATATCATCAGTGAAAACAGTGGTTATGGAATCAATTCCGCATTTTATACCGATACTTGTGAAAACAACAACATTTATGGGAATGCACTGGGTGAAATTTCCAATCTTGCAAACATGCCCTCCGAAACATGGAATTTTGTTTCTACCAATCCCAACAATAATGCTTCATGCGATATTTACAGAAACATCAACGAGGATCCTGTGTTTAACCTTTCCGACACACTGGATCTTACACTTCAAATTTCCTCTAAATGTATCGACGGAGGATCTGAAAATATTACTGATCCGGATGGAACCATTTCAGACATAGGTGCCCTGCTCTTTGACCAGGGAAATCCGCACACCATTTCAGCAACAGGTTATGGAAATCAGCAGGTATCGCTTGCATGGGATGCTGTGACCAACGATTCACTGGTTGATTACAAAGTGTATTACAAGCAACACGGAGCCGTGGGTGCTTACACCCTGTTTGGAAGCACATCCAATACAACGGTTGATGTAACCGGCTTAACCAACAACCAATTATACGATTTTTCGGTAACCGGGAACTACGCCAATTATGAGTCACCCTATGCACCACCGGTTAGCGAACGCCCCGGAGTTGCTACAATGGATTATGATCCTGGTTCTTTCAGCCTTATTATTCCGGCTGAAGACGATTCGATTATCGATAATTTCAGTGTAACCAACACAGGATCGCGTGATTTGAATTTTAATTTCCCAAAAAGTGCTACCAACTCAGCCTACACCTATTTTGATGGTAGCGGAGATTATCTTACTTACGGACACCACGATTATATGGATGGGATGACTGCCCTAACCATGGAATGTTGGCTTTATCGCCAGAATAACGGTCATTTCGATTTTATGGGTAAAAATTACCG
>JAIOZV010000188.1 GCA_021740425.1 Bacteroidales bacterium | reverse complement strand
GGCTTGAAAGCAGTGGTATCGCAAATTCGCAGCAACACGACATGGCAAAAGATAGTTTGAAATGGGCTGCCATGACTTATGTTGTCGCAGCTTTGGCTTCATTGGCGACTTTACTTTATTATTTGATGATATTTTTGGGAAGAAGGGATTAAAATAAATGAAAGAAGATAGAATGTAGAGATTGGAAATTTGGTTTCTGATATAGATAAAAAAACCGGGTCAAAGTTTTGATCCGGTTTTCATTTTATTTTGTGAATCTTTCCAGCACTGTCTCAATAAGTTTTTCGATGGGTTTGTGATGGTCTTTGGAGTACGTGTTGAGCGCACGATTTGCAATGATGGCGCACATGGTCAGGGTGTTGTGCCCCAGCAGTTTTCCTAATCCGTACAATGCGGAGGTTTCCATTTCAAAGTTTATGATCCGTTCGTTATTTATGTTCACATGTTGCATTTTATTCATCAGGTCGGGATGGTTTAAAGGAATGCGCAACACACGACCCTGGGGTCCGTAAAAACCGGGTGCTGTGGCTGTGATACCCGACAACATGCCATCAGCCATTTTACTGTAAAGTGTATCCGAACACTTTACTATATAAGGATAGGGCAGGTCGTGATGCCAGTTAACCTGATTGATGAACGTCTCGGACATTGAAGAATCGCTCACTTCCCGACTGCTGTAAAACTTGAGCAGGCCGTCGAAACCAATGCCATGCGTAGAAACGGCAAATGTATCGATGGGAATATCTGGCTGAATGGCTCCTGAGGTTCCAAGTCTGATAATGTTGAGGGAAGTAAGTTTGTCCTTAATCGTTCGGGTTGTAAAATCAATATTTACCAATGCATCCAGCTCATTCATCACGATGTCGATATTGTCGGTGCCCATGCCTGTTGACATGACCATCAGGTGTTTCTGATTTAAGTAACCAATGTGAGCCACCATTTCGCGATTCTGGCTGCGATGGACAATTTTATCGAAATATCTGGAGATTTTTTTAACTCTTCCGGGGTCACCAACCAAAATAATGTTCTCGGCCAGATGTTCCGGTTTTAGGTTTATATGATAGATGGAACCATCGGGGTTGATGATAAGTTCTGATTCTTTGATTTTTTCCATATTCCAAATTTTAAAAGTATTCCAAATATTGCTGTAACCTGCTTTGCATCAATTGTTGCCTGTTGTTCACTACCTGACAATATTGATTTCTATTTATCTTAATTTTTATCAACAATTATCAATAACCAGATTTTACAGCCAATTTTCATAAATCAACTTTCAATTTACCAGGCAGTTTATTAATTTCTAATTTTGCAAAAAAAACAGCAAAAGTAAGAAAATTGGCTATGATAGCAGAAATTGTAACTATTGGTGATGAATTACTTATCGGACAAGTAATCGATACGAATTCAGCGTGGATTGCCGAACAATTAAACCTTGTGGGGATAAAAGTGCATCAAATCACAAGTATTTCCGATGAGAGAACACACATCCTCAAAACACTAAAAGAAGTCAGTGGCAGAGCCAGTCTGGTGCTTATCACAGGAGGCCTTGGCCCCACAAAAGATGATATTACCAAACACACACTTTGTGAATATTTCGGTGTTGAAATGGTATTTCACCAGCCTTCATTCGACAATGTGGTGCAATTGTTCAGGGTGAGGGGGTTTCCGGTAACTGCGCACAACCGGAAGCAGGCCGAAGTTCCCGCAAACTGTACCCCGCTAAAAAACTCAAATGGTACCGCTCCGGGCATGTGGTTCGAGGAAAATGGAGTAATTTATGTGTCCATGCCCGGTGTGCCTTTTGAAATGCAGGCTTTGATAACCAATGAGGTTTTGCCACGATTGGCCAAAAAACTGAATTCAACCTACATTTTTCATAATACCATTCTCACCCAGGGGGTTGGTGAATCGTTTCTTGCCAATAAAATCGAATCATGGGAGGATGAACTTCCGTCAAATCTCAAATTGGCATATTTGCCCCAACCGGGTATTGTGAGGTTGAGAATTACTGCTTTAGGGCCGGAAAAGGAGGTTTTGAAGATTGAATTGGATAAACAGGTAAAGGCTCTCAATAAAATAATTCCCGATTTGATTTTTGGCTATGATGATGAAACCCTTGAGCTGGTTGTGGGGAAATTGCTGAAAGAAAAAAAACAAACCATATCCACTGCCGAAAGTTGTACCGGGGGCTATATAGCCCATCTCATTACCAGCATTGCCGGGAGCTCTGAGTATTATTTAGGAACAAGTGTATCTTATGCCAATCAGGTAAAAGTTAATGAGCTCGGGGTTGATCCATATAATATTGATGTTTTTGGAGCCGTGAGTGAGGTGGTAGTAAAGCAGATGGCACAAGGTGCCCTCAGAAAATTCGGGACGGATTATGCATTGGCTGTTTCGGGCATTGCAGGACCTGATGGAGGTACTGATGAAAAACCCGTAGGTACAACATGGATTGCTTTGGCAACAAAAAATCACACCATAGCCAAAAAGTTTTTATTTGGAGAACATCGTGGCAGAAACATCCGCAAAGCAGCCCTCGCAGCGTTAAATATGCTCAGGTTAGAATTATTGAATGTTTAGAAAGTAATAAACTGGTTTTTCGGCAGGGCAACGCTATTTTCTGGAATTCTCATAATCTATTATCAAACCAAGGGTAAGCCAGTTAGCAATGGCCTGGCGGTTGTCAACTTCGAGGAGTCGCCGCTGGTCGCGCTCATGGTTGATGTTTCCAAGCTCAATGTATGAAGAAACCGGGTTGGCATGCCTGATCATGTAAAGATTGCGTGCACTAACTGACCCCTTGTAACCCCGGTTGGGCTGAACTTCTTTGTATTTTTCCCTGATCGTTTTATACAATGTCTCGTTCAATGCCTTCCCTTTTTTGCTGTTGGGATGATAATAAAAGAAAATATCAACATTTTGCTTTTCATACCTCGAATCCACGTGCAACTCGACCGAACGCTGGTAAGAGCTTTCATATTTTTTACTTATTGCGTTGATAGCATCCACCCTCTGGCGCAAGCGTCTGGTTTGATTTATCGGGATGTTTTTATCACCCCAGCAATTTTCATCTTTGTCGCATTTCAAATAGCGTTCGTCGCGGATGCCATCGTTGGGATCGCGTGTGATTAAATAAACGGTTGCATTGTGTTCCAATAGATTACGAGCCAGCCTGAGTGCAATGTCATAGGCATATTCATCCTCGCACAATGTGTGGCCTGATTTTTTCCCAATTGCTCCGGGGTCAGGGCCTCCATGTCCTGAAATAATATAGAAAATCGCTCCCTGTAAACTGTTGTCTTTAAACTCTATTTTTTCATAATCCTTCCCGAAAATTGGAAACACTCCCGTTTCATTGTCAGGGCTTGATGTGCTTTCAGCTTTTACAGGCAAGAGGTAAGTTTGTCCGGTTTTCAGGCTAAGATCCTCACCAAGTTTATTTTTGTTCAACTCGATAAAAGCTTCGAAATAATCCGTCGGATCCAGGTTATACCTCCGAAGCAGCGCAAATGCCCCTTCACCTTTTTCCGGGGTAACTTTGATGTAATCCTGTGCCTTAGCCAAATCAGCTATAAACATTAACAGCAACATCAACAGCCATACGTATTTTATTCTCAATATAGTATTTTTCATCCTTTTCAGAGATTTAAAGCTTACAAAAGTAATATTGTTGGATGTGTTGTAACAGCCATTATCATATTTTCATTAACAATTCAATGTGAATAAACGACCTTTTAATTCTAAATGTCCAAATAAGGAACAGTTCAGGTCATTTTGGGTTCAAAGTGCCATCTTAATAGTTATGCTGGTAATTCTATTTTAGAAATTAAAACATTGTAAAATTTTAGCTCTGCCATTTTGCAGTCAACAATTTTAACCTGTTTAATTCATAAATTCAAAGAATTTATGAATTAATCACTGAAAGCTGAAAATATTAATAAAAATAATTCTTCAGGCTAAAGATCATCACGATGAAAATTGCAAACTGCCTGTCCTGCATAAAAGAATGATGAAAACTCTGTTAAGGCTTCCGTTAAACATGATATGAAACCCAAAATAGTTGTTTAATGTGTGAATGATGTAAATCTTTTAAGGTATTTTGTAAGGATTTGATGCAAGGCTAATGTATCTTTGCGGGAATTGCATATTGATCGGCTGATCAAAAATTTACATACAGATTTATAAATGGAAAAGGACTTTAACATTACCGACTGGAATAGTATTAAATGGGAACTTCAGAAGCGATACCCCGAATTAACAAAATCTGATTTGCTCTGGAGGCAGGGTAGCAAAGAAGATGTGCTTCAAATGATAGCCCAAAAACTGGGAATTGCCAGAAAAGATCTGGAAACCGAAATCGAAAAAATTTAAGCCTGACAAGCTGTTAATTAAACTGTTTTGTTTATCATGCAGATGTCGTTTTGGCAAGTTCACAGCGATCCTTTAATACCCGGTCGGCAAATTTTTATTGGCAATAATTATTTTAAAAAGTTCAATACTATAAAAATTCTGGAAAATATGCTTTGTCAATAAAAAAAATAATGCGTTCTTTGCACTCCGTTTTTAAAAAGTAACTGTAAAAGAGAAGACAAATGGCACGTAAATGCGATATAACAGGTAAAAGAATGATGGTTGGTAATAAGGTTTCCCACTCAAACCGGAAATCAAAGAGAAGGTTTTATCCCAATCTGCAGAAGAAGAAATTTTTCATTCCTGAAGAAGATCGTTGGATTACCATCAACGTCACTACCTCCGTTCTTAGAACAATAAACAAGAGTGGTATTTTGAGCGTTTTGAAAAAATACAGAGAAAAAGGTACTTGCACTGTGTAAATTAAGTGCAATAAAACCATTCGAAAATGCTGTTAGGGTTATCAAACCGTAACAGCATTTTTTTTATTTCGTATTTTGCCATTCCTTTCATCTCAACGAAAATAAATAGATAAAGGTTCCGTTTTTAGTGCTGAAAAATATTTGACGTTGCTATTGCTTACACATGCTGATAAAAAAGACTTTCATTATTATTTTATTTTTTGGAGTTTGGCAATCTGTTTTTTCCCAGAAGGATTCTACAGATTTTGATGTAATCCAGTTTTCAGGTGTGGTAGTTAATGCTGATGATCTCGAGCCCGTTTCATTTTCCAATATAATGATTCAAAATACACGCCGTGGTACCATTAGCGATTATTACGGGTATTTTTCATTTGTGGCGCTAAAAAGCGACACCATCCTGTTCTCGGCCATCGGCTATAAACAAAGTAGTTTTATTATTCCCGATACCATCAGTGGAAACCGTTATTCACTCATTCATGTGATGAATTCCGATACCATCCTGTTATCACCCACCATTATTTACCCATGGCCAACCGAGGAGGACTTTAAAAAGGCTTTTGTTGCTCTCGAAATTCCCGATGATGACATAGCCATAGCACACAAGAATCTGGCTAAAGCCGAAATGAAAGAACGTGCCATGAATTACAAAATGGATGGAAGTATGAATTACAAAAATTACATCGATAAGGAAACCAGTAAATTATATTATGCTGGACAAACCCAACCCATCTCCCTGCTCAATCCTTTTGCGTGGGCTCAGTTTATTAAGGCCTGGAAAGAGGGAAAATTTAAAAATGATAAATAGTAGAAATGTCAGCTTTGAAAACAACTACCACTATAAAAATATCACCATGTTTCTTTGTAACCGCTTCTGTGAAGCGTTTTTACTTTCTGCTGTTTGCATTTATGGTTTTGGCTTCAGGCTTTGCACATGCACAGCAAAAAGAATGGGCCATCGTTAAGGGTAAAATTATCGATGAAAGATCCAGAACACTTGAGCTGGTCAACGTTTCAATAATGGGGAAGCCCGGTGGCACTGCCTCCGACCGTAAAGGAAATTACGAAACAAAAGTTCCTGCCGGAGAAGACATTACCCTCGTATTTTCGTTTGTGGGTTTCGAAAATCAGGAATTTGAATTGAATCTTACCCCCGGTGAAATCAAGATTATAAACCCTGTAATGGCCGAATCGGCGGAGATGCTTCCCGATATTGTGATTCAGGACGAGAGAATCAGGAACACCAACTTGCAACGCATCGATCCCAAAGAAGTGGCCATTATCCCAACAATAACAGGAACCGTTGAATCATTAATTAAAACCCTGCCCGGGGTGTCGTCAAACAACGAACTTAGCTCGCAGTATTCGGTGCGTGGCGGTAATTTTGATGAAAATCTGGTGTATGTGGATGATATTGAAATATACAGACCTTTTCTAATCCGTTCGGGGCAGCAGGAAGGAATGAGTTTTCTGAATTCAGATTTAACTTCCGCCATTCTTTTTTCAGCAGGAGGTTTCGAGGCAAAGTATGGAGATAAAATGTCGTCGGTTTTGGATATTAAATACAAAAGACCACAGGAATTTGCAGGCTCAGGTTCAGCAAGTTTGTTGGGCGCATCAGCCCATCTCGAAGGTGTGGATAAAAAACAACGTTTTTCTTATCTGTTTGGCGTGCGCTACAAAACCAATCAATATGTGCTGAATGCCCTGGAAACAAAAGGGGATTATAATCCTGTGTTTTTTGATGTTCAAACTGTTTTGAGGTATAAATTAACAGATAAACTGGAGCTTTCCCTGCTAGGAAATATTGCAAACAATAAATTTCAACTTGTCCCCGAAACCCGGGAAACCAATTTTGGAACTATCAACGAAGCCAAGCGCTTAACCATCTATTTTGACGGGCAGGAAATTGATACCTACAAAACCTATATGGGAGCCTTGAAGTTGGAATATTCGCCCAATAAGGAAGTAAAGTTGAGCTTGATTGGCTCTGGCTACAACAGCGATGAAAGTGAAACTTTCGACATTCAGGGACAATATTGGATTGGGCGCGTGGAAACAGGTTTGGGGCAAAGTGATTTTGGGGAGGTTACCACAACCGATGGCGTAGGCACATTTTTAAACCATGCCCGGAATTATTTGAATGCCACCCTGATTAATGCCGAACACCGCGGATCGTACGAGTCAGGCATCAGTTACCTTACCTGGGGGGTAAAATATCAGCACGAAATTATCGACGATCAGCTCTATGAATGGGAGTTGATAGATTCGGCAGGATTTACCCTGCCAAGACCCGGCGATCAGATCGGGGATGAAAATCCTGATGTTGCTCCTCTTAACATGTACTTTTTTGCAAACTCTAAGGTAAATCTCAACACCAATCGTTACACAAGTTTTTTGCAAAATACATGGAACCTTGGAAGTGATAAACGGGATATCTCAATTACTGCAGGATTCCGTACACATTACTGGGACTTTAACGAGCAATTTTTGTTTAGCCCGCGGGTCTCTGTTTCCTACCTTCCAAACTGGCAAAACGACATACTATTCAGGTTTTCATCAGGGTATTATTACCAGCCTCCTTTTTACAGGGAGTTGCGTGATTATTACGGAAACATAACCAACGATCAACGGGCACAAAAATCCATTCACTTTGTGGGAGGCATGGACTGGAACCTTATGATCTGGGGCAGGCCCTTCAAATTTGTTACAGAAGTGTATTATAAATTCCTCGATGATCTGATTCCTTATGAGGTGGATAACGTGAGGATTCGCTATTATGCCAATCAACGGGCAAAGGGTTATGCCACAGGCTTTGATATGAAAATCAATGGAGAGTTTGTTCCCGGCATCGAATCATGGGCAAGCATGTCGATTATGAAAACCGAAGAGGATATTTACGGGCAATCCTATTACAAATATTACGACCAATTTGATAACCTCATTGGGGTGGGGGAGGAGCCAAATCCCGATGCTTTCAAAAGTGTAAAATCAGAATACATTCGTCGTCCGACAGATCAACGCTTCAGGTTCAGTGTTTTTTTCCAGGATTACCTGCCCATGAATCCAACTTACAAAATGCACCTCGCATTATATTACGGGAGCAATTTGCCCTTTGGCCCGCCAAAGTCGGAGCGCTACCAGCAATTGTACGAGATGCCTCCCTACCGGCGCGTGGATATTGGTTTTTCCAAACAGCTCATTGGTGATCATACCCGATTCAAGGAAGGAAACCCTTTGGGTAAAATTACCTCGATGTGGATAAGCCTCGAAGTGTTCAACCTTTTGCAGGTAAACAATACGGTTTCCTACATTTGGGTAACTGATGTAACCGGTGTAAAATATGCAGTTCCCAATTACCTCACTCCGCGCCAGTTGAATCTGAAACTTGTGGCCAAGTTTTAATAATCCGAAAATATATTGCTCAATTGAGTTGCCTGAATTGACACTCAAATTCCTTTCGTTTTTAAAAACTGCTGAGGCTGACAGAAAAAAGAAACTCAGATTTTACATCATTTAATTCAGGACGGTAGATGAAACGATAACCCAGCTCTATGGGTGCCAAAAAGCGGAGTATGTGCATATCAACAAACAATTCAACACCTGTTGAATTCCAGGTTTCATCAGTACCAAAGTGCGATCCGGAAGCATAATCAATAAACAGATTTGCTTTTAATCTTTTCAGGTAAGCCAACGAACTCAGGCTGAAATCAGGGTAGAAAACCGGAAATTTGTAGTTAACAGCCACACTCTTTAGTTCGGTGGTGAATATCCCCGAAAAACCGCGTGGCAATCTTACGATCCCCGAAAATAAGGGATTTGAATCAAAACGTTTTTGATAGCCGGCATATACATTAAAGCTATGATGCCTGAAGATACCCGGAAAATATAGCCTTGTTTCGGCTGCAAACATTTCGCCCAG
>JAIOZV010000187.1 GCA_021740425.1 Bacteroidales bacterium | reverse complement strand
AGGGGCAGGGTGATTTTAAAACGCATTTTACCATTGAATGACACAGGATATTCAAAAGTGTTTTCGATTAAATATTCTTCGTTGAATTCAGGATAAGCAGCCCTTGAAACACTTTGTCTGTGCCCAAGCAGGTGCCAGAGTTCTTCGGCTATGTGCGGTGCGTAGGGTGAAATGATTTTTACCAAATCTTCGAGAATTGCACGCTTGTTGCATTTCAGTTCCTGCAACTCATTTACACAAATCATAAAATTGCTTACGCCGGTATTGAACGAAAAGCGCTCGATGTCATCCTTCACCATTTTTATTGTACGATGGATTACTTTAAGCTCAGCCTGTGTTGGTTCCTCTTCAGAGATTTGGAATACATTATTTTCATCGTGGAATAAACGCCACAATTTGCGTATAAATCTGAAAACGCCCTCAATTCCTTTGGTGTCCCAGGGTTTGTGGTTTTTCAAGGGTCCCAAAAACATCTCGTACAGCCTAAAGGTATCGGCACCATATTTTTCGATGACCTCATCCGGATTTTCAACATTGTAAAGCGATTTCGACATTTTCTCGATCTCGAAACCACAAATGTATTTGCCGTCTTCGAGAATGAATTCAGCATTTGCATTTTCGGGGTGTGAATTTTTGTAGGCTTCAATATCCAGCACATCATGTTCATCAACCATACTTATATCCACATGAATGGGAGAAATATCACCGGCATCATAATCCTTTTTCAAACCTGAGGAAACAAAGGAATTCTTGTTTTTAATACGATACATAATGCTGGAACGGCCTTGAATTTTGCCCTGGTTAATCATTTTCTTAAAAGGCTCATCCTCGCAGGCCAGGCCAAGATCGTAGAGAAACTTATTCCAGAACCGCGCATAAATAAGGTGGCCCGTTGCATGTTCGTCGCCACCAAAATACAGGTCAACGCTTTTCCAGTAATTGTTGGCTTCTTTGGAAAAGTAGGCCTCATCGTTGTGTGGATCCATATAGCGGAAATAGTAGCCGCTGGAACCGGCAAACCCGGGCATGGTGTTGGTTTCGATGGGATAGCCCTCTTTGGTATGCCAGTTTTTGGCTCTGGCCAGGGGGGGTTCACCTGCTTCGGTGGGCAGATATTTATCCACGGGAGGCAATTCAAGAGGCAGGTCTTTTTCGTCGAACACATAAGGAATATCATTTTTGTAATAAACAGGAAAAGGTTCACCCCAGTAACGTTGCCGGCTGAAAGCCGCATCGCGGAGCCTGAAGTTTATTTGTCGTTTTCCAATTCCTTTTTCTTCGAGAAAGTCGATAATCTTAGTGATGGCCGGAATTACCTCCATTCCTGTAATAATTCCTGAGTTAACCATTTCGCCATCTTTTGCATCATAAGATTCCTCCCATTCGCGCGGATCGGTCATGGGTTCATCTTTTTTCTGAACCACCTGAATGATGGGGAGAAGAAAATGTTTGGCAAAAGCAAAATCGCGGCTGTCGTGTGCCGGGACAGCCATGATGGCTCCGGTTCCATAGCCCGCCAAAACATAGTCGGCAATGTATATTTTCATGCGCTCTCCATTTAGCGGATTGATGGCAAAGGATCCGGTAAAAACGCCTGTTACTTTTTTCACTTCGGCCATGCGTTCGCGCTCGGAGCGGTTTTTCGACCTTTCGATGTATTCTCTCACCGGGCCGCGGTTTTGCGGTGTGGTTAGTTTAAGTGCCAGCTCGTGCTCGGGAGCCAAAACCATAAATGTTGCGCCATAGAGGGTATCGGGGCGGGTGGTAAAAACCTCAATGGTTTCGGTGAGGTCTTCAACCTCAAAAATTACAGAAGCACCTTCTGAGCGGCCAATCCAGTTGCGCTGTATATCTTTAACTGAATCAAACCAGTCCACCCTGTCGAGGCCGTCGAGCAAACGTTCGGCATAAGCTGTAATTCTGAGCGACCACTGCCTCATCTCTTTCCGAACAACCGGATGACCACCACGCACAGAAAAACCTTCGCTCACTTCATCATTGGCAAGCACAGTCCCCAGTTCGGGACACCAATTTACCATGGCATCAGCGAGATAGGCCAGACGGTAGTTCATCAGCATTTCCTGCTGCTGTTTTTCGGTCATGTCCCTCCACTCTGCTGCTGTAAAAGCAGCATGGTCATCACACGAGGCCTTAAGATTAGTGTTGCCATGATTTTCGAAATGTGCAACAAGTATTGAAATATTTTGTGCTTTTCCGGATGCTTTATCGTACCAATGGTTGAAAAGCTGGATGAATGTCCATTGTGTCCACTTGTAATATTTGGGGTCGCTGGTTTTTACTTCTCTATCCCAGTCGTAGGCAAAGCCAATCTGATCCAGTTGTTCCCGGTAACGGGCAATATTTTTCTGGGTGGTGATTTCAGGATGAGTTCCGGTTTTAATGGCATACTGTTCGGCGGGCAAACCATAAGCATCATAGCCCATGGGGTGCAATACATTAAAACCCTTTAATTTCTTGTAGCGGGCATAGATATCCGAAGCAATATACCCTAAAGGATGACCCACGTGCAGTCCTGCCCCTGAGGGATAGGGGAACATATCCAGCACATAATATTTGGGTTTTTCCGGGTCATTATCCGTTTTGAAGGTTTTGTTGTCGCTCCAGTACTTTTGCCATTTTTTTTCAATATCCTGAAAATTGTAATCCATTGTAGTTTTATTTTAAAATTCTAAAATCGAGTGCGAAAGTAAAAAAAGTATGGCAATAAATTGTGGGATGTGACGAATTGGAAATGAATTGCCGAGGCAGCGTAAAAGAGTCAATCCGTTTACAGTGGATTACTGACCGCCTGATTATTGCAGCCTGAATTTGGAGTGTTACCTGAATTTTAGCGCATTGAGCGCTTAATCGGAAGTGAATATATAAAAAATCTTGCTTAATGCATCAGCGTACTTCTGCCATTTTCCTGCTTTGGTTTCACATACAAATTTCTGATCAGCAGTCACAATCTCAAATTGAAGCGGGCTGTTTGTACTTATCATTTTTTGCAAACCAGCAAAAGGAACTTTTACACTGCAGCGATGTTCCCATTTTTTCTTTACAAAATCAATATAAATTTTTTTTGCAGGCGCTTCCAGTCGGTCATCATGAGTAATTAAAACCAGGCTTATGGCAGGTGCCGGATCTTTTGAATAGTAGGTGAAATTGATGGTGGCGCTATCACTGCCTTCACGGATAGTAAGGTCGAAAAAGAAATTGCTGCGGTTTACTGAATTTTTAAAGTCTTCATTGGGGAAAATAAAAAAAATATCTCCGCCTTCCTGTACTCTTCTGGTGTAATATTTATCCAGGTTCTGGGCAGCAATCTGCGAAAGCGGAAACATACTCAGAACACCAAACAGGAATATGACGAGGGTTTTCATTTGAGCCGGGTTGTTGGTTATGTTATCTAAAAATAGTTGAGCTGTGCAATTTGCCCTGACCATTCAGGAAAGTCCCAAGCATATAGGTTTTTGGGTGAATGATTATTTAATATTGATCATTTCTGAGTGCCAGGGGTATTTTGCATACATGAATTTTGAATTAAAAAAAGGGAGAAATCTGAAGCATCCAAATTTCCCCCACTTTTAATACTTTTAAAAAAGTCTCTGTTATTCACCGTAAACCAAAACTGTAAACGTGGCAATGACTCCGATAATTGAAGTAGCTTCGTAATCAACATGATGAATTTTGGTTATGCCTGCGGATTTTGCAGCAGCTTCAATACTGGCATCACCGGTAGCAACAATACCCAGAATGGACTGCATTTTGGCTGTTCCGACTTTAGTAGAGCCTTCATTTGAAGTAACTGCAAGCGGAGCCTTAATATCAGTGTAAACAAGGCCTGTAACGGGTGTTGCAACAAAAGCACAACTCGACATAAGTCCTGCAATCAATAATAATCCTAAAAGCTTTTTCATCTAATCCTCCTTCTTTAATGATTGTTTATAATTAATAGAATTTCCAAATTGTAGGGCAAATATCTGATTTTTGATGTAAATGACAGTGGTAAGTTTCCTTAAAAGAAATTAACAGTAAAACGAATTGGTAACGTTATGCTCCTCAAACAGAAGGGCTGTGTTGTTATCGAACGGTAAAACATAAATAGCCGGAACAACAAATTGTTATAAACACCTTCGCCATTTCTGATCCGAAGATCACCCGACAAAGTCACTTTGCCAATTCTTGCTGTAAAAAGATTATCAACTGTTTCGAAAAGCCTCAACCTGCCGGAGGCGTGTTTTTGTTGATCATCCTGATGGGTTGCCTCAAATGGAATGCAGAGATTGAATTGCACCTGGGGCACACCCATAATCTGTCGCCAAAGGCTGGGATTAGAAGGTCAGATAAAAGAGAGATGAACCCATCTAACCCGTAGGATGTGTAGTATCCTCTGATACTTTCAAAAGTTTTCATGTTTATCTTTCGAAAGTTTTTCCTACGGGGTGCTTTCAGTAAAAGCATTCCCTACATCTTTACAAACTTCAAAACCGAAAATCTGTTTTGTGTACTGATTTTAATCAAATATAGTCCCTGTGGCAACTCGTTTAGTTGTATGCTTTTTGTTTCGTTTTCATTGTTGATGATGCCCATAGAGCATGTTAAAACAACCTTGCCCTTCAGGTCACAAACCGCTGCATTTATATTGCCTGACCATGCCTCAGGATTTAAAAATGTTATCACCGTTTCATCGAAAACAGGGTTAGGAGAAATCACAAAATCAGCATCCTGTTCATTCGGCCGATCGGAAATCCCTACCACTTCGGTTATCGAAAAGGGTGTTGCATTGATGGAATACAAATCCGGAATATTGGGGATGGTCAATTTCAGAAAGCATTCATTTGAGTTTATGTTCGGCACCTCCCAACTATAACTCCCCGCAACAGCAGGCGTGCTGTTTGCGACCGTTGTCCAGGTTTGCTGGTTGTCCTGCGAAAATTCGATCCTCACCGAACTGATAATTTCGCTTTCCCAGGTGATGTCGAAAGTGCTGTTGCCATTAAGGGTTTCTCCACCATTTGGTGAGGTGAGGTCGAGACGAAAAACGATGAAGAAATTGTTGGTTTCATCATACACCTCCGGATATCCGGTTTCCGAAATTTTGATTTTACACCATGAGGCCGCCACCTCCGGAATCCAGTTGTACGAGCCATTAGCTGCCGGGATGCCTTCATCAATTAAAACCCATTCGCCATTGTAGGAGGTTTTGTAAGCCAGGGAGATTTCATCAACAAATTCGCTGGTCCAGCTTACCTCGAAGGGTGAGCCCACCCGGGCATAAGTAAACCCTGAAGGATTAGTCAATTCCAATTGACACAGTGTGAAGGGCGCATCGCAAATATCAAACACATCAGGATTTGCCATATCGCTGATTTTTATCAGACAATCTTCGGAAGCGATATCAGGAGGATTCCACGAATAAGCTCTCGTATTTGCAGAAGCCGACTCTACGATTTCGGACCATGTTTGTCCATTGTCAGATGAAAAATCTATTTTAACATCGGCAACAAATTCACTGCCCCAGGTAATTTCATTTGCTATCGATGCGTTCCATTTGGTTTCTCCGTTTGGCGCTGTAAGTGCCAGTTGGGCCTCTCCGGTCACTACCCTGATGCTGTCGATCACCACATCAATCAATGGCTTGTCGTTGGCATCGGTTTCCACTTCGCTGATGGCATAAACCACCTCCATGCCATCGATGATTTTACCGAAGATGGAATGAACATCATCTAACCATTCGGTGGGTGCTACAGTAATAAAATATTGTGACCCGTTGGTGTTGGGTCCGGAGTTGGCCATCGACAAAATCCCCGGCTCATCATGGCGAAGGTCGGGATGAAATTCATCAGGAAAAGTATAGCCCGGACCTCCGGTTCCATTTCCGTAAGGGCAACCATCCTGATTCATAAATCCACTAATTACACGATGAAAAATCAGATCATCATAAAAATTAGCATTGGTGAGGTCGATGAAATTTTGAGCCGTCATGGGCACCAAATCTTCGCGAAGCTGCGCCCTGAAGTCGCCCATAGAGGTGTACCACTGCACCACTGTTTGCGAATAACTATTACTGCCAAAGGTTAAGCACGCAAAAAGAATTGTGCTATAAACCAGTTTGGAAAAAGTTTTGTTTTTCATGATAATGTGCGGTTTGTGTTTAATTCAAATGAAAATTATTTGTTTCAAATGTAGTTGTTTTTATCTGAAAAAAATTTCGGATTATTTCCTTGAATTGTATGAATTTAAACGATGCTTACTTTGAAATTACATGGATTCAACTTTGAAAATGCAAAATTTCTGAGTAATTCTAAAATAATCAGTCTCATATTTATAGATCTTATTGTGTCGTTGTGAAATTAAATACTTAGTGGTGATTTAATAATCCCTTAAACACTATGCTCCACTATGAACATCTCAATTTTAAGATATAAATCGAAAATTACTTCTTCACAATCTTCTTCAATGTTTTCTTTCCATCATATTCCAGTTGCAGGAAATAAACTCCTGCCGGCAACTTGTCAATATCTATACTTTCGGTATAATCATCGGCCTCAACACAAAACTGACTTTCGAGAACCAATACCATGGAAGCATCAAAAATCCTGGCGTCGATAATATTGTTTTCTAAGCCCAATAGGTTGATGTGGATGAGATCGGAAGTTGGATTGGGATAAACACTTACAATATTGGATTTCTCAGGGATTTCTTCGGTGCCTGTAAAATCAACAATTCCAAACTCGTACACAGCGTATTTTCCAAAATCGGGTTCGATGTCCACCAGAATGTTTCCTGAAGCATCCTTAATCCTGAGATACCCCGCGCCATAACTCGGGTAATACCAAAACTCGAGCCCGTTATCTCCGGTGTCGTCAATGCGCAAAAGGTAGCATCCCAATTCGAGGTTTACCTCGTTTGTATAAATTGTTGCATTGGCAAGATCGGACATTTCAAAAATCACGTTACCTTCCATGTCGGTCAGTGAATAGGAGGTTTGGTAACCCTGATTGTTTGTCTTGCATTCGATGGTGAGCGTTTCGCTTACGTCGTACAAGTCCACTTCGGCAAATTGAATATGATAAGCATTATTGTATTCATATTCATCGGCCTGCCCGTTGGGGTTGCTGCAGTTTACCGTAAATGAGTTGTTGCTGCCCGACCAAAAGGTATAGTTGGGAATTATAAGTTCCACTTCGGTGGTATCGAGGAAACCAAGCGAACCGGTCCAGGTGTAATTTAACACTTCGCCGCCCTCAACACTGTATTCCAATTCCAGCGAGGTGAGTGTGGTAGCTCCTGTATTTTGTATCACCGCCACCGGGTAACTGCATGCCGGGTTGAAGCGCTCGAAGGCTGCATTTTCAGCGTTGGGTTTGGTAATATTTATCACAGCCGCATCAAGTGTAAAGTTTGGTTCGCCATAGGTTACCAGCTGATTATTTACCTGATAATTTGATGCTCCGGAAGCATAGGTCA
Source organism: Bacteroidales bacterium (assembly GCA_021740425.1). Classification (GTDB taxonomy): domain Bacteria; phylum Bacteroidota; class Bacteroidia; order Bacteroidales; family 4484-276; genus SABY01. The sequence continues at coordinate 1,288 of JAIOZV010000187.1, read as the reverse complement.
GGTTGTAATCGATGGTGTGTGTTTCACCGGGGGAAACATATTCTGTGATGTCGTATTCAAAGAGATCGCTGGGATCGCCGGGGCACCATCCGGCACGGTCGAAAATCCAGGTGCCGCCCTGCGGATAGATAGCCACGTCAGCACACTCGGTCCAAACTTTCCATTCAAATTCCGGAGTATCACCATCGATGTTCAGGCTGTGCCAGCGCTGGCTGAATTCGCCCTGCTGCCCATGTCCGGTGATCACTGAGCGTACTTTAAAAGCAACGCCATCCGGATTAAAATAAAAGTTACGAGGCTCAAAGGCCCGGTCATTCATTAAGGCTGTGTAATCATTGCTGGAGGCTCTCCACAACTGGTTGATATCGATCACATCGCGGGGAGGTGTTCCGAGAATATACCAGAATTTGATGTCCATGTCTTCCTGCCGTTGTCCTCCCAATTCAACCGAAAGCCGTTTCCAGCCTTTCAAAATCGGGCCGTAATCGGTAACATCGAAAAGCCAGGTTTTGCCTTCCATCCCTAAATCGAGGTAAATCCCGTAAGGCGTTACGAACGACATAATTTCGTACATTGAAGGATAGCGCCTGTAATAATTCAATTCGGTAATTGCTTTGTAATCCGTGGCAGCCCGTAAGTTTGAATCAACCTTTACGCCTTCCGGATTGTAGGTATATTCGTATCCCGCCTGCCACAAATATTCGGTTGATAATACATTGATGCTGTCGTGAAGCATGGTTCCGTATCTTGGAACAATTTCGTATCCGGTTACAACATTTGCAATCCTTTCCTGCCAAACATCAACAATTTCATCGGCAACAATCAAATCATATTCCCCTTGTAGAAAAGTGATATTCGGGCGTAAGGTGGTTGTTTCGAATTGACGTGAAAGTGTATTTCCCCTTTCATTTTCCCAAATTACATAATCATGCATTTCGGCAGTTTGCCCATAAGGAGAGGCATCTGAGGTGGTAGTTCCGGTGCCTTCATCAAATTTATAATAAGCAACAAGATTTGTATAGTTGGGATGCGTTTCATCCACATCAATGTTCATCCAACCTGCAATGGTTGCCATGTCGAGCTCTTTGTCCCAAATCCTGAATTCGTCGATTTTGCCAAAATAGTGGTTTGAACTGAATTGGGCACTTCCAAAAACGAGATCCTCGATATCTATAAGCTTCGTTTTTCCTGTGCCGGATTGCCAGAGTTCCCCGTTGAGGTACATTTTCATTTCGCCGCTAACTGCATTTTTTGTGAAGGCCCAATGATTCCATTGTCCCATAAATTC
>JAIOZV010000186.1 GCA_021740425.1 Bacteroidales bacterium | reverse complement strand
AACTGATCAGTGTCCCAATACAAAATCACATTGAAAAATGAAAAAGCATTTTTTTGATGCACCGGAATAATCAGATGCCGAATCTGATGGCTTCTACCGGGTCGAGCCTTGATGCAGCCCATGCCGGGATAATGCCGGCTCCAAGACCGATTATTGATGAAATTCCAAGGCCTAACAAAATATTTCCCTCGCTTAGAATGAGTGGAAACGGGAATCCTCCGCTTACAAGTAATGTCCCAAAATAAATCAGAAGCAGGCCTACTATGCCGCCAATCAACGAAAGAAAAACTGCTTCAAAAAGAAACTCCAGAAGGATGAAATATCTTTTCGCGCCAATGGCCTTTTGAATACCAATGATATTGGTGCGTTCGCGTACAGAAACAAACATGATATTTGCAATGCCAAAACCGCCCACCAGAAGTGAAAAGCCACCAATTATCCATCCTATTGCCTTTAACCCGCTAAAAAATGCCTGCAAACCCTGGTTTATTACACTTACCTCGTTGATGGCAAAATCGTCCTCTTCTCCCGGTTTTAGTTTTCTGAGCGATCGCATTATTCCTGTCATTTCATCCTTAAGCTGCTGATTGGAAATGCCGCTCTGAGCCTTTACCATAATGGTTGTCCCGATATTCCGCAAGTTCATAAAATTGCGGCCAAAATTCGCCGGAAGAAAAACCTGTTCATCAGAAGAATTGCCAAAAGTGCCCTCTCCTTGCGATACAAGTATTCCGATAACTGTAGCCTTGTTGCCAAAAACTTTAATGCTTTTTCCAATGGGATCAATATCCGCAAAGAGATTTTCGGCAACCTTGGATCCAATTACTGCGACATTCCTGCCTGACAAAGATTCCACACGGGTAAAATACCGGCCCTCTTTAATATTGAGGGGAAGTACTTTATCATAATCATGCGATACCCCCAAAATTTGCACACCCTCAAAACTGTTATTTAAATACTTTACAGTTTTTTGGGTGCTGAACATTAAAGTTACTGCTTCTGCAGCTTTTGACCGTCGCTGAATCTCATCGAGTTCATCAAGGGTTGCTTCCGGGCGATTCATATATTTCCACCAGGGATATTCGCCACCCATCGACCATGGCCATTTTTGTATAAACAAAACATCATTACCCAAATCACTCAAACTATCCCGGATACTTCTTTCGAGCGAATCGAATACGGTAAGTACCGAAATAACCGAAAATATCCCTATTGTAATCCCTGATAAGGAAAGTATTGTGCGGAGTTTATTGGCGACAATAGCATGGAAAGCAAACAGATAACTTTCGCGGATTAGCTTTATTAGTAAAAACATACAAAAAGGTTTAAATCAATTAAATGGTAAAAATAATGCATTGTTTACAATTACAGCCATTCAAAAATAAATATGTAGCTGCAGTAGAAACGCAATAAAAATTATTTCATATTGATTACGATCAAATAAAAGAACTCTGATAATTTTTCCATAATTTTGCGCGCCACTAGCTAAATGATTTCTAATAAATTAGATACAATTAAAGGATGGAAGATTTAAGAAGGGTAAAATCTGCATTGATATCTGTTTTTGATAAAAGCGGCCTCGATAAAGTTGTAAATGTGCTCAGGAATTTTAACGTTAGAATTTATTCTACGGGAGGCACCTTCGATTACATTTCGAAACTTGGAGCAGAGGTAACCTCTATTGAAACACTCACCTCCTACCCGTCTATTCTTGGTGGCCGTGTAAAAACACTTCATCCGCTGGTTTTTGGCGGTATTCTGGGGCGCCGCGAATTAGAAAGCGACAGGATGGAAATGCAGGAATATAATATCCCCGAAATCGACCTCGTAATCGTTGATCTTTATCCGTTCGAAAAAACGGTTGCCGCTTCTGATATTGAACAGGAAATTATAGAAAAAATCGACATCGGCGGAATAAGCCTGATTCGGGCGGCGGCTAAGAATTTTAAAGATGTGATTATTGTTCCTTCTATCGATCTTTACAAAGAGCTTATTGATGTGCTGAATAAAAATAGCGGGGGCAGTTTACTTGCCGAAAGAAAATACTTTGCAGCACAGGCGTTCAACGTATCCTCTCATTACGATACCGCAATATTTAATTACTTTAACAGACAGGCTGCAATTCCGGTTTTCAAGCAAAGTATTTGCGAAAGCAACACCCTCAGATACGGAGAAAACCCACATCAGGAAGGTTTTTTCTTTGGTGATTTGAGCAAAAACTTTGATCAGCTGCACGGAAAAGAAATTTCTTACAACAATCTTAACGATTTGAGTGCAGGCATTGATTTGATCCGTGAGTTTACCGAACCTACCGTTGCAATTTTGAAACATAATAATGCCTGTGGGCTGGCCTCACGAAATGAGTTATTGGAAGCCTGGAAAGACGCATTGGCAGGCGATCCTGTTTCAGCCTATGGAGGAGTAATTGTTACCAACGGCAATGTGGATGCAGCCACAGCAGAAGAAATGAATAAATTGTTCTTCGAAATTATTCTGGCACCTGAATACGATGACGATGCTCTGCAAATTTTGAAATCGAAAAAGAACAGAATTATTTTAAAGGGAAAAAGCATAGCCCCACCAGCCTATCAATTTAAATCGTCACTCAACGGGGTTTTGGTTCAGCAACTTGATGCCAAAACAGAAAGTAGCCTTGACTTGAATTTTGTTACAAACAGGAAAAGCGATGAACATGAAATTTCGGATTTGCTCTTTGCAAATAAAATTGTGAAACACACAAAATCCAATGCCATTGTTTTGGCAAAGAATAAGCAACTTTTGGCAAGTGGAGTGGGACAGACATCCAGGGTTGATGCCCTGAAACAAGCTATCGAAAAAGCAGGCACTTTTAATTTCGATCTCGCCGGATCGGTCATGGCTTCAGATGCGTTCTTCCCTTTCGCCGATTCTGTGGAAATAGCACACAAGGCTGGTGTTACTGCCGTTATTCAACCCGGAGGATCAATTCGCGATAAGGATTCGATCGACTATTGTAATGCAAATAATGTGGCCATGGCAATAACCGGATTCAGACATTTTAAACATTAAAAAATTAAATATTGTTGACGGTTAATAATTAATCTTGCGTGGATTAGTTGTTGATTAGTAACAATACATTTATTGAATTTTTTTTTATACAAACATGATCTTATTGAACGAAAAATATGGGACTATTTTCATTTTTTACAAGAGAAATTGCGATTGATCTTGGTACTGCAAACACCATCATCATATACAACGATAAAGTAGTAGTTGACGAACCTTCGATTGTAGCCATCGAGCGCAGCTCAGGCAACATCATTGCAGTTGGGAAACGCGCGCAAATGATGCATGGCAAAACCCACGAAAACATAAAAACAATCAGGCCTTTACGCGACGGCGTAATTGCCGATTTCCAGGCTGCCGAGTTTATGATTCGTGAAATGATAAAAATGATAGGCATCAGGCAAGGGCTTTTTCCTCCAGCACTAAAAATGGTTATTTGCATCCCTTCGGGGATTACCGAAGTTGAGGAACGTGCAGTTAAAGATTCGGCAGAACAGGCAGGAGCCCGTGAAGTAAGGCTTATCCATGAACCAATGGCTGCTGCCATAGGCATCGGCATCGATGTGCTGGAGCCTACCGGAAACATGATTATCGACATTGGCGGTGGTACCAGCGAAATTGCAGTAATCGCCCTGGGCGGAATTGTGAACAACAAATCCATACGTATTGCCGGCGACGACTTTAATGCCGACATCGAAGAATACATGCGCAAGCAGCACAACATAAATATTGGTGAAAGAACCTCGGAAAGAATAAAAATTGAAGTTGGCGCAGCACTCACCGAATTGGATAATCCACCCGATGATTATGCCGTTCATGGCCGCGACATGCTCACCGGCATTCCGAAAGAAATCATCGTAAACTATGCTGAAATTGCACACTGTCTGGATAAATCGATTTCCAAAATAGAAACTGCCGTTTTGCAGGCACTTGAAATGACTCCTCCCGAGTTATCAGCCGACATTTTCCGCACCGGGATTTACCTTGCCGGCGGAGGGTCGATGCTTCGCGGATTGGATAAACGCCTGCACTTAAAAACAAAATTGCCCATACATGTCGCCGAAGATCCATTAAGAGCGGTTGCCCGTGGTACAGGAATTGCCCTCAAAAACTTTGATAAATTTACATTCCTCATCAAATAAGGTAACCCATCATTCTCCCAAAATACAAGAATTTAAAAACTTAAAATGCGTAACCTCATCGCTTTCCTTTGGAAAAACTATTTCTTTTTCCTGTTTGTGGCACTTGAGGTAGTGGCGTATTTCCTCATCATCAACAACAATTTCTACCAGCGCCGGGTAATTATCAATTCCACCAATGATATGCTGGGAAATGTTTTCGAGGGATTCGATAATTTTTCGGAATACCTGTCGCTATCAAAAGCAAACAGAATCCTTTCGGAAGAAAATGCACGGTTTTACAATATGCGTCCGGAGTCGTTTATTAAGAATGATACCACCACTTTTTTTATTGACGACACCCTTTACAACCGCCGTTTCAAATATATTGCAGCGAAAGTAATAAGCAATTCCGTTACAAGAAGAAACAACTATTTGAAACTTGACAAAGGCAGAAATCATGGCTTAAAGCCCGACATGGCAGTAATTACTTCCGACGGGGTGGTGGGGCAAATCATAGAGGTTTCCGACAATTTCAGTTCTGTAATGTCGATTTTGAACAACAATTCGCGCATCAGCGTAAAGCTTAAAAACGCCAATCATGTGGGCTCGCTTTTTTGGGATGGCACCGACTACCGGATGGGAACCCTGGTTGACATCCCATCGCATGTTTTAATTTCGAAAGGTGACACAGTGGTTACAAGCGGATTCTCACATATTTTCCCCGAAGGGAAATATATCGGAATTGTTGAGGATTTCAATATCGGAACAGGGGATAGTTTTTACAGCATCGGTGTAAAGTTTTCTGTTGACTACAACAAAATCTACTATGTTTATGCCGTCGAAAATTTACTCAGGGATGAACTCCTGCAGTTGGACGAAAACAAGATAGCTGAATAATTACATGGCCGGAAAAACAATCATACGCTTTATTGTCCTGCTCCTGCTTCAGGTGTTGGTTTTCAACAATGTAGATTTCAACAGCTATGTTTATCCCGCCTTTTACGTGTATTTTATTTTGCTTCTGCCTTTCGAAACCGCAGGATGGCTGCTATTACTTTCTTCGTTTTTGATGGGATTGAGTGTTGACTTTTTTACCAACAGCCTCGGAATTAATGCGGCAGCATCAACATTTACAGCATTTCTTCGACCGGCCCTCTTCAAATTGCTTAAATCGAAAAAAGAATATGTGCCTGGTATTACGCCCGGCATAAAAGATCTTGGGTTCAGATGGTTTTTCGCGTATGCTTTGATATTAATATTTGCACATCACAGTGTATTGTTTTTTCTCGAAATTTTCAACTTCAATGATGCGCTTCAAACCATCCACCGGATTATTGCAAGTTCAGTAGCAACAATTATTCTGGTGCTGCTTACGCAGGCTTTTTTCAACAAAAAGGAAAAATAATTATTTCAGATAATTAGTATTCACAACTCAAAGTCAAGTAAAAATTAATTTTAAAAAGGTAATTATGATGAAAAATGTTTTTTGGTTAATATTGGTCAGCCTGTTTATTTCTGCGTGTTCAGGCCCCGCAAATCAATATGCAATTAGTGGGAAAGTAGATGGAGCCACAGCAGGAAGGGTGGTTTTGTCGAAAGTGGTGGATAACGACCTGGTGGCCGTGGATTCTGTTGAAACAACCGATGGTACTGTTGCATTTACAGGCACCATCGAAATGCCCGAGATTTATTACCTCGAGTTTAAAGAAGATGATCAGTTTCACCGGTTTTTTATAGAACCAGGCAGCATCGTTGTTTCCGGGAATATAGAGAACCCGGTATTCACAGGTTCGGAAGCCCAGGTAATTTTCGATAATTATAATTTAAGCGTTCAACAGTTCGACGAAAAACGTGAAACCCTGTATGCCGAATTCATGGAAGCCCAAAAAATTGCAGATACTGCACGAACTGAGCTTATCAGACAGGAAGCACAGCTTATTGATGACAATCAAAGCAGCTTTATGAAAGAATTCGTAAATGCACAGAGCGACAATGTGGTTGGGCCGTACATAGTTGTAAATAATATTTATCAGTTCGACCTTGAAGATTTGGTAAAAGCCAGGTCAAACTATGGTGAAGAAATAGCAGGATCGAAATACGTGCAAATTCTGGACAAGCAAATCGGGAAGATGCAAAAAGTAGCCATTGGCCAACCCGCACCTATTTTCGCCCAAAATGATACAACAGGAAATCCCGTTTCACTTGACAGCTTCAAAGGGAAATATGTACTCATCGATTTTTGGGCTTCCTGGTGCAGGCCCTGTCGTCAGGAAAATCCAAATGTGGTAGTAGCTTATCAGAAATTTCATGACAAAGGATTTGATGTTCTTGGCGTTTCATTAGACAAACAAAAAGGCGCATGGATTCAGGCCATCGCCGACGACAACCTCACCTGGACACACGTTTCCGATTTAAAATACTGGAGCAATGAAGCCTCAAATATGTACGCGGTAAGCTCCATTCCTGCCAACTTCCTGCTTGATCCGGAAGGGATAATTATTGCAAAAGATTTGCGTGGCGAGGAACTCCAGCAAAAATTAGAAGAGATTTTTAATTAATAGAATTCCGTTGTTCCGAAAGGAAAAGTAGTAAGCCTGACCGAATAAGTCCGGCAGTTACATTTCATAAAATTAAAAGCCCCCCGGTTTTAGCAATTAAAATCATTCGCTAAAGCCGGGTTTTTTCATTTTTTAATTCACGACACCCCTGATTTTTTCCATTAAGAATATCATTACTTTTGCCCTTTAGTAAAAGGCACGCATGAAAGTATCCGGTTTTACAATAATCCGCAACGGCGAAAAATTTGATTATCCGTTTATCGAATCTATTCGGTCGGTTTTGCCATTGTGCAACGAAATGATTGTTGCCGTGGGCAACTCAGAGGACAGCACTCTGGAGATGGTGGAAAAAATCGGGTCGCCAAAGATTAAAATAATTCAAACCGTTTGGGATGACAATTTACGCGAAGGTGGCAGAGTACTGGCAGTAGAGACCGACAAGGCCAAAGCTGCTATTTCTGATGATACCGATTGGGCAATTTATATTCAGGGAGATGAGGTTTTACACGAGAAGGATTATACCGAAATTCGAAAAGCCATGGAGCACAATCTCCCCGAAACAAACATTGACGGCTTGCTTTTCGATCACCTCAATTTTTATGGTTCGTTCGATTATATTGCCGATTCCAGAAAATGGTCATACAAGCAAATCCGCATAATTCGCAACAATCCGGCCATTACCTCTTTCAGGGATGCCATTAGTTTTATGAAAAACGGAAAACGCCTCAGGGTTAAAAAAGTGAATGCCGCCGTTTATCATTATGGCTGGGTACGCCGGCCTGATGCCATGCAGCAAAAGCTCGAAACCTTCAATAAAATGTGGCATGATGATGATTGGATGGAGGAAAATTTTGAAAAAGTGGATCAGTTTGATTATACCAACATTGATTCTCTTTCGCTGTTTACCGGCACCCATCCGGAGGTGATGCAGGAGCGGATCAGGCGCATGAACTGGAAATTCTCTTTCGATCCCACCAAAGGAATCAGGCTTAATCCGAGGCTGCGGTTTTTGAATTGGCTGGAAAAAAGATTTGGGATTGAAATCGGAAAGTTTAAAACTTACAGGATTATAAAGTAGAAACCAAAAAAATGTCAGAAAAAACATTGCCTGAAAATACAGAAGCTTCGGAAGGGAAGGAGATGACCTTTTGGGATCACCTTGAAGAATTACGGTGGCATTTGGTGCGCTCCATTGCCGCAATAATAATTCTGGGACTTGTTGCCTTTTTGAATAAAGACATCCTTTTCAATGATATTATTCTGGCTCCCAAATCCTCCGATTTTATCAGTAACCGGGCACTCTGTGAAATCAGCAAATGGATATCATCTTTCTGGACAGTCGTTTCCTCTGATGCCCTTTGTGTTGAAGATTTCAACCTTACCTTGATAAATATAAATATGGCCGGTCAATTCCTGATTCATTTGTACATTTCCATGTTTGCCGGAATTATTGTTGCCATTCCTTATATTATTTGGGAAGTATGGAGTTTTATAAAACCCGCACTTTACAAGCATGAGCAGCAATATGCACGGGGTGCCGTTTTTTGGAGTTCATTCCTGTTTTTATTTGGCATTTCGTTTAGTTATTTTATCATTGTGCCTTTGGCCGTTATGTTTCTTGGCACTTACAATGTTAGCGAAACCGTTGCAAACCAGATATCCCTCAATTCATACATCAGCACCGTAGTTTCGCTTACTTTCGCCGTTGGACTGGTTTTCGAGTTACCGATTTTCGTGTATTTTCTAACCAAAGTTGGTATCATTACCCCTTCGTTTATGCGAAAAAACAGGAGAATGATGATTATCGTTGTACTGGTTATTTCAGCCATTATTACGCCACCGGATGTTTTCAGTCAGATTTTGGTTGCCTTTCCGCTGTTGGGATTGTATGAAATCAGTATTATTATTTCCGGAAGAGTTTACAAAAAACGGATGGAAGAGATGGGGGAAGGCCAGGAGTAAAAGTCTCCCATTAATTCATGAGCCCGGTATAGAAATATATTGTTGCCACAAAATCACAAAAGTTAATTTAAATGGAAATCCCGGATTTCAAAATGTTCTGTGATTTTGTGTTTTAGTGT
>JAIOZV010000185.1 GCA_021740425.1 Bacteroidales bacterium | reverse complement strand
GGCATGTTGTTCACTGCTGGTTCGTTGATTTCATCCTTTTTACTATTGGGGTGCCAAACCAGAGGCAGCATCATGTATCACGCACCTGTCAAATAAATGCAAGGATTTAATTTACACTGATTTTCTTCACCTCAAGGCCTTTATTGGTTTGGAATGTTAACACGTACATCCCTTTTTGATAAGCTGATAAATCAACAGAAGTTGTTTTACCATCCCATTTCAAATAATCCATAAGCATTCCTGTGGTATTATAAATCCAAATGAAGGAATCCTCCGAATAAGCTTCGCCTTCAACGTTAATGTTTACAAGCCCGCTGGTAGGGTTTGGAGAAACATTTATTTTGGTTTCGTTTCTTACAAACTGTTCTTCGATATTGGTATAAATTCCGGTATAAACAGGCACATCTGAGAAAATTACCAAATTGCAGGCAACCGCGAGATAGGGGTTGAAACCATCATTGCAGTCGGGGCAGGTAGTGCCTGAGATACATGCCGGATTGTTGGGGTGGCAATAGTCCACATAATCCTCATCGAAAATATATCCCAGTTCCACATCTTGTGCAGCTATAAATTCATTCATATTAAAATCGAACCACGGCGCTATTGCTCCCGGACACCAACCGGCTCTGTTGTGAAACCATGTTCCGTTTTGAGGCTGGCATCCATCCGGATTGGGGTTGCACACCAACCAGTTGTGTTGTTCAAACTTTTCACTGCCATTCACCCAAATATGATGTATGTCCTCATGAAATTCGGCTGCATTTCCTGTATTGTTGTCTCCCCAACCATGGCCGGTTGACACAAGCTTTAAAGTGGAGGCATTGACTTCATCGGGAAAGTGGAAGCTGTAGTTTTCTACAGGTTGCAGGTTGCCCAGGTCACCAAAGGGGTAATCCTGTTGCCACACCTTGCTTACGGCACTGTATTTATGTTCAGGGGTTCCTGTGTGATAATAAAATGAAAGGTTCCACAGATATCCATTGTCAAAGGTTACGCAACTCAACCTGAATTTTGTTTTCCCCTGAAGTATCCACATGTAGTCGGTAACATCAAGGGCATGCGAACATTCCACACCATAAGGAGTAATGTATCTGATAATCTCTATCCACTCACCGTTGGGAGCCTGAGCTTCAACCTTTGCTATGCGATCCCATTCGCCACAACCTCCGTCCGGGCAGTTTACCTCAAGCGTGACTGTAATATTATCGAAAGCTCCCTGGAAACTTGGCAAAACAGCATCTACCGTAACTTCAGGGATACTGGTCCAAATCCATTCATCATCCACAGCAAGCACATCAATATCCGAAACGTTCTGGGTAATATTGATGTTAATCACTTCGGTACCAACGGCACCATAATTATTGGTTGAAACAACACTCAACTGGTAGCTTCCATAATCGGGAGGTAACCAGTAACTTGTATAATATCCGTTGAACCAGTAGTCGGGCAGGATAGTTTCACCATTTACCTGAAAAACCACCGATTGGATATTGAAAAGATGTGGGTTGTCGATAACAGAATAGGTGGCCAACTGAATATAATCCAGATCAGGTACAAAAACATCTCCTTCGGTAGGGCTTCGTAAATCCACTTCAGGGCCGTAAGTATATGGATTGATTACCAAAAAAGAGTTGTAAATGTCTTCAGCAGGATCATAAACGCCATTACCGGGTTGTGAGGCTTTAACCACGACCTCGCCTTCCTCACCTGTAAGAGTTATCACATTTCCGGCTATGGAAGCGGGTCCCGATTCAATGGTAAAAAAAACTTCCAGCCCGGAGCTGGCTTCTGCATTTATTTCAAATGGGCCGTCAATGGTGAGGTGATTGGGAATTTGAGGGAAAGTGATGGCCTGGAAACCGGGGTTAAGATCACCCCCAAAGTTTGATTCATCGCCTGTCAGGGCAAAGTTCATCAGGTCTGCATTGCGCTCACCGCTACCTGTTTCACAGATGAGTTGCGTTATGGAAGTATTGTCTCCTCCCGGTACGCCCTGATTAAATTTATAGTACAATTGAAGGCCTTCAGGGGTTCCTTCAATTTCGTTGGCTACGATGTCCTGAATTTCGGCAGGAGAAAGTGCTTTATTCCACAATGAAACCTCATCAACCCTGCCTCCAAAAACAAAGCTATAACCGGCACCCAGAGTGCTTTTGCCAATGGCAAAGGGGAGGCCTGCATTTGTGAGCACACCTGACGCAGGAGACGATCCTGCAATAATACCATTGATATACAATGCCACCGTGCTACCGTTGTAAATCCAGGCAAAGTGCTGCCATACCTCCGGCACAACCGAAAATGCCGGGGCAACATATTCAAAAAGACCATTTGTCCCGGATAAGCGACATTCAATCACACCATCCGAAAGCTGAATGAGATAAAAACCTGTGGCTCCATCGCGCAGCCCCATCATACCCTGGCCATATTCCAGCTCATCCGTGTAAAACCAGCCGGTCATTGAAATCTCTGTTGAGTTTGCCACATACTGCCCTGCACCTTCAAGAATCACATAATCGTCAACTCTGTCGAAATGCAGATACTGATTGGTTTGCGCATGCATACCTCCCGAAAACATCACCAATAAGGCGGAAAAGAAAAACATGTAATAAAAGTCTAAAGTTTTCATAATAAATTGTATTAATGTGTAAAAAGTTAAACCCGAAAATTCTTAATCATATTTATAAATTTGAATTGAAAAATTATTTCCACAAGTTCGATAATCACTAATTATCTTTTAAGCATCTCACCGAAAAAGCATTTTCAAAATGGGTGTGAGCCCTTTTTATATCTGCATGGGCATAGGATAACAATCTGAACCATGCATCAGATTCACCAACTTTTGTGGAGGACCATAAATAATTTGCAGATTTGATTTTATCAAAAGCAAGATTGTCGTGGTATCGGATTCCCGCAGGTACAGCAGTGAAGCCAACGCTATTTTGAGCTCCAATATTTGGGTTGTACCAATCATCAAGGCCGCTCATTTTCATTTTCCCGCCTGCATTAAATCCGCGCCAGCCGGTACTTCCCCAAATGCTGTCGCTGATGGTGTAAAGGCTGTCGAGTCCAGCTTCAAGGGTGGCCCATTCCAAATCGGTGGGGATGTGCCAGCCATTCGGACAAATGCCCTGCGCTACGGAATCGTTGTAACTCATGAGTTCATTCCAATTGTACATTCCTCCATATTTATTGCAGTTTGCCACAACATCATTATAGCAATATTTTTCGATGGTATCATTGTTTTTCAAAGTATCTCCCGACAGTATGAAGGTTCCGATATTCAGATTTTCGCGCATCCAGCATTGGTTTGCAATTTGGATTGTATGATAGGTTTGCCCGCCATACTCCAGTGACGACAGACCGCTGCATGGGGTTCCTGTATTTTGAATTGCGGGCTCAGGTGTGGCTGCTCCCTCATCTTTACACGAGGAAAGCAAGTATAAAATAAAAAATACAATGGTGAAAATGAGTAGAATTTTATTTTTTGTTTTCATAAAATAAAAATTTAAATATAACAAAACTACAATCAGATTATCAAAATTAGCGCCGAGTGTTATTGCATCCACCACACTTTAACAGTGCTCAGGTCGCCACCCATTTTTGTTGTTTGTATCGAATAATTTTCAGCATTGTGCTCCGATTCTGAAGGTGGATAGGGAAGCCTGAAAAAATTCAAAGGTTCTCCTTCACGCGGAGTTCGACCCGTTCGCCGGGTAAGGCTGTATGCTTCCCAGGGTTGTCTGAAAGCGTCAATCCAGCGTTGTGCGTAAATCAAATCAAGCTTTTCTTCATCAGTTTCCAGAAAAAATATTTTATTGGCAACATCATAGGGGTTGCATTGATCGTAATTTGGATCGGTATATTGCCAGATAGAAGAGTTGTTTTTCAGTTCATCCCAAAAATCCATCGAGGCAATAACTGCATCAAAATATGCTGCCGACCCCATTATTGGATCCATCGCCACTCCAATACCCCGATAATACGCTTCGGCCTTAATAAAAAGATACTCGCTTCCTGTAAGAATAATTTCAGGGATTGTGTTTTCGTCACGTGTAATGTAAAAGTTCACAGGCGAATATATACAGTCGTTACCTTTGATAGTATAATTGAGGTCGCGATGCAGCCCATAGGGAATTCCACCGGAAGGAAGGGTGTTGGCATCAGGGATTTGAGGAAAGGCCACCCATTTGCCCAGGTTATTTGTTTCAAAAAATATAAATGCTCTGGGATCATAAAATCCGGTACCATTGCTGCTGTCGTTATCGGCCATTTGATTCCAGATGTTTGAACCCATTCGAATATTTTTATGCTCACGAAACGACCAGTTGGTACTTTCTTTTAGCCAGGCTTGCGCTGAGGGCATCATCACTACGTCTTCACCAGGCTTGATGACAGGCAATTGGTTTTCGACAATATCAAGAATAATTTCACCTGCAAGATCTGGCAGCACTTCGGCAATGCGCATGGCATGACGCAATCGCAGCGAATTGGCAAACTTGATCCATTTTTGGATGTTGCCACCAAAAAGCATATCGTAGGAGGCAATACTGTAATAACTGCCACCAGAAGGGGTTTGCGTATTCATACTCATATTTTCGGCTGCCCATTGAAGTTCGTCAAGCAAATATTCATATATCTCCTCCTGACCATCGTATTTCGGGTGCAGGTATTGAACCCCCTCATAACCCTTTCCTGCATCAAAAAAAGGCATATCACCGAACATATCGGTAACTCTGAAAGTTTTGTATGCAAGCATTATTTTAAGCATACCTTTCACGTTGTTTAAGGAGTCGGGGCGGTCTGGGTTTTCTATTTCCTGAAGTCTGCGCTCAATGTCACGAATATGCGCCAGAGCTAAATAATAATTCGACCAGATTTCTTCGGTTCCAATACTCAAATTTTGCCATGCTTCGCTGGTGAGAGCGGCCAGTTGAGTTTGCTTGTAAATGACTTCATTGTGAACATAAAATTGTTCATTCCAGCCAAGCTTTAGCGAGCTTACCACATTATTGAACAATGGCCCGATGCTGGTGATCGTGGTAGCATAAGGGTTTTTATTCAGGTCGCCAAAATCTTTTTCACAGGAAAAGAAAAATCCCAGGCTACAAATCAAAAGTATGTGTATAATTTTATTTTTCATTGTTGAGATAGATTTAAAATTTTCCATTTTATTAAAATGAAGCTGTTATACCAAAAGAAAAAGAGCGTGTTCCGGGATATGAAGCCCATTCCAGTCCCTGTGCATTTCCCGAACCAAGGAGACCCTCAGGGTTGATGTGGTTGGGGAGTGTCGTATAAATATAGAACAGATTACGTCCAACAAGGTTAATGGCTAGACTTTGAAAGATTTTGGTTTTTTCGATAAACGATGCTGGGATGTTATAGCTCAGTGATATTTCCCTCATTTTAATCCAGGAGTTTTCAATAATTCCAGGTGTTGACAGGAATTTTCCCCATCCGCCGGCATTCGGCATATATTTAAAATAGTAGTGTACAACCTTATCGTTGGTGGTTCCGTCTTCGTACACTCCGGGAAGTATTACGCCTACATTACGGGTTTCTCCATCTTCATCTGTATAAGGAAGGCCACCTCCATCGCGTTCGAGAAGTGTTTCAGGAGCCTGGCCGGTTTGGAGACCAATTACCTGCGATCCGCAGTAAATATCACCTCCCCATTTGGTATCGATGAGTGTTGAAAGGGTAAAGCCTTTCCACAGCAAACGCATCGACCAGCCACCAATAAACTTTGGAGATGCATTGCCAATGGGTACACGGTTTTCGGTGATTTTGTAGGTTGTGCCATCATCGCTTAAAATGGGCTGTCCATTTTCGTGATACACATAATCGTAACCTACGATAGTTCCGTACTCATCACCTTCACGAACAGCTATTGCAGGTCCATTCAAATCCCAGATATTTCCGAGCTCCAGTGGTTCGGAACTATTTCCCAAGCTAATCACATAATTCCTGTTTCTGCTATAATTCAGGCTGGTTTCAAAAACCAGTTTGGGTGTATTTACAATTACATAGTTGAGAATTATTTCGTAGCCCTTGTTTTCGAGTTCACCATTATTGATCACAATGCCGGTAGCTCCCGAAGATGCAGGCACCGGAAGATTCAAAATCTGATTGTCCGAGAGGATATGATAATAGGTAAAATCAAGGCTTAAACGCTCATTGAACATCCCGATTGTGGTGCCAATTTCATGCGACTTGGCTCTTTGTGGTGCCAGCTCCAAAGGTGGAATTGTTGGATCGAGTGAAGAAGTTTGAGTGTTCCCAAACAATCCGGAGTAATAAACAAAATCAAGAGTGTAAGGATCGGTATCAGTTGCAGCAGTGGCAAGTGAGCCTTTTATTTTCCAAAAATTCAACACTGAATTTTTAAATTTTAAAGCTTCTGTAGGAATAAAACTCATCGAAAGAGATGGGTAGAAATAGGAATTATTATCGGCAGGCAGTGTTGATGACCAGTCGTTTCTTCCAGTCATTTCTATGTAAAGGTAGTTGTCCCATCCCAGGTTCAGGAATGAATACAATGAGTTTATATCTTTATCATTCCAGGCTTCACGTCTGTTGTTGATATCATAAGTAATCTGTTCGGGGTTTTCAAAATTTGAAGAGTTAAACAGCCAAGGGTCTATCCACTTTCCTGACTGGGCTTTCGTCCTGTAATATCTGCGCTGATATTGAGTTCCCCCGACGGACCATTTTGCATTCAATTTCGAATTGAGCAAGTTGTCCTTATGGGCAGTAATCAAGAAATCGTTATTCACAACTTTCATCCGTGAAAGTTCATTTTCATAATATCCATCCAGAATGCCAATTAAATCTGCCGGATTGTTTCGTGTTTCCTTTTGATCGGTGGTCAGGTCGAGACCCATCCGCCCTGTTGCTGTAAGCCAGGGTGTAATTTCCCAGCTTAAACCGAATGATCCAATAAGTTTGTCTCTGGCAAGGGTGGTATTGTTGTTGTAAAACTCCCACCAATTGTAGGGAGAAATATACCAAAAAGGATAGTTGCCTCCCCATTCATTTCTTGTTCCGTCGGGATTGGTATAATTTAATGTTTCAAGGCCTTTCCAGCTTCTTGGCCATGAGTAGAGGGAGGCTTTACTAAACGAACTGTACGATTCGCCAATATTTGGGCTGTTTAACCGATTGTAATTTATATAGGAAACAGCAATATCAGCCTTAACTTTTTCGGATATGTTAACATTTGAACCGAGGTTTATGGTGGTTTGATCGTAATTGCTATTGGGAATTATCGGAGTATGATCGGTGCGAGTCATGGATACCCTGATTGTTCCAACCTCGCTACCGCCCGAAAAGGAAATGTTGTGAGTTGCAGTATTTCCTTCACCAAAATACAACTTGATATTATCGGGCTGCGGAGACCAGGAGCGCATCTCGCCATCCCACCATTTCACCATCTGACCATTCATTTCAGGCCCCCACGAAGCTGCTGTACCATAGTATCCAAATAGTTCGGAGGTGGGTTTTCCAAAAGGCCCGTTGTTGGTGTGTGTTGACGTTGGGTAGATGTATGTTCCTGAACTATCTTCCATAAAAACCGGTTCAGAAAGTGATATTGGCCCCCCGGCACCATATTTATTCTGCACATCACGATAACGGTAGGGGTCAATAATTTTGTAGTTATAGCTGTAACTCACACCGATACCTGCTTGCTTTTTACCGCGTTTGGTACTTATCAAAACCACGCCGTTTGCACCTTTAGAGCCATAAAGTGCAGATGCGGTTGGCCCTTTCAGGATACTAATTTCATCGATGTCGGCCTGGTTGATGTTGTTAATGGCCGAACCCCAATCCTGTCCACGCCCTATGTTTGTAAGGCCGGGATCATTTTCGATAGGGACTCCGTCAACCACAATAAGTGGCTGGTTGCCTGTAGTGAGGTTGTTATTCCCCCTGATTACGATTCGAGTGGTTCCCCCTTCGATACCATCAGGCTCCGAAACCTGCACACCGGCTGATTTTCCACTTAAGGCTGTAACCACATTTTGTGCATTTGATTTTTCCAGTTCTCCTCCAGTAAAACTTTGGGTGGTATAACCGATTTCACGTTTTTCACGCTTTATGCCCAACGCAGTTACCACAACTCCTTCAAGTTTTTGTGCTTCAGGCTCCAGCAACACGTTGATATTAGTGCGTGCTCCAACAAGTTCAAAAACCTGAATGTAGCCAAGAAACTGATAAACCAAGGTATCACCGGCATCAACACCCTCAAGTTTGTAGGCTCCGTTGATATCTGTTGTTGTACCCCTGAAAGAGCTTTTTACATAAACAGATACACCTGGAATTCCAAGTCCGTCTTCGGCTGAAGTAACCGTTCCGGTTACCATAAACCCTTGTGCTGAAACACCTGCGAAAGCACATAGGATAAAAATGAATAGAAGTAGATTATGTTTCATCAATTAAAAATTTTGTTAATCCTTTAAACTATACACTTTTGATTTGAGTTTTAAATTCCCCGCTTGATTTTCTCTTCATCAATTTTACGGGCAAAATAACCTGATTCCATTTTCCATTGTCACCGTTGGTAATGGCTTCGAGCATGATGTTAAAAGCTACTTCTCCGATTTCCTCAACCGGTTGTGCAATAGAAGTTATGGTAGGAAAACTGAATTTGAAAAGATCGATATCATCAAAACTAAGTAAGCCTACATCCTGAGGAATTCTAACATTCATATCATTAAGACATTCCAGACAAGCTACCGCAATCCTGTTGTTAGAGCAAAAAATTGCATTGAGTGAATTGGGTGGATGCAGTAATTCTATCAGAAGTTCATGAACATCATCCAGCGCAAAATCGAATTTTATATTGCGAATAAACTTTGAACTTATTCTGATGCCATGTTTTGAAAGTGCTGCCCGGTATCCTTCC
>JAIOZV010000184.1 GCA_021740425.1 Bacteroidales bacterium | reverse complement strand
CGCTAATGTAGTAGGAGTTTTTATTTTGGTTTTTACAAACCGAAAACAAATATTTACCATTGGAGGAATGTTGACCCCCTACAAAAATGATGATTTCGCTGGATCGGGCAAATTCCTTTAAATGCTCATCCCTGTTGCTTACCTGGCCGCAAATGCTGTTGTTACTGATAAAATGCAAATTGTTTTTTTGTGATAATTTTATTCTTTCCTCTATTTTCCTGATGATCTCCTGGTAAATGGTTTTATCTTTTGTGGTTTGTGCAAAAAGACAAACGGGTTTGGAAAAGTCAATTTTATCCATATCGGAGGTTTCTTCGATGAGGATTGCTTCATTATTGATTTGTCCGTTCAAACCAAGCACTTCGGGATGGTTTTTTCTGCCAAAGATCACAACCTGGGTATTGTCGGGCTTTCCCTTTATGAATGAGCTTTTAATTTTTTGCTGAAGCCTCAACACCACCGGGCATGTAGCATCTATCAATTCGATATTATTTTGGGAGGCAATGCTGTAGGTCTCAGGAGGCTCTCCGTGTGCACGAATCAAAACTTTGGTATTGCGCAGCAATTTCAATTCATCGTGCGATATTACCTTTAAACCCATCGACTTCAACCTCAGTTCCTCTTCCTCGTTATGAACAATCTGCCCCAGGCAATACAAGGAACCGGAGACTGACAATTCCTCCTCGGCTTTTTGAATCGCGCTCTTTACTCCGCTACAAAACCCGGCATTTTTGTCGATAGATATCTGCATGTTCAGTTTTTTCACTTTGCAAAATAAGGCAAATTTAAGAAAAGCAGGGGTGTAATGTTTAAAGAGTTTCTGGCTACCGGCTACTGCCAACTGTTTTCTGCAATCTGCTAACTTCCGCTCTCAAAATCTTTTCTTACTTTTGAAAACTAAAAATTTAAAAACCATAAAATCATCATTTCATGAAACATTTCTTTTTGTTTACAGCAATTACATGCTTGTTTTTGGCCAAAACTTTTGCTCAGCAATCCGATCCCTTTGTCAGGTTTCCCGCAATAAACCCCGATGGAACCGAAATAGCCTTCGAATATCAGGGAGATATCTGGAAAGTTCCTGTGAGTGGAGGTTTGGCCTGGCGGCTCACGGTTCATGAAGGTTACGATGCTTTCCCTAAATGGAGCACGGATGGAAGCAAGATCGCCTTTTCGGGAATGCGCTATGGGAACTACGATGTATTTCTTACCCCGGCTAAGGGTGGTTATCCCAGGCAACTCACCTTTCATTCTGCCAACGACCTGGTTTCCGGATTTACTCCTGACGGTAATATTATCTTTAGCACACGCCGCGTTTTTGCACAAGTTGAACGAGAATACGAGGTGTACGAAGCCTCCCCGGACGGTGGAACTCCCTATCGCATAATGGACGCACTGGGCGTGGAGCCTGAAATGTCGCCCAACGGAAAGTTTATCGCATTTACAATGGGAACCTGCAAAATTCAAAGAGAAGATTATCGCGGCCCTGCCCAAAAGGATGTCTGGATTTATAATACCAAAAACGACAAATATGCCCGGCTTACAAGTTCCGACGGAAATGATTTTATGCCTCACTTTGCAGGAAACAACAGCATTTTTTATATCAGCCCCAAAAGCGGGAAATACAACATCTGGAAAATAGAAATTGATGATGAGGGGAAGCTTGTAGGCGAATCCCAAATTACGGATTACAAAGACGATGGCATCCGGTATTTCTCGATCGATAAAACAGGAAACAAAATCGTATTTGAAAAGCAGACTAACATTTATCTAAAAGAAATTTCAGGTGGGGAAGCAAAAATCGTTAACATCGAAATCAACCCCGATTACCATTTTGACCCCGTTGAATTTAAATCTTTCAGCGATAAAATTTCTGAATACAAAATTTCACCCAACGGCAAATATGCAGCGCTGGTTATCCGTGGCGAAATTTTTATTACAGCCACCAATGACAAAAACAAGACAGTGTCCATCACAGACAGCCCATGGAGAGATAGAAATGTGGACTGGCTGAATGATTCAACCCTGATTTTCACCTCCGACCGCGCGGGTCAATACGATATTTATATAGCAAAATCGAATGATGAAAATGAAAATGATTTGTTCAAAACCCTGAAACGTGAAATTATCCGCATAAGCGATACACCGGAAGATGAAACGGAAATAAGCGTTTCGCCTGATGGTAAAAAAATCTCTTACCAAAGCGGTTTAGGAAAATTATTCACCGCAGAAATCTCAGACAAAAACAAACTGATCAATGAACTTGAACTTCTGGATGGCTGGTCAGAGCCAAATGGAACCACATGGAGCCCCGACAGCAAATGGCTGGCTTATTCGCTGGTTGATCTCAAAGGAAACAACGAAATTTTTGTCCAGGCTGCTGATGGCAGCAACGAACCTGCAAATATTAGCATGCACCCGCGTGGCGATTACAGCCCCTTCTGGAGTAAAGATGGCAGTAAGTTAGGCTTTTTGTCAGACCGCAACAACGGCGATGCCGATGTTTGGTTTGTGTGGCTTAAACAATCGGATTGGGAAAAAACCAATCAGGATTGGGAAGAAACAGAAGATGATACTTCCAATAAAAAAGATAAAAAAGAAAAGGATGTTCAACCTGTGAAAATCGATTTTTTCAGGATACATGAGCGGCTGGAGCAGGTAACCGGACTTCCCGGAAACGAATCTGACCTTGTGATTTCTGATGATGGCGAAACTTTTTATTTTGTGATAAACCGCAATTCACGCCAATCCTACAAAGCCGAAAATGATCTTTTCTCCATAAAATGGAATGGTAAAGACCTGAAACAAATCACCACAAAAAATCAAAAACCTTATGGCGTTTCGCTTTCGCCCGATGGAAAATATTTATTCATGCTTAAAAGTGGCGGCAAGTTGTTTAAAATGGATTTGAAATCCGATAAACAGGAAGCAGTGAATTTCGCCGCCCACATGAAACTGGATTATGAAGCAGAGAAAGAACAAATTTTTGAAGAGGCCTGGCGCTCCCTCGATCAACGTTTTTACGATCCTGATTTTCATGGGAAAGATTGGGATGCCCTAAAGAAAAAATACAAACCCTGGGCTATGAAGGCTTCCAATTATTTCGATTTTAGAGATATTACCAATTTTATGCTCGGAGAACTCAACGCCAGCCACATGGATATTCGGGGCGGTGAAGAAAGATATCAAAGCAACAAAATATCAACCGGGCTTTTAGGAATTGAGCTTAAACCATTGAAGAACGGTGCCGAAGTTACAAGGGTAGTTTTTAATTCACCTGCACACAAATCCTCAAGCAAAATAAATGTGGGCGATGAAATAGTTTCAGTAAACGGAACCAAGATTACCGAATCAGTAAACTTTTGGTCGCTGCTCAGCAACCAGGGCGGAAATCAGGTTTTGCTTGAGATTAAAAACAATCCGGGGCAAATTCGTGAAATCGTAATTCGTCCGGTTGAAAGTTTGAACGATGCACTTTACGATGACTGGGTAGAAGAGCGAAGAAAACTTACAGATGAATACTCCGGCAACCGGCTGGGCTATTTGCACATACAAGGTATGAACTGGCAGAGCTTTGAACGTTTTGAGCGCGACCTGGCCGCAGCCGGTGAAGGGAAAGAAGGTATTGTGATAGATGTGCGATACAACGGTGGCGGCTGGACTACCGATTACCTGATGACCGTGCTAAACACCCCCCAACACGCTTATTGTGTTCCACGCGGCGCTGCTAAAAGCCTTGAAAAAGAACACCTGAATTTCAGGGATGATTATCCCTTTGGCGAACGTCTTCCCTATTTTGCATGGACCAAACCATCGATTGCACTTTGCAACGAAAGCAGCTACTCCAACGCCGAAATCTTTTCGCATGCCTATAAAACCCTCGACGTGGGAACTCTTGTGGGAACTCCAACCTTTGGAGCAGTAATTTCTACAGGAGCCAACGACCTGCTCAATGGCGCGTACGTGCGACTCCCGTTCAGAGCCTGGTATGTAAAAGCCACCGATGAAAATATGGAACACGGCCCTGCAGTGCCCGACATCATTGTCAATAATACCCCCGACAGCAAAGCCAAAGGAAAGGATGAGCAGTTGCAAAAAGCCGTGCAGGAGTTGCTGAAGGAGATTGAGAATTATTGATGACTGAGTGTAATAATTTTCGATATTTGTAAAAATAAAATTTAAACTTTGAATGGAAACTGCGGCAATTTCATCTAATTCAATAAGAGATATAACGCTGATTCCTGAGTTGGCAAAAAAATGGCTTGAATTCGATAATAATGACGAAGGAAGAAAGCGAGGAAATTGGATTACTTAAAGCAATGCCGGACTCAGACTGAAACAAAAAGGTCTCCCGTAAATCATTATTGAAAATTTAAAAAAAAATGCAAATAGAATTTCTCACTAAATTTAAAACTGACACTAAAAAATTGTCGAACAAATTTGCAGCAATTAAACTCCGGCATATAATTCTGATTTTTGAAAAAGCCGAATCGTTGTCACAAATACCATTTATTCTAAAAGAATCAAGGACATCAGGATACATTTAAAATGAAAAATCAAAACTACCGTCATGGCGTTTTTCATGAAAACGGAGTTATTGAAATTGCAGGAATTTTACCGAGAAAAGATAGCTAAAAATATTTTCCATAAATACTGTACTTATGTTAACGCAAAAAGATCTTGATCAAATCAAACAAAAAGGAATCAGTGAGGCGCTGATCGAAAAGCAAATCGAAAATTTTAAAAATGGATTTCCATTTGCAAAACTTACAGCACCTGCCACCAAAGGCCATGGTATGCAGGTATTCAAGGAAACCGAAATTAACAGATTGGCAGCGCTTTACAACGCCGAAATGCCAAAGTACCAACTTCTCAAGTTCGTCCCGGCATCAGGAGCGGCATCGCGGATGTTCAAGCACCTGTTCGAGTTTATGGAAAGTTATACAGGAAGCCCCGAAGACCTGGAAAAATTCGATGCAGACCAAAGCTTCAACTCTGTGTGGTATTTTATTCATCACATCCATAAATTTGCCTTTATAGATGACTTAAAAGCCGCTTTGAAAAACGATAGCCTCGATCTTGAAAAATTATTGGCTGAAAAAAAATACGGAGTCGTTGTTGAATATTTGCTCAGCGACAAAGGCCTTGGTTACGCCAGGCTCCCCAAAGGACTTTTAAAATTCCATCAATACAACGATTTTGCAAGGATGTCGCTGGACGAGCACCTGGTAGAAGGCGCGCATTACGCCAAAAACGCCAGCAACGAGGTACACATCCATTTCACGGTTTCGCCCGAGCACCGGCAAAAATTTAATGAAGTGGTCGCAACGGTTCAATCGATCTATGAAGAAAAATTCAACGTAAAATACCACATCACTTTTTCGGAACAAAAACCCGCTACTGATACATTGGCGGTTGACATGCAAAACAATCCTTTCCGCGAAAGCGATGGCAGTTTACTTTTCCGTCCGGGTGGACATGGTGCCCTCATCGAAAACCTCAATGATCTTCAGGGCGACATCATCTTTGTAAAAAACATCGACAATATTGTCCCCGACCGACTGAGAGAACCCACCTATTTATATAAAAAAGTAATTGGCGGATTGCTAATTCAGATCAGGCAAAAATCCGTCGCTTACCTGCAAAAAATTGAATCCGCAGAAATAAGTGATGCTGAACTGGATGAAATGGTAACCTTTGCCCGTGAAGACATGATGCTTCAGTTGCCCAAAGGCTTCGACTCATTGAATAAGTCAGACAAAATCAAAAACCTTGATCACCTGATGAACCGACCCATCCGTGTATGCGGGATGGTAAAGAATGAGGGCGAACCCGGGGGAGGTCCGTTTTGGGTCGAAAATTCCAAAGGCGAAGTTTCCCTGCAAGTTGTGGAATCTTCTCAAATAGACATGAAGGATGAAGTCCAGAAAAAAATGGTTCAGGAAGCTACCCACTTCAATCCTGTGGATTTGGTGTGCAGTGTACGTGATTATAAAGGGCAGCCTTTCGATCTGAAAAATTATATCGACCCAGCCACAGGATTTATTTCCATCAAATCCAAGGACGGAAAAAATCTAAAAGCACAGGAGTTACCGGGCTTATGGAACGGTGCCATGGCCGACTGGATCACGGTTTTTGTGGAAACACCCATCATCACCTTCAATCCGGTGAAAACAGTTAATGATTTGCTGAGGGAGCAGCATCTAAATCCATAGTATCAAGAGCTTTTCAGTTCATAGGATTTTACTGTTTTCGGATCTTTCCAAATGTTTGAAACACGGAAAGCCTGAGCGAAAATCCTTTTAACAAGCCTGCATGCGCGCTCATGGACAAGCTAAAAAGTCAATTTCGAAACCTCAATAGCTCACCGAAAACCCTTCCGCAACTTTTACTATATAGGCTTTGCCTGGCTTCAGTGTTTTGAGTTGTGTAATTCCCATAGCCGGCCAGAAAAGATTTAACCCGGCTGGTTCTTTGATGATTTGCACCTTAGGCATGTTTTCGCTGAAAAGATTATTGATTTCAACATCGGTTTCAGAAAGCACACTGATGAGGTTCCAGCCTGTTTGCAGTAAAATGGTTTTGTCAACAGGAGGAATGCCTGAAATAGTTAAGGCAGTGATTTGATTGGTCTTGATAAGATATCCTGATTTATAATTCCACACATCCAGAGTATTCTCGTTGTTTCCTGGCTGGTAATATTCATTTAGGTTCTGGATAATCTCCAATTGTTGGGCAATTCCTCCAAGTATTTGGGGCAGGCCGGGATTTACCGGTGAAAGATATGTTGAAACTGCATTCCAGCCTTCATCAAGCTGAATAGTTTGTTGCTGGGGAGGCAGCAGGTCGGCTGAAAGATTTGCGATTGCTGAGCCCTGCGAGGTAAAAACCTCATCGTATCCTGCAAAAGGGAAAGTGTAAAGCACATCTTCAATCAGTTCATTATTTTGACTGAGATATTTAAAGATGAAAGCATTTCCGGGGGTGAAGCCATTGGCCTGCTCAGGGTTTGTACCATCATTCATCGAGGCAATGATCTCCAGAAAATCCTGCTGGTTGATCACCCCTGTGAGGGTTGAAGTGCCAACACAAATTTCTTCACCGGAATTTATATCAATGTCGAAAACCCCGATTTGAGCACCTGCTTCCAGGTCATTACCATTTATTTTTGCATCTGTAATGTAAATGGCCATAGGGTTGAAAGGTGTTTGCCATACAGGTTGGAAATTTATTGACGGAGCAATAACCTGGATGTAATTTTCTTTGATCATCTCTGCGGTGTTTCCGTCAGCATCCCAGATTGTCAGTTTTACTGAATAGATGCCTGCTTCACTGTAAATGTATGATGGGTTAGTTGCCTCGCTGTCGATAAGCCCGTTATTATCAAAATCCCATGCGCAGCTAAGCATAGCCCCTGTTGAAAAGTTGGTAAAATACACCGTTTCACCTGTTGCTATTTCGGTGGGTGAGGCTGAAAACTCAGCCTGAAGGGGATCATTGTTCAGGAGGCCAAAAAATGTAGCATAAGCTTGCATCAGTTCATTTCTTGAGGATTTGGAATTGGTTATCCCACCAAATTCAAAAGAGGTTCCGATGGTTTTATAATTTCCTGCATCATTTGCTACGCCGCAACCATAGGCGGGGGATTGGTTTGTAAGGATCACTGTTGCTTCATCCGTGGCTTCGAGGTGATCCATCCAGCTGTTGTCGCCATTGTAGAAAAAAGTAAACCCTTCGGTGAAGCTTCCAGATTGCCCCAGCAGATTTCCCATGTCACCACTTCCATCCGACACACCATTAATTCCAAACATTCCATGAACAGCAGTTTGGCTGTCGTAGGCCCAGGTGTCACCGCCTTCCATATAAAGGTTTCCGCCTTCCAACAAAAATGCTGCAAGTAAATTCCCCTCTGCCGCGGTAAGTACATGGTTATTGTTATAAATTCCCAGGCATAGGAAAATGGTTGAATACAGGGTAGTATTGGCAGATATTGTAGTTGTTTCGTCATAATCTATTCCCAAATCAGCCAGCGACTGGGCAATGTGAAGGCTTGAGTTGCTGTTGCCATCCATATTGATGATCAGCACGGGAATTTGCCCGGCGACCAGTTGAAATGAAGTGCTGGTAAGTGGACGGGCATCGGCTGTCATTTCAAAGCTAAAGTTGATGGCTGTACCAATGGGTGTGGCAATATTTGCCATTACTTCAAAAACAGCCTGCTCCGTGTTTCCGGGTTGGATATCACCGTATTCCTTTTCGGCATCCGCAATCGAAATGTAAGGGCTTAAAGTACCCAGGGTTCCGCTGACTCCTGTTGCGCCGGAGCTGCCAGTATTTTCAATTCCGATGGTAATCAGAACTGTTTCTCCCGGATCAAGCTTTCCGTTGTTGTTGCCACCAGTATCGCTCAGAAAATATCCACCCATTTCAAATTTTGGTGCATGTGCAAGTAAATTGAAGTTATAGTTCCAGATTGCTGAGCCATCAGTTACTGATATCTGGAAGATGCAGTTGTGGCCATCAGGAATATTCCCGGCAATGCTAATTACAAATGCATCAGTTAGTGTAAAGGTTTCCCCGGAGTTGATGGTTCCGAAAAGGGCTGTGCCGGTATTGATTTCAACCAGAGGGTCGCTACACGACAATGCTGCGGTAAGGTTTGTACCTGCCTCGATTCCCACATTTTCGAGGCTAATGTTTAGCCCTGTGGTTTCTGCATAATCCAATTGTCCGTTTTCATCATTGATCTCCGCCTGTATAAATGTGATGAAAGGTCCGGCTTGTGGCATATTTTCGATGGTTTGATAAATGGTTTCGGTGTTGAAAGCAGTAACAACCAGTTGAACATCTCCGGGAAGGAAATCATTTGGTATTGTAACTGTGCCACTTGCATCGGTGAATGCACTTGAGTACA
>JAIOZV010000183.1 GCA_021740425.1 Bacteroidales bacterium | reverse complement strand
ACAGTATTGCTCTTGAAGCGTCGCTGCTGATATGTTTCGAATAGTGGTCACCGCTGGTTTGTGGCTGTCCGGCTGATACGCCCGGTTCAACATCTGCGCTTAGCGCTGAGCCTTCGGCTGATAATCTTTCTTCCAATACGCGTAATGCTTCTGCATGATCAAAATAAGGTACGATCGATGCGTCTGTGCCACCTAAATTAAGGGCTATATCCCAATTGAGAACACTCGAACCATTATTAGTGATGGAGAGAGTTTTAGTTGTCATTTGGGGAGGAGTCGGGTGTACCTCGTCAATTTGTGCAGGACTAACTGCTATAACAGGAGCCATACCAACATTGAGGGTAGCAGGAACCATAACCATAGGATTGGTTGCAGCGTTGCTTGCAATGTTAATCGATCCAACATAAGTATCCATAGCTAATCCTGTGGAGTTGAAGGTAACTGTAACAACTTGTGATTGTCCGGGTTCTACCGAACCAGTTGTCAAATCAACAGCCAGCCAATCAGTGGCAGGACCGCCGGGAACAACGATGGTATAGTCTTCAATTTCACCATAACTTGCATTTCCGCAAGGTACAGGAGCTGTGCTGTAAGTCATCCTTACACGCATGCGGTATGCGCCACCTGAAGTGCCTTCAGGAACTGTAATATTTCCGGTAAAGGTCAATCCGGTTCCACCTACATTGGTAGTGAAGAACTCTTCATCTGTGCCTTGTTCAAAGGTATAGTTCATGTTCCAGTCAACCCAGCAGGTAACAATATCAGATGCCCATGCATTACCATTGGTAATGGTGATGGCTTCTGATGCACCTACTCCGATTTCGGTTGAAATAGCGGTATAGTCTGCTACTCCACCTTGCCAGCCGCTGCTGTTGTCGATAGAACCACAAAGTACGTTTGCAATCCATTCGTCTTCAGTAGTAGTACTTGCATCGCAGTAAACAGGCATTGCGTTAACTACAACCTTGGTTTTACAGTCATTGGCTGCATTTTCGTCACCGGCGAGTCCTGTACATGCTTCGAAAGTATAATCTCCATAAATGGAAAGGTCAGCAGTTTGGGTAAGTGTAACATCTACTGTTGCACCTTGTACAAGAGATCCTGCATAGGTTCCGCTTGCAGTTTGTGCACCTGTCGGGCCGTCCCAGGTTACTGTCCATGGGATGCTGGTTTGTGTGGTTGTACCATTGTTTTTAATTTTAATGGTAACTGGCTCTGCATTCGTAAGATCAACACCTGAAGCCGGTTGTACAATGCTCGAAATAGACACATCGTTTGCATAAACCGTAGCAATACCTTCAATCAAACAGAATCCAAGAGGATCAGGTTGAGCAGTCCATGCAGCACCGTCATATTGTAAGCAGTTACCTGCTCCACCTGGTTGATTTAAAGCAAGGTTCCAGCAATTAACCGCTGTTCCAATCATACTTTGAATGGAGAACCATCCGGCTTCTACAGTTACAGCATCAAATTCTGCAGTGTATTCATAAATCGGATAAGTTCCGGCAAACAAGTCACCGGTAGCAGTGCGAGTAAGTTCGATACCTTCGTAAGTTGCAATGTTAGCACCTACTGAACCTCCGGCATCTTGCCAGAAGCCAATATCAAATGGACGTGGATCGATACCATCACAGGGACCCCATGCTGCACCATCAAAGAATGCGCTGATTGTCCAGAAACGGATACCGCCAATATCTCCAGCGCCGGTAAAGCTTTGGTAAACAGTATATCCGGCATCCTCATCCATAGTGTAGGCTGTTGCAAAGTTCACAGCTGGCTGACTAATCAAAGCGTCAGGAGGACAAGTAATAGCATCTGTAGCATTTCCTGGCTCGTTTGCTTTAATGTATGCAGGAGAGCTAAAGGTTTTTCCTTCGGCTGCCAATCTTTCTTCAAGCACGCGAATAGCTTCGGCCTCATTATAATAAGGTACTATCGATGCATCTGTACCACCAAGATCAAGGGTAATGTCCCAGTTGAGGGTTTCAGTACCTGTATTGGTAATGGTAAGTGTTTTTGTAGTTACCTGAGGAGGAGTTGTATGTGACTCGTTCAAAGAGGTAGGATTAACAGCAATTTCGGGAGCCATAGGCTCTCCACCCATTGTTATGTCAATATTATCAAAGAAAGCTCCAGGAGTGCCATTTTCGGCCCAGGCATAGAAATTCATCGCATTAAATGCATTCAGTGTTCCAGTTCCAAAGGAACCGGTACTCCACTGCCAGGCTACAATTGAAGTTCCGTTAAGGAACATTTCAGCCCAGTCAGCATCAAGGTCAACATCAACAGAAACATTGTGCCAGGTATCATAAGTATAGGTAAAAACACCTGCACCAGCAGCACCTGCATCAACCAAACCTGCGCCGTCAACATCAAAATATGCCTGCATACCCCACTGGCTTGATGCACCATTGAATAATTGTAACATGTTGAAGTATCCAATCTTACCCGATGGAATATAAATTCTGAAGTCAACGTTGAAAACACCTTCGGTATAATTATCGAGAAGAAGAACAGCGTCGTTAGTACCTTCGATAACTACAGAATTGTTTCCGGCATAAGCCTGAGCGCTGCTTACAAAAGGATCTTCGGCCGTACCCGGAGCGTTGCTCCATGTAGTCCAGTAACTCTTACCTTGTGCAACTGCTTGCTGAACTAAATAACCACCTGCAGTATAGTCTTCGAATGGTTCGAAAACAACAACAGGATTAGGTTCACCTGTTATTATTACTTCAACCTCTGGTGTAGGATCAGAAAGACCTTCATCGTAAACTGTTTTTGCAGTGTACATGTAAGTTCCGGGAGTTGAGTAAACATCTATATAGGAATTATCGGTAATAATGGCTGCATTTACCTGCTCACCATCTCTGTAAACATTAAAGCCCAGGAATGCTCTGCTACCTGCAGGATTAACTGCCGGTTTCAGGTTTCCGGCTGCAAGAACTCCGGTCGGGTTGCTGATTGTATTTTGAGCCAGAACAGTTTTGTTTCCAACAATTCCGTCAGCGTTTTCAACAAGAAGTCCTTTGAGGTTGAAATTGTAATCAAGTCCCCATTCATTTGACATCGAAGCCCAGGTAGATCCGTCTAAAGAAACCATATCGCCATAGCCTGCAACAGCAGGACCTGCATCATATCCTAAAGGATATTCAGCATCAACATGGGTAACTTCAATTCCAATCCACAGATCCATAGATGCATCAATCATGTGCATTTCGTTAAGAGCTATCTCATTCCATTCATCCCAGGTTAAACCTGATAATACCTGCTCATAAACAAGGTTAGCAGCATCGGCACCTTCCCAAATCATAAATTTCATAGTTGCAGGAGTAGCAAATAATCTTGGGAAGAATTTGAATGAGCTCATGTACCAGCCATCAAAGCCGGCAAGATCGGCTGCATCCCAGCGGATAGCACCCCAGAAGGTACCACCACCATTAAGACCAAGTCCATCATTATTAAAACCATCATCATAGCCAACCCAGGTACCAGGACTATATTCCCAGTTACATTCAACACCAATATCTTCGGTATAAACAGCGGTAAAATTCTCAGGAGGATTTCCAACAGGGCCACCACCTTCACCAACCTGAATGGTGTATTCTTCAATTTCGCCATAACTTGCACTTCCGCAAGGTACAGGAGCAGTACTGTAGGTCATCCGGATACGCATCCGGTAGTCGCCCTCGGGAGTTCCGGCAGGAACGGTGATATCACCGGTAAAGGTCAAACCAGTACCATCACTTGTAAGAATATATTCTTCGTCTGTAGCTTGTTCATAAACCCAGTTCGAATTCCAGTCAACCCAGCAATAAACGATGTCTGATGCCCAGGGATTACCATTGGTTACTGTAATAGCTTCAGCAGCTCCGGCAGCAATTGCAGTTGAAAATGCTGTGTAATCAGCTACACCACCTTGCCAGCCACTGGTATTATCGATAGTACCACAAAGTACATTAGCTATATACTCGTCTTCGGTAGTAGTACTTGCTGCGCAATAGGCAGGGAATGCATTGGTAACAGTTTTCGTTTTACAGTCGTTACCTGCATATTCGTCACCGGCAAGCTGAGTACATGCTTCGAAGGCATAATCTCCATAAACGGAGAGATCAGCGGTTTGAGAAAGCGTTACATCTACTGTTGCACCAGCGGCTATTGAGCCTGTATATGTTCCGTTAACAGTTTGTGAACCGGTAGGGCCATCCCAGGTTACCATGTAAGGCACATTGGATTGTGCTGCTGTACCTGAGTTTTTAATGGTAATCGTTACTGGTTCGGCATTGGTGAGGTCAACACCACTTACTGGTTGAGGAATAGCAAAAACACCAACGTCATTGGTAGGAGGTGCGCCTGCTGTGCCTTCAACGATGAATGGAAGACCTTGTGGACCAATATCTACAAGTGGAGCCCATCCTGTGGATGTTTTCTGAATTGAGTTACCTGTTGTTGTTTCACCAACTAATGTTACAGGAGGTGCCCATGGGCCAGATGCACCTGAGCCGGTAAGTGACATTTCTACCCAGTAAGTACCAGCACTCAGAGATAATCCTGATGCATCGGCAACGATGTTCATAATCGGCCTGTTTTCTGAAGGTCCTGATTCTAAAACACGCCATGCATTGGTCCATGTGGTCGATAGCATGCGATTGGTGGTAAGGTCACCCCAAATTAAACTACCGCCTGCTGAAGGGTTACCATCATAAACCTGCACATAAACCCCTGTTAAGGTTGATGGAGGTCCTGAACCGGTTTGGTAAGCGAAGAAGGTAAAGGAGACTACGTTCCAACCCCCAACAACATCAAAATCATCGGCAATAGAGTTGCCGGCGGTGAGTTGTGCTCCAGAACCATAAGTTCCCATTCCCAGTGATGCATCCTGCAGTTCACTGTAATCGCTTCCGCCTGAGCCAACGCCTTCGGCAGTAACAAATCCACCATTATCCCAAAGGATTGCTCTTGAAGCATCGCTGGAGATGTACTTTGAATAATGGTTACCAGTGGTTTGCGGTGAACCTGGAATTACTCCCGGCTGCACATCTGCAGCAGCGTTCAGGCGCACTTGTTCCATTTTGTATTGCACCATTGCAGGATCGTCACCCGAACTTGCAACTTGCGCAAACATAGCTGTTGAAGCAAAAAGGAACATCAACAGCCACAAACTTGTAATGTGTTTCATAAGAAATTGTTTTAGTTAATAATTAATCAAATCAAAATTATTCAATATTGGTGATTTAATAATTTTCCTGTCACAGCTCCGCTTTATCTACGGCGGCACTGAATTTTTCTTTGTTTGTTTCTTCATAGGCATGGTTTTTAAAAAAGTGTAAATCTACTGCTATTTTTTTTGGTTTTATAGAAAATCAGATTTGTCTATTTCCTCTTCCTAACATATTGTTTACAAAATTTGCTTCATGAAAAAATGGAGGGATAAGAGTTCAGTTAAATTAAATATACTGATTAACAATTGCTTAGGCAAATAAACCAAGCACTTAGAAATGACGCTTTCTTTAAAACCTGACTCGGGAAAGAAGTGTAAAAGTTTACCCATACAAAAAATGATTTTTTTCTAACAATGCAAAAATAAAACAATCTTGAAATCCTGACATTCTTTTACACTTTTTTTTTCTTAACGGATTTTTTTTTGTGTTAATAAAAACCGTTTTTAATTGCTGAAAGTGTCAAAATTACCTCTATTTACCAACTAACCATTGCCTGTCCAAAAAGAAAGTTTTGAGAACTCCATGTCTCAAAGCCTCAACCGGCGGTTGAATTGAGTGAATTAATAACCCATTTTGAGCAACATTCAGCCAATCATTTCACTTGAAAACAGAAAAGACTAAGAAAGTACAAATTTATTCAGCCATCGGCTTTGATCAATTTGCTTTATTTGCAATTCTTTTAGGGACTATTTACCAATTCAAATTCAAAGCTATTATTGAAAAACCCGGTTTCATCAAAATATTTCGGATGGATAGCGCTCACAGTGCTGGTATTCATTTGGGGAACTTCCTTTATTCTCATCAAAAGAGGATTGGAAGTGTATTCGAGTGTAGAAGTTGGAGCCCTCCGGATCTTTATCTCCTTTCTGGTTTTATCGCCCATAGCCATTCAAAGAATTCGAAAGGTGCCCTGGAAGATTCTCAAACACATTATTATAATTGGGATTATCGGGACGGGGATTCCTGCTTTTCTGTTTGCCGAAGCACAAACAAAACTGGATAGTGCGCTTGCCGGCATCCTCAATTCGCTCACACCTCTTTTTACACTCATTGTCGGACTTGTGTTTTTTCATCAAAAAACAAGATGGTTTAATGTAGTTGGGGTTTTACTTGGCCTGGGAGGCGCTGTTGGATTAATTTATGCGACCAGCGATGGCTCCTTCGATTTTCATTTTGCCTACGCAATTTATGTAGTCATTGCCACGGTACTTTATGCTTTTCAATCGAACATGGTAAAATTCTATCTAAACGATGTTGATCCTGTGACCATAGCATCACTTGGTTTTTTTGCAATTGGAATTCCTGCCACAATCGGGTTATTCTTTTTCACCGACTTTCCTACAAAAATCATTTCAGACGAAAACGGCCTCAAAGCATTTTTTTATATAGCCTTGCTTGCCGTAATGGCATCAGCCTTTGCAATAATATTGTACAATAAGCTGGTTCAGGTAACCAGTGCGGTATTCGCATCATCGGTTACCTACTTTGTGCCTTTTTTAGCAGTTATCTGGGGGTTAAACGACGGGGAAAGATTTCCTCTGATTGCCTTTCTATTCATGGCAATTATACTTTTTGGGGTTTTGATGGTAAATAAAAGAAAGAAATGAAATTAAAAAAAGTCATAAATACTTTGAAACTTAAAAAAGTTTTCTACTTTTGCAGCCCTTTTTAAAATTAGGTATTTCAATATAATTATAGAAATGTACGCAATAGTTGACATAGCAGGACAACAGTTTAAGGTTGAAAAAGATAACGAGGTATTCGTTCATCGCCTTGAAGGTAACGAAGGAGACTCCGTTAGTTTTGAAAAAATAATGCTCATTGATGATAACGACAATGTAAGCGTTGGAAAACCCTTCATTGAAGGGGCTAAAGTTTCAGCCACCATTCTTTCTCATGTTAAGGGCGATAAAGTAATCGTCTTTAAAAAGAAAAGAAGAAAAACTTATCAAAAAGAAAACGGTCATCGTCAGCAATTCAGTAAACTGAAAATCGAAGGAATTACAGTTGGCGCTGAATAATCATTTTTTTTGTAAACATTAAAAACTAAAATATTATGGCACATAAGAAAGGTGCGGGTAGTTCGAATAACGGTCGCGAATCACATAGCAAACGATTAGGTGTTAAAATTTATGGTGGCCAGGCTGCAATAGCAGGAAATATCATCGTAAGACAACGCGGAACAGCACATAACCCAGGCTTAAATGTTGGAATCGGCAGAGATCATACTTTGTTTGCACTCACCGATGGAACAGTAAACTTCGCAAGAAAAAGAAATAACAAATCTTATGTTAGCATTATTCCTGTAGAAGAAACTACTGCAGTGAATTAATAAAACTTTCAATGGATGACACAAATCTCCTGTTTTATACCAAAAGCAGGAGATTTTTTTGTTTAACAAAATAATTTTTCAGAAATGTTACAAATCAATACCATCCGCCAGGCTCCCGATGAAGTTATAAATCGGTTGAAAATAAAAAATTTTGATGCCTCAAAATTGGTGAATGAAATCATAATGCTCGATGAAAGCCGCAGGGAAATTCAAACAAAGCTTGATGACACACTTGCCGAAGCCAACAAAATTGCCAAAAGTGTTGGTCAGCTTTATCAATCGGGCAAAGCCGACGAAGCCGGAAAGATGAAAGAAATGTCGGCTTCTTTAAAGGAGGTTTCGAAAGATTTGAGTACCGAACTCGAGAAGATTGTAACCCTGATGAATGACGCTTTGGTTCTGCTCCCAAACCTTCCGCACGAAAGTGTGCCTGCAGGAAAAGCTGAAACCGACAACGAAATTGTTGCCAGCGAAGGCGAATTTCCGGTTCTGCCGGCCGATGCAGTACCCCATTGGGATTTGATTAAAAAATACAACATCATCGATTTTGAACTTGGCAACAAAGTAACCGGCGCAGGATTTCCTTTTTACCGTGGTAAAGGTGCCCGATTGCAACGTGCATTGATCAATTTTTTTCTCGATCAGGCCATTGCTGCAGGTTACGAAGAATACCAGCCACCGCTTCTCGTTAATGAGGCTTCAGCTTACGGAACCGGCCAATTGCCGGATAAAGACGGACAGATGTATTTTGCTCCTGTGGATAAACTTTATCTTATCCCCACAGCAGAAGTCCCGATTACCAACATTTACCGCGACGAAATTCTGAAAGAGAGCGAAATGCCGGTTCGCAATGTTGCTTATTCCAACTGTTTCCGTCGCGAAGCAGGATCGTGGGGTGCACATGTGCGTGGGCTCAACCGCCTCCATCAATTCGACAAAATTGAAATTGTTCAGATTCGCACTCCCGAAGAATCATATACTGCACTGGAAGAAATGCGGGAATATGTGGCATCGTTGCTGCGAAAATTAAATTTACCTTTCCGCATTTTAAGACTTTGCGGCGGCGATCTGAGTTTTACCTCAGCGCTTACCTACGATTTTGAAGTTTTTTCATCTGCTCAGGAAAGATGGCTCGAAGTGAGTTCGGTGTCGAATTTTGAAAGCTACCAGGCGAACCGGATGAAACTGAGGTATAAAAACAAAGAGGGCAAAACAAATCTTGCACATACCCTCAACGGAAGTGCCCTGGCCCTCCCGAGAATTGTTGCCGCATTGCTCGAAAACAATCAAACTCCCGAAGGAATTAAAATTCCGGAGATTCTTATTCCTTACACAGGTTTCGACATCATCAGTTAAAAAATATTTTGGAATAAGCACTTACCC
>JAIOZV010000182.1 GCA_021740425.1 Bacteroidales bacterium | reverse complement strand
AAACAACGCTGGCAAACCGCATCGAGGAGGTGAATGTGGTTTCGTTGAATTTTGACTTTGATAAAAAACTATCGGAAAACCAAACCCTTTACTATGGCGCAGAAATGCAGCTCAATAAGGTGGGCTCCGAAGGAAACGATGAAGATATTCGAAGCGGTGAAAGTGTTGTTGCGGCTTCGCGCTACCCCGATGGCTCATCATGGAATTCATTTGCCGTTTATGGATCATATTCAAATAAGTTATCAGAAAAGGTAACCTTCCAGGGAGGATTAAGGTACAATCTGGTAACGCTCGATGCCACTTTTGATACCACTTTTTACCCCTTTCCATTTGCAAAAGCTGACCTTACAACGGGTGCCATTACAGGTAGTGCAGGCATTAACTATCATCCTGCCGAGGAATGGCTGTTGAAGCTGAATTTCTCTACAGGTTTCAGAGCTCCCAATATTGATGACGTAGGAAAAGTTTTTGATTCGGAACCGGGTTCGGTCATTGTCCCCAACCCCGATTTGAAATCTGAATATGCTTACAGTGGAGAATTCGGGATCAGTAAATTGATTAACCACTCCCTCGAAGTTGATCTTTCGATTTTTTATACTCTTTTGGATAATGCCATGGTCAGACGGGATTTTACCCTGAATGGAAACGACAGCATAATTTATGATGGAGAAATGAGCAAGGTGCAGGCTATTCAGAATGCAGCCAGCGCCTGGGTTTATGGTTTTCAGGCTGACGTGGAGGCCGATTTGCCGGATGGTTTTGGGCTGAGAGCCAATTTTAACTATCAGCTTGGGGAAGAGGAATTGGATGATGGTTCAACGGCCCCTTTGAGACATGTGGCTCCAATGTATGGTGGTTTGCATTTGACCTATGCAAGAAACAGGATGCAGGCTGATTTGTACGGAGTTTTTAATGGTGAAATCTCCTACGATAATCTGGCTCCGTCAGAGCAGGACAAAGCCTATATTTATGCCCTGGATGGGAATGGTGATCCGTATTCACCGTCATGGTACACCCTCAACATTAAGTTGTTGTATCAGGTTACGGATTATATGCAGCTAAATATTGGTCTTGAAAATATTACAGATCAGCGATATCGGCCTTATTCTTCCGGGATTTCGGCATCGGGCAGGAACTTTATTGCTTCAGTACGCTTTAGTTTATAGAAGTTTTTAATCCCGCTCTGTCTGGATTCTGATCTGAGAAGAAAGGGGAGGGGGGAGTTTGTGTTTGAAAAATTTGCCATAAACTTCCTTTCTCCCTTTTTTTGGTGGAGCCATTAATTCTTCTTGTTTCAATCAAAAAATATCTTCACTTTTTGTTGTACATATTTACTGTCCACATTTGGGAAATACACTTTGTAGGTGTAAATATTCCCAACATTTTGTATCAGCTCAGCTTTTTCAACTTTCACAGGTTTGTTGCCATTGATGAATATCGAAAATTCTTCAATGGCAGCGGGTTTGCCTTCAAAATCTATTGTGTAAATGTTTTTTACCAAATGCTCATCTGTTATTCTGAAACCCAGAGATTTTGAACCCGGCCGGGGATTTACATACACTGGGAGGACTTCAATTCCTCCAGCTACCTGTATTTGGATGGTGGCTTCCTTTTCAATTGTAAATGAAATGCTTGCTGAATTTTCATTGTCGGGGGTCTGAATAATTCCGTTGAGTGATTTTGATATTATTTCGGTGCCTGCGGGCAGGTGGGGAGCAAAATCAATTTGTAAGGTTTCAGGGTTTTCTTTTATAAATTGATAGCTTATTATGTTCTTTTTCCGGCTTTGTGAAAACCTGATGTTGTGGCTTCCAACCCTTATATTTTGAATGTTGACGCTGTCCCAGTTTGCCGGAAAAGTGGGGCGTAGTTCAAGGGAGTTTTTAATAGCATCAGGATTCAGGCCAAGCATGCCTTCGAACACTGGCTGCAATGCCATAGTTTGCGACCAGCATTGATGGTGACAAACCCCGGATGAAAGATATTCCTCGCCGTGTAATACTTCCTCGATGTTGCCCAGTGCCCAGTCATCGTAAACCAAAAGGTTGTTCATAAGATGCGAGAAGCCTTGAATGTGCCTGCCTGTTTTATATTCGGCAAGTGCTACCCATCCTGTATAAAGTGGCCAAACACTTCCGGAATGGTAGCCTTTCGGGTTGAATGAAGGGCTGTTTTCGCTGATGATACGGGCGCCCCAGTCGGCAGTGTAGGCATTTGTTCCAAAACGGGCAGTAACCAGATCGGCTTTTTTCGTTTCTGTTTGTCCGAACAAAACAGGTATTGCAGGCATGATCGATTCCTCCCCGATAAAACTTTGGTCGGGTCTGAAACCATGATAGAAGTATGCCTGCTCATCATTCCAGTATTTTTCGTTTATTGAAATTATTACTGAGGCAGCATCATCTGCATATTGAGTGCTTAAAAACTCTTCGCCAAGCTTACCGAAAATATAAGCTGATTCATCAAGTGCTTCGGCCCAGCATGAAGCCAGATAGAGTGAAGTATGTGAGCCGAACAACTTGCCTCCTTCTACCCAGCCATGGCCTACATTTGTATTTTCAATCAGCCCGTCGCCGTCAGTATCTGTCGAATATAAAAAATCCATGGCAGCCTTGAGATGTGTTTGGCTTTCGCGGATAAAATCGATGTCGCCTGATTGTTTAAGGTATCTGCCCGCAAGTATCACATAAAGCGGCGTGGCATCTGAAGCATCGTAATGAACAAATCCGGAAGTGCTTAGCTCATGATAGATTTTACCATTTAAATCCTGAAATTTTTGAAACATTTCAAGAATGGCCTTCACTTTTTCAAAATCTCCATATTGTAAAAGTGCAAAAGCACTCCATACAGCATCCCTGCCAAAATACCAGGAATAGCCAGGGCGGCCATTTACCTCATGTTCGCCATCCCAGCCTTTGGCGGTGGTGCCGTAACCTGCCACAATGGAGCTTCCCAAGCCGGGTGTTTTCACAACAAACTGCTCGCTTCCAGTTAATGCCCATTGGTAAGCAAGGTTAAAAATGGTATCCGGGCTGTGGAAATTAATGAAATTATCTTTCGTGGCTTGCCTGTGATTGATGGCTTGGCGGTGAATCTTTTCGGGGTCATTTTTTGCGTATTCAAAAGCTGAAATAGCTTTATCCACTCCTTCATTTCCTGCAGCAAAAACTACATCAAGATAATCGTCCATCTCCAACTTTATGCCGGTCATGGCCGAAATGATATAATCTTTAGCGGGAAGGCCATACCAAATACTATCCACGGGGTAAATTTCAGAGAAATGACCAATGGGGTTTGTGAGCTTTTTAATAGCCGGGAGCAAAGGCGATTCGTTGAAATGCAGCGCTCTGGTTTCTTTGTTAAAACCAAGCATTGTTACAAAATCTCCGGAAGGGTCGGTGATGATGAAAGTGTTCAAAGCTTCATGAAAATCATATTTCATCCCACCCAAAACCTGGTGAGCATAAGGCCACATAATGCGTTGGTTTGTCTTGAAGCGAATAAATAGTTGGGCTGATTGCTCACCGTGATATTCATAATGTATTATGCCGTGCGGTTTGT
Source organism: Bacteroidales bacterium (assembly GCA_021740425.1). Lineage (GTDB taxonomy): Bacteria > Bacteroidota > Bacteroidia > Bacteroidales > 4484-276 > SABY01. The sequence continues at coordinate 5,382 of JAIOZV010000182.1, read as the reverse complement.
CTGGTGAAACAGTAATGATTTCAGTAAGAAATGCACCATTAATTTGATAAAGCCGTGTGAAGGATTCCGGATTTACTTCCACCAATGGTTTTTCATCGTTGAGCCAAAAAATACTGTCGTTGTTACTGAATTGAATACCGGCTTCGTAGTCGCGGAAAGCCATAAAGGGATGAGCCCACACTTCGTCGATGCCACCTTTTTCCTTGCCCATCACCAGCAATCGCTCGCCGGCAACATCCCAATAATTTTCGCTGCCAAAGCGATTTGTAAGTTGTATTTCCGATGGTTCGGTCAGCCAGTGGTGTGCAGGTTTTTGAGGCTGCATCATGGGGAAGTATTTCAGTGCCCCGGAGTTAAAATTTTCAAAAACCGCTGGATTGTAGTTCCAGTAAAAAGCAGGTTGGTCATTCATCCGGCCTGCCAGATATTCCATACAATTTAAGGTGAATTTTTCGAGGTGCTGACGGTTTACATTGTAGGGCTGCCCTTCGCCTGCATCATTTTTGGAGGGTAATTCAAAATACATGTACGCCCCGACAGCCAGAATTTTTCCGTTGCCAAGCTCATATTCCAGAATTAGTTTTTTATTTTCACGAAGGAAAATATAGTCCCAGTCAGTTGCCACAACTTTACCAGCCCGGGGTACTTTTCCTTCAAAATATCCATAATTTCTCAACCTCATATTATTGGAGGGTTTCAGGATGTATGCTCCTCCGTGTAGTGCTGAGAAAATAGGGTGATCGCGAAATGCATGAAAACCGAGCATGCGGCCATATCCGTTATCGGAAGCGTATTTTTCTACAAGTTCAGGTTTTTCGTTTTCGAGGCCAAGCAAGGTAATCAATCCGAATGCTTCGCGAGTAAGGAGGAGGTTACCACCATTCCTCACATAATTTTGAAGGGTCATCAAGGCTTCTGCATCAAAATGTTCTTCAGGTTTTTTTAAAGTATCTGTAATGTGCAGCCAGATGATTTCAAAAGGCAATAGTTTTTTAATCTTTTTCAATTCTTTTGGTGAGATTCTTTTTGCTTCAAAAGCATCATTGGATGAGATAAATTTACAGGCACTTTTGATGGACTCATCAGATTGAGATGGTTTCAGTTCCTGATAAAATCCCACCTTAATGCTTTGGGCAAAAATCCCAATCGAGCTTATTAGCAACAGGGCAATAAGAGTGTTTTGTCTTTTCATAATTATTCAATTCATTTTGGAAAACAAACATAGTAAAAGTAGCATAATTTGGTTAGGGGGTTGGAAGATTAAAGTTGATTGGCGGAGCGAAGCAGTCTGCCCCGGTCAATCAGGGAAATCCCGCTTTTGCGCATGGCCGTCAGGTTAATGATTTTGAGGATCAGTTTTTTATAGCCCGGTCATTTTTGGCCGTGATAAAAGAATAGCAGTTCTTATTATTTTAGGCCGTTAACGGCCTTTTTCTATTCCGATCATTACCGAAAATGTCCTGGATTGTAGCCCGGGGCACCGGAAAACCTATTAGCCTGATGGCGATGCGCTGTGGGGGATTGATTGGTTATAGTAAACCCGGAAACTTACAAAGTACTTTCTAATGTTAAATAGGAAAAGTTTAAAGGCAGGGGCATTGGATAGTTGTATTGCTCTAAAACAATTTTTTTATGGTATCAAAATGCAGGTTTATAAAATCATCGATGCACGGAAAATCAGCCGGCAATTCTTCTTTTGAGTGTGTTGTTGCAAGCAACATCAGTTTCATACCTGCTCGCTTTGCTGCTTCAATTCCTGCAAAGGAATCTTCAAACACCAGGCATTTTTCGGGGGCAAATCCCATTTTTTTTGCCGCGAGTATGAATATTTCAGGATCGGGTTTGCTTTGGCTTACTTCTTCGGCACTGGTTATTTGGTCGAAATAAGCCGAAGTACCCGTTTGCCTGAGTGTGAATTCAACATTTATTTTTGGCGCCGAGCTGGCAACACAAGCCCGAATTCCTGCATGTTTGATTGTTTCAAGGAATTGGATTATGCCCGGGGTAGGGGAGAGCTGCCCTTTGGCAAGTTTTCGGAACAGGGTTTCTTTCTCAGCTACCATTGCAGCCAGTTCATTGTTTTTTAATTCCCTGCCAAGAAGTATGCTGAAAGTTTCTTTGCTTGACCTTCCGAAAAGGGTATTTCTGAAAAGCTCTGATGTGATCGGGATGTTGTATTTCTGGCAATAGGCAAACCAGGCTTTTTCGTGAAAATTGCCTGTATCAGCAATTACTCCGTCAAGATCAAAAATCAGAGCGAAATCGTACATAAGGTTTTTGGTTTGTTAAGGTTTTATTTTACAGGCAGTATAAAGGTGAAGGTGGTTCCTACTCCTTCCTTGCTTTCCACTTCGAGTGTGCCTCCGTTTCGCTCTACAAAATCCTTGCAAAGCAGCAATCCCAGCCCGGTTCCTTTTTCGTTGGCAGTTCCTTTTTTCTTTACTTTGGTTTGGAGGTCGAAAAGTTTTTCGATGGTTTTTTCAGACATCCCGATGCCATTGTCGGCAACTGTACATTTTACAAGCCCATTTGTTGTTTTGGTTTCAAAACGTACAGTTCCATTTTCATCCGAAAATTTTATAGCATTGGAGGTGAGGTTTCTAACAATTGTTCTAAGCATATTTTCATCTGCAAACACAAATGTATTTTTAGGTATGTTGTTTTGGATGTTGATCTTTTTTTGTTCTGCGTTTTTTTCCTGGAGCTGTATGGTTTGCCTGACTATTTGCTGTAAGTCGATTTTTATGGGTTTAAAATTAATTTTATCAGAATTTTTTCTGGACCAATCGAGCAGATTTTCGAGCAAGGCAAAAATCTCCTCGGAGGAGTTGCGGATAATTGCAATAAACTGCTTTCGCTCCTCATCGCTAAAATCGTTATATTCGTCATTCAATAAATTTGAAAATCCGATGAGCGAGTTGAAAGGGCTTTTGAGGTCGTGAGCAATTATCGAATAAAACTTATCCCTGGTTTGGTTGGTGCTGATTAATTTTTGCTCCTTTTCCTGTAAGGCTTTTGTGCGTTCTTCGACTTGCTGTTCAAGTTTTTTTGCAATGTTTATCCTGTTTACCAAAAAATATCCAAACACTGTTAAAATTATAAAAACAAGTAAAATAACCAGGATCAGTTGTTTGATTTTAAGATCATCGTGTTCTGCCTTCAGATTTTTCAATTCAATTTCCTGCCTGTGGGTGTTGAATGCTTCGGTCAACTCATTTTGATACAGATTTGCAAGTACAATAGCATAATTTTTTTTGGTTTCAGTATGATATTTTTCTGATAAATTAAGGTATTGAGTGAGAAATCGGTTGGTGTTTTCATGCTCTCCATTTATTTCGCAGTGTTTCAGTGAAAGCTGGTAACAGCGTAAAAGAATCTCGTCATTGCCCAGATGATTTGCGTATTGAAAACAGGTGTCGAGTGCGTTTTTCATCAATGCAAAATCTCCTGTTTTGTAAAAGCATGAAGCAAGGTTCACATGATTTTTGGCCAGGCCGAATTTGTTTTTTATTTCAAGGTTAATCTTAGCAGCCGCCAGGAAGGAGGTAATGGCTTCAGGCAGGTTATTTTCTGTTTCGTAAACTTTTCCGGTATTGTTAAGTAATTCGGCTATCGAATACTTAATATCCTGGGATTGGTAAAATTCAATGGACTCCTGAAAGTATGAGAGGGCTTTTTTTAAGTCCCCTTTTTTAAACCATGCTTTGCCTTTGAGTCTGTTGATGACGGCAATTTTGTTTTTGAAACCATTTTCTTCAGCAATGAGGAGGGCACTGTCGAAAAATGTGATGGCACGATCGAATGCGTAAATATTGTGATAAATGTTTCCAATGTTGATAAAAAACTGACTGTTATAATTTTTTTCTCCCTTATCTCCTTTAACCCATGCGTGCTTTTGGTTGGCAACGTAAAACATTTCATAAGCATTGGCAAATTGACCCATTTTCAAATAGAGCTCTCCCAGTTCCTGCTCTGTTCCAAGTACTCCGGATTGATTATTACATTTCGAATAATTTTCAAGCGATTCCAAAAGTGAAGTTTCAGCCTCCTTAAAATTTCCCAGCTTCATGCTTGTGTAGCCAATCCAATAATTTACCCACGCCATTCTGTTCGGGTCATTCAGGGTTTTTGCAATGGCTTCGGCTTCGTTCAAAGTCCGGAGGGCTTTTTCATTTTCATCTTTGAAACAAAAGGCTTTACCAAGTTGTAGTTTTGAATTGAAAATACCTACAACATTATTTTTCCTTGCAAAATATTGGTGACCCAAATTATTGTAATAGAGGGCGCTGTCAGGTTTACGCAGAAAGATGAAATTTTCGGATATGCTATAATAAGTTAAGGCAATTTTAGCAGAGTCCTGTAGCTCGCTAAATATTTTAAGAGCTTTCAGGTTGTGGTCGAGGCAAATTTCAAATTCAATCTGATATTTGTGGATAGAGGCAAAAATGATGTGGGCGGTTGCCTGATCTATTTTACTGTTTTCCGATTCAGCCATCTTCAAATATTGGTTGGCATACCCGAGTGCAATTTCTGAAAGTGTGTCTGAATAAAACCTTGCCAGGGTTTTTAAATTCCTTAAACGCTCGGAGCCGGTGGAATGGTCGAGGTTTGCCTTTATCATACGGATATTATCGGGCTCGTTTCCAAAAGTATTGCAATGGATTGCAAATAAAATGATGATTAAAACTTTCGGGAAATAGATAAATCCGTTCAATTTGCTAGGTGTTTGAATAGTGTGCGAAAGTAGATATTTATTTCCTGGTGTGCAATAAATGAACCACTTAATCAAAGGGTACTTTCACAAAGTCGTTTGCAATGAGAATGATCGCTACTATGGCAAGAACAATCCCGATCCAGTTGATCTTGCTAAGTTTTTCCTTAAAGATTAAATAACCTGCCAAAGCAGCCAATGTTACTACTCCAACATTGTAAACCGGAATAAATACTGAAACCTCGAAAATATCAAGCCCCTTTAGTACAAATAAAGTGGAATACCAGTTTAATAAGCCGAGGAAAATCCCTGCAATGATATTTTTTGGCTCAAACCTGATTTTTTGTTTTGCCGATTTGTAAATGAAAATTAATAAACCAAAGATTAATGCGAAGCCAAAAGAGGTGGCGAGAAAAGGAACAAAGTCGGTGTTTATATAAAAATGTTCGGCAGCTTTCATCAGTGAATCATTTGTACCTACGGCAACAAAAAGCAATAAGGGAAGGAATATAAACTCTTTGTTGATAGTCAGGGTTTGGTCTTTTTTTGAGGTAAGGTAAAATGCCACAAGACCGGCGATGATCCCAGCAATTTTTACAATGCCTGCTGAATCACCAAAAAACAGAAATCCCAGTGATACCGGGATTACCACCGACATTCTGCTCGAAATG
>JAIOZV010000181.1 GCA_021740425.1 Bacteroidales bacterium | reverse complement strand
TGCCAGGTTCAAGTGTATTTAGTGTAAACAATCCACCTTCGGGCCAGTACACCAATTGGTCATAAATATCAAATGCATACTGGAGGTCATCACCCATTTGAGAAAATATATCTACTGCAGCAACAGGCTCTGAACAGAGCACAGGGACATAACTTACACCCACCGGAGCGGTAAAGCTTTTATCTTCTGGCATTTCACCTATGATTCCCAGACATCCTTCTTCGTTCATCTTGATCTTATATCCTTTCTTCACATCCCATCCCTCGAAGAGGTTGATGTTTTGAGAAGGCCAGAAAATACCGTCCTGGTTAAAAACGAATTCAACCTTGCCTGAAGCAACGAGGTCTGCAAAGATGTCTTCCATGTCAGGGTTCGCCGGGTCGTTGTATGAAGAAATCAAACTCCATCCTTCTGGGATGCAAATTACATGGCCAGACAGTGGGTCATAAACTGTGATATTAAACATAACGGTAGTGGATTCAACAGGTTCACCATTATCTGTTGCAACAAACTCAATGGTGTGGGTGCCCAGGTTATCATTTTGTCCAACCAGCTCAATTTCCACAACGGCAATATTTCCGGGTGTAACCGTATAACTGAAACCTGCAAGGCCACCGTCATTAACAACTACATCTGTTGTTTGGCCGTCTTCGGGTGATTGGAACTGTACAGTAAGGTTGTAGGTTTCACCATTTGCAACCTGTGGAGCAACCACCGGGAATCCAACCGGAACCGGAGGAATATTAGCCATTGATCCTGCCTCGATCAGGAATGGATCGTCAGCCGAACCAAAAGTGCAGCTAACACCAAAGTTATCGGTAGCTTTAATATAGTATTCAAGTCCCTGCGCTGTCATAGCTGATCCGGGGATTGTACTTTCCCATGCATCACCACCTGTGTTACCAAATGCCATTTCGGTATAAATTGGTGTTCCGCCGGGAACACGATAAAATAATTCTACTGAAGCAACACTCTCGGTGTCATCAAACACTTCTGCTTCAATTAAAATATCCACACCAGGTTCTGCAATCATTACAGGCATGTGCGTAATATCCGGAGGAATATTTTCAATACCTACTGAATATGGATTGTTGATCGGGTCAGTTGAAGGGCTGGTATTTGTTACCTGTCCATCACTGGCTGAGATGTAAAGTTCAATCCCGGGGTATTCGGTTTCTGTTGATGAGATGGTCGCTGACCAATTGTTACCGCCATCATCTGTCATGGGAACTGAAGTATAAGCACCGTCTCCAATTGATCTCCAGAAAACAGTAGCACTTTGCACAAATGGTTCCTCAGGATCTGTTATGATTGCTGTAATTTCGAGATCAACGCCTGATTCGTTTGACACACAAAACAGATCAACAACTGTTGATCCAAGAACGATTTCAGGGCCACTGCCTTCGTTAATGGTAATCAGGGATAACCCACCGGGGTAACCATACGAATCATCTGCATTAAAACCATACACATACAGCCCTGATGTGTATCCGTTTGTGTTTGCCAGGTTGTAGGTGCTGTTGATGTTGATTGGAAAGGCACCGGCTGAAAATGTGGTTGTCGAAACTGGAGCAAAACTTGCTGCATTGAGTGGGGCACCATCGAGTGTCATGCCGACAACTCCATCATCATCAACGGTGGTGGTAAAATAATTGGCAACAAAACCATTTGCAGGTGTTCCAAATGTATAGCCTTCCAGGAACTGTTGGTAGGGAGGAATAATCATCATAAAAGGGTCTCCCGGGTATGCTGAACCATCCCATGTATTACCATTGGCAAACTGCGTAGCCAGGATAGGGTTACTTGATTCTACATAAGAAGCAACCGACAACATTGTTTCGTAATAATCGGCAAAATTCAGCGTGGCTACCACAGCACCATTAATGATTAACTCAGTATTATCCTGTGATGCTAAAAACCTCCAGGTATCCCCATTGTTTCTGCCCTCGAGCGGACGGGTAACAAATGTTTCCCCCCATGATGAAACCGGCGGAATTTGTTGTACGATGTGGTCACAATAACCAAAACCAACCGGTATATTTGTACAAGTGGCTCCGCTAAAAACCGAAACAGGCAGAGATGATTCGATAATACTTCCAGTTAAGTCATATCCGAATACAAGATAGGTTTCGCCTTGATTCAGGTTTACGTTAAAAGGTACACCTGCCTGATTACCTGCATTTGTAGTATAAGAAGGTGTAATTGTTACAATATTATTGTCATAGGGACTTACGATTCCAAACTCAGAATTATTGGAATAGGTCATCGTAAGATATTGGGTACCCAAAATATTTACAGGCAAGCCAAGGAATGAATCGGTAGTATATTGAATTTGGTTTGTACCATAAACAGTTACCGGATCATTGGCAATAACACGAATTCCACGCTGCTGTGGGGTTTGATTCCCTGAAACTACCGCATTGGCCGGAAGGTTCACCCGGGTGATGGTATTTGCCGTAACCGTAAAATTTTGAGAAAAACCAATACCGTCAAGAGTAACAGTCCCGGAGGTATTTGCATCACTTGTAATATCAAGGAAAAGGTTGATCCCTGAATTGTTGTAGTTGCTCATGAACATTAACCAAAAATCGGTACCCTGGTTGCTTAAATCCTGGCGACCATCATATTGTTCTACACTTTTGAAGCTCTCTGGCATGCGTTGCCCGCTAACCTGTGCGTAAGGTTCGTATGCATCCCGCATGTCCTGCAATTGTTCTTCGGTGTAAACCTGGCATCCATCGCATTGATGAGTTGGAAGTTGATCTTGTGCAATTATTTGCGAACTAAATGGCATAAAAAAAACAGCCACGATTAAAAAACGTAATTGTCTAAGCATGATAATTAAAAGTTTTAGGTTAAAAAATCTCTATTTTTACTGTTTAGGATGAGTACAAATAAAGAACTATTGCCCGATTGAAAAGAAATTTATTTTAATAAAATTTGTTAACCAAATTACCTGACTTTAGTTACACAATTATAAATGAGAAAGTTCTTAATATTCTTTGTTACAGTAATGGTGGTAAGGAAATCCGATAAATTCGTCTGTCAGAAATTGTTCATATATAAATCTAAAAAAAATGTTAATATAAAAGATTAAAAAGGGTTATTCCTAGCTGTTACTAAAGATAAAGAATACCTTTTTGTGGCACTTTGGCATCCTGTATTGAGCTCTGAAAAGCCTGGAAAAAAAAGGCGCTCGAATTTCCATTTATTTCTTCAAAATTTTAAAGACCTTAATTTTCTAATTTTTAAATTTGCAGCTATGACATTGTTAATCTTTTTGTTACAATTCCTTCCCAGTAGCTTGTAAAGGAATGTAATAAAATTTTTTTGGTACTATGTGTTGCATAGTACTAAAAGTGTATTACATTTGCCGCATGAATACGGACAACAGAATATCACAGATGCGAAAAGGAGTACTTGAGTTGTGTATTCTTACCATCATATCGAACAAGGAAGATGCCTATGCATCCGACATCCTTGCCAAGCTCAAAGAATCGGAGCTGATTGTGGTGGAAGGCACACTTTATCCTTTGCTGACGCGCCTCAAAAATGAAGGTTTGCTCAGCTATCGCTGGGAGGAATCCAAATCAGGCCCTCCCCGGAAATACTACAAAATCACCGAAATTGGTGAAAAACTTCTCCAGGAACTTACCATCGGCTGGCAGGAACTGATCGATGCGGTGCAACACATTACTGAAAATAAAGACATAAGTTTAGAAACTTCAAATCAAGAATCACAATGAAAAAGACTGTAACAATAAATATCAGCGGAATCATTTTTCACATCGATGAAGATGCCTATGATCGACTGAACCGCTATATGAGCCGGCTTAAGAGGCATTTTTCACGGATGGAAGGCCGTGATGAAATCATTACGGATATCGAATCGAGAATCGCCGAGTTGCTCCAGGAAAAAATTGTGGACAACAAGCAGGTTATAACAATCGGGGACATCGAAGATGTAGTGAAAATGATGGGAGAACCTTCGGAAATGGATCAGGACGGCGAGTACGAACCTGTATCAGAACAGGGACCGGCCTACCGACGCCCAAAACGTCTCTTCCGCGATCCCGACAACAGGATGATCGCTGGTGTTTCAAGTGGACTATCTGCCTACTTCAATATTGACCCCGTTTGGATCAGGCTGCTTTTTGTAATATCGCTTTTCGCAGGCGGCGCCGGCGTGCTTGTTTATATCATTCTTTGGATTGTGGTGCCACAAGCCATCACCACCGCCGACAAACTCGAAATGCGGGGGGAGCCCGTCAACATCTCGAATATAGAAAGGTCCTTTCGGGATGAAGTAAACAGCGTGAAAGAAACATTCAACGAATTCGCTGACGGGGCTAAAGAAACATTTAAAAAAAAAAGTAAAGGCAGGCAAACTGTCTTCGACAATCTGATCGATTTCCTTAGTAGCATTCTAAGGATTTTCTTAAAAGTAGTAATTGTAATCATCGGGCTGGTGCTGGTGACCACCGGACTTGGTTTGATTGTGGGATTTACAGGAGCCTCGCTGGGTTTGAGCAGTTTTTCGTTCTTTGACAATGGTGAACTGATTTCATTTTCGCTAACCAATTTGCTGGATATGATTTTCCCGACAAGGATTGCAGGAATATTGTCGGTGGTTTCGCTGGTTCTGCTCATTGGAATTCCGGTGATTATGATGGTTTATCTTGGAATCCGGTTGATCGCCGGTGAAAGGGCTAAGGTTCCTTACATCGGGATTACTGCCTTCGCCTTTTGGCTTGCCGGACTTGTGATGTCGGTTTTTGCAGGCGCATCCCTGGGTCTCGATTTCAGACACTCGGCCCGCGTTGAAAGTACTTACGAAATATTTCCCCATCCCGGCAAAACCCTTTATGTTAAGGCGCTACCGGAAAAACATGACGATAATACCTATTCGCGAAGTACTAACGAGATTTTCGATGGAGAATGGTATGTGCGTTTTGAAGGAAAAGATTATGAGCTGTTTGCTGTTCCGGAATTTTCAACTTCCCGAAAAAGCCTGAACGACAAAATTACACTGGAAGTTTCAGCATACGCCAAAGGATCAGGAAGAGACGAGGCTCATGACCGGGCCCGGGCACTGATCTACCCGGTGGTCACCAACGACTCCGTAATAAGCATTCCTACCTATTACTATTTTCCTGAAAATGCAAAAATCAGGGCTCAGTATGTGAGCCTGAAGCTCAGGCTGCCTGTTGGCCAGATAGTCCATTTTGATGAAAACATGGAAACTTTTTTCGATGAAAACCCAAATTACCATTACCGACGTGAAGGATTTGAGGGAAATACCTGGATCATGACCGAAAACGGCCTGAAATCTTATACTGAAAATGATGAAGGTAGCTATGATTTTCAAATTGAAGAAGAAGGCCACGAAAGCCTACAATTATTTTCACATGCCATAAGCATGATCGCGTTCCGGTTGATCATCATTTAATTTATGTAAGCAATACACAATGGTCTATCCATTTTTTCCCTGCTTCGAAAGAGGCGGGGATTTTTTTTGGCTTTCGTTGTACATTTAAGTATTGAAATGCGTTAATAAATTCACAAAAATTTATTCCATCATTTTTGGAATTGTATCTTTGCCGCTACTTATGTAAATTTTCAACATTTAAAGGATCTTCATTTATGAAAAAAATATTCGACACACTTTTTTCAATGCAGCTTACAGTGGTTTTGCTTTTTATGTTTGCCATGTCGGCAGCCATAGCCACTTTTATCGAAAACGATTATGGTACCATCGCTGCTCGTGCTGCTGTTTACGATTCCACGTGGTTTGAGGTAATGCTTACTTTGCTTACTGTAAATTTATCGGGAAGCCTCATTGTGAACAGGATGTGGCAAAAGAAAAAATACTCACTTTTTCTTTTTCACATTGCTTTCATCATCATTTTTGTTGGTGCAGGTATTACCCGTTTTTACAGCTATGAGGGTATGATGCACATCCGCGAAGGACGGACTTCAAACGAAATCACATCGAGCAATACCTACATTTCAGCAAGCTTTAATAGTGGAAACACCATCTATACTGAGAAACAAAAGGTATTGCTTTCCGGATACAGGATGCAGGCACCCGATCTAAAACTTAACACTCCCGAAGGCTCATTCACAATTGAAACCGAAGGATTTATCCCAAACGCCAGCCTGATTATTTCGCCGGTTGCCGATGGAAATCCCATTGTTTCAATATTTGCCATGACAAGTTTTGGGAGGCAAACACTTGTTTTGAACTATGGTGAAAGTAAAATGGCGGGAGCTATAAGCATTGGATTGAACACCCCGGATAAAAACAAAAACCAGATCAATCTTTTTACCCGCAACGATACCCTCATGATCACATCAAATGACACCTTGTTTATTACAGGCATGGGATCGGAAGATGGCGGATTTATTGCACCTGGAACCGAAGCAGTATTTCAGGCGATGCAGCTTTTGTCACTCGGTGAAGATAAAATCGTATTGAGAAGTTTTGAACCCAGCGGAGAATTGAGGCCTGTTGCCTCCGACCCCAATGCACAAAGGTCAGGAATGGATGCTGTGATTGTAAAGGTTTCGGGTGCTAATAAATTTAAAGAAACATATATTATGGGCTCGAGAGGTTTGATCGGTGATGATCACCTTGTTGACATCGATGGGAAAATCCTGACTCTGAATTATGGGGCAGTTCCTTACGAAATCCCCTTTTCTATAAAACTAAACCAATTTATTCTCGACAGATATCCCGGTTCCGACAGCCCGTCTTCCTATGCCAGCGAAGTAACCCTCATCGATACAAAAAACGGGAACGAATTTGATTTTCGGATTTTCATGAATCACATCCTCAACTACAAGGGATTCCGATTTTACCAGTCGTCCTATGACCAGGATGAGAAAGGTACTGTGCTGTCAGTTAACCACGATGGCCTTGGCACCATTGTAAGCTACATCGGGTACGCAATAATGACCCTGGGAATGATTCTATCACTCATCAGTAAAAAAACCAGATTCCGCCACATTTTAAACCAGATTACCGAAACAAGAAAAAAGAAAATAAAACTTTTATCCGTCGTTGTTCTGCTCGCATCAATCATCCCTTTTTCAGGGATTCATGCTCAGGAAAAAGTAAACATAAACGGAGTATCGGTGGATGTTGTAGATAAAGAACATGCCAAAAAGTTCGGAGAACTGGTTGTGCTTGGCCCTGGAAACCGGCTCGAACCCATGAATACCCTAACGGGTAAACTTCTCAGAAAATTCACAGGCAAAAGCACACTTGAAGGCCTAAACTCCGACCAGGTATTTCTGGGGATTATTTCGGATCCAGCCCTTTGGCAAACTGTGCCAATGCTCAAAGTTGGAAACAGTGACCTGAGGAAACAATTGAATATTACCGGAAAATACGCCTCCTTTGCCGACTTCTTCGACTTCAGGCAGGACAACAATTACAAGCTTGGTATAGCGGTCAAGGAAGCATTCCAGAAAAAAAGTATCGACCAAAGTAAATACGATAAGGAAATCATTAAAGCAGACGAAAAAGTGAATATTTTTTATCTTATTTACACACATAACTACCTCCAGATTTTCCCAAAAACCACCGACCCTGACGGCAAATGGTACGCCCCGGGAGATGCAGTAAGCGGAATGCCATCCGACGACAGCAACTTTGTGAAAAATGTTGTGCCGCTGTATGTCGAAAACCTTATGAATGCCTTCCTCAACGGAAATTACAAGGATGCCGACGGAATTGTTGCCGCCATGGATATGTATCAGAAAAAATATGCCGCCGATCTTCTTCCTTCTGAAAGAAGAATGCATATTGAAATGTTTTATAACAAGGTGGAGATATTTGAAAGGCTGTTCAAATATTATGGTTTGCTGGGGCTGCTCTTTTTGATTGCACTTTTTGTGAACCTCATTTCACCCAAATTTAAAATAGGGGTTCTAAAAAATGTCCTCATCGGGATACTTTTTATACTTTTCATCATGCAAACACTTGGCATTGCCGGGCGATGGTACATTTCGGGGCATGCTCCACTGAGCAATGGCTTCGAATCGATGATATTTATTGCCTGGGCCACTATGCTTGGTGGCTTTTTGCTGGTGCGCCGGTCGAGTATTGCACTGGCATCAACTACGGTACTTGCATCGCTAACTTTGTTTGTGGCTCACCTCAACTGGATGAACCCTGAAGTAACCAACCTTGTGCCGGTGTTGAAATCGGTTTGGCTCACCATTCATGTGGCTATTATAACCTCAAGTTATGGTTTTCTGGGCATGGGGATGATCCTTGGCCTGTTCAACCTTTTCCTGATGATTTTTCAAAACAAGAAAAATCTTGAAAGCTTCAATCTTACCATCCGTGAAATTTCGCTAACGTCCGAAGCCACAATGACCATAGGGCTTTACATGATTACCATCGGAACATTTCTGGGGGGTGTGTGGGCCAACGAATCGTGGGGAAGATACTGGGGCTGGGATCCCAAGGAAACCTGGGCTTTGATAACCGTTTTGGTTTATGCAGTGATTATTCACCTCAATTTTATTCCTGGCATGATGGGAAGATATGTTTTTAATGCACTCGCGGTGCTTGGTTTCAGTTCAGTTTTAATGACCTATTTTGGGGTAAATTACTATCTGTCGGGATTGCACTCTTACGCTGCCGGCGATCCTGTGCCCATCCCAACTTTTGTATATTACACCATTGCAGCTTTGATTTTAATTTTGATATTTGCTTACATCAATAATTTCAAAATGAAAACTTACATGGAAGGTATGAAAAAGCAGGGCAAGCTGAAAGATACAAAGATGTAGCGACAATCTGGTGCTGCATTTTATTGATACTTGAAATAAAAAGGAGGCTCTAAAGCCTCTTTTTTATTATCAATTTTTTCATGAAATAAAAAGGGGCTGCTGAAAAAGACCTAATTAATTGGAAGGTTGGAAGTTGTTTCATTAATATCTGATTCCTTGTGCAAGGATTTAGGGGATATTGATTAAAAAACCTTGCATCAGATATTACGTTGCGCC
>JAIOZV010000180.1 GCA_021740425.1 Bacteroidales bacterium | reverse complement strand
CAAAAGCCACATTTTCAAGCATCGGATTCAATTGGGTCATGTCGAAGGTATTCAGTAAGCCATACACTGTAAATATGTCATTTTGATTTTCAATATCAAATGAAAGATTTAAAAACAATTCCCCACTGCCCATCAATTTTGAAGTAATCCAAAACCGCATCAAGGAATCAATGGCAGTTTTTTCATTGCTATTGGTAATATTCTTGCCTTTGAGATCGATATCAGAAAACCAGATAATCCCTGGTTCCAGAGCCGGAGGCAGGTATTCACGATAAGTAAAATCGGAATTCCTTATAAACAAGGAATCTACCCACAAGGTAAAATCGAGGGCTTGCAGAGCCGATGCCGGTAATTTTGGGAAATGACTTTCGGGAAGGGGATAGAGCTTACTTCGGTAATCGCTCCCATGCAGCCCCTCTATCTCCACCCGATCGATCCACAGTGATTGATCTGAAATAAAATCAAGCAGCCCGATATCCGAAAATTTAATCCTGTCAATCAGCAAATCCAGACAATCGGTTTGATAGCCCACTTTTGCAGCAAAAACTGTGTCGGGAAAATTTGGCTTTAAAAATCCGGAATCTACGATAATGGCAGCACTGCTACTCGAAAAATTGATTGTGCCTGCCCCAAAAACATAGAGGCTGTCGGTGGTATTTTCGGCATAATCATGTATTGTAAAACTAAGGTCATCGGAATACAGAAATTTATTGTCGAAAACGCGATTGGATGAGTCGATCAATACATGGCTGACATCGAAATCAATGTGCTTAAAAAGATAACTTTTGTCTTGCCCCACAGTTTTGTTGCTGATTTGTACCCGTGCATTATGAATCGCCAATTCGTCAGCTTTTATTTCATTTAAATGATGTGCAATCAAACTATGGGCGTTGATGTTAAGTATGTTTTTACCTTCCTCTTCGCTGCCTGAAACAAAACGATTAAAAGTTAAATCAGGGGAAATGATATCAAGTTTCTTAAATCCAAGGTTTTTATTGGCCAAAAGATTAAAATAATCAATACCAAGCAGTGATATTTTCCCAATGTTCAAATCCGATTTTTCAGTACTTGTTTCATTTTGATAAACAGCCAATTTTAAATCGCCAACAGTTAGTGATTCATTTGCAGTTGAAAGATGAACATCTCCCAAACGAAGCGATTCATCTTTCGGCGAAAGCGAATTTGAAATGCTGTCGATATGAAGTTGAATTCCGGCAGCAAATAGCAGGTTTTCATGTTTCATTGTTGAGTTTGAATCTACAAAAAAATCATTTACAATCAAACTCACACCAGTCACCTTCATTCGTTCTGTGTCTTGATTATTAGTTTCGAGAAGACTTAAACGCGCATCCACCACCTCAATGCTGTCCAAAGCAACAAGCGTAAAAGATTTCAGTAATTGATCCCTGATTATCTCCGCATTAAAATCATGAAATGAAACCGGATTTTGCTGTTGCCCAAACTGATGATAAACAAGATCAGGGTGGATAAATCTGAGCATCCCGGCTCTTAACTCACGCGCATGATACAAATCAAAAACAGGAATGGAGCGTATGGAAATTTCGGGCAGTGAAAATTCGATAACTCCTCCCGCCGCAGGTACTTTTTCATTAACCTTGCTAAAACTCAGATTTTTCACATCAGCCCTTGAATCAACAGATGAAAAGCCCAACTCTTCAATTTTAAGCTGGTGGATGCTATCGGGCATCAGAAAATAAATTTCGCTCATTACTGCCATCAATTGATCTGCTTCTGCCATTTGCTCCGAAAAACCGTTTCCGGGTCGCAGGGAACCAATGGAAACATCAAAATTATCAATGGTCAATCCCGGATTGGAGCTGCCCTTTTCGGCATACGAAAACCGGCCATCATTGATGTAGGTTTGCCCAAGCAAATACTTTACCTCCTGAGTTTGGGTCTTCGATGTGGCGCCTGTTTCTGCTATTTTGTTTTTAACAATAGAAATATCAGGTTTTTCGATATTTATGGTATCAACAAAAACTCCTTCACCAAAATACAAGCTTTTAAAATCTACATGATGGAAATCAACTTTAACAGCATTGATCACTGTGTGCAGAAATTGATCCTCGGTTTTTGAGATAACTTGTCCGAGCGTGTCGATATGTAAACCGCGGATTTCCGCAAAGGATGTTTTTGTGTTGAAATTTACTGCACCTGCTGAAAAATACTGATTATTTCCAGGAATTTCAATACTCAGATTTCGGATATCCGACCTGATTTCATCATTGTAAAATACCTGCTCCTTTTCAGCGCTTCGTTCATTCAACAAAAAATTCAGAATATCCAAATTTAAGCTTCCTGATGCACGTAATTTCCCTGTAACTTTTCCCTTTTGGGAATAAGCGATTTTAGCCGACGAAACTTTGAAATGATCAATCTCAATCCATTTTACACTATTTTCAACTCGGGGGTAAAGATTATAGATATCGATGGGGTTTGTTTCCTGATTTTGACTGTGGTCGTTAATCTCAATGCCGGCATCAGTCAGTTCGATCAGTTTCAGGCCAAAGGTTTCATTCACAAAATCAGACTTCATGTTTTTACTTACAATGTTTACGCCCGGAAATTTTAAACTGAACGAATAAAGCTTTTTACCGGGCTTTTTATCAAGATTCAGACGGGTAAAATTAAGGGTGTTGGTGGCTGTATTCAGATTGAGTTTTTCGTAAAAGATTTTTATATCGAGGGAGTCAAATATCAATTCCTGATTGAAACTTTCGAAGTTCAAATCATCAACAAAAAAGTATTTGCTACGCTCTGAAAAACTCAGCGAATCGATTAAAACATGCTGAAGGTTCAGATTAAAATCGGAAATTGAAAAGTTGCCGATTCCGGCCACAGGCGTTTCGGGCAAGTGAATACTACCGCTGATAATGTTAACCAGGCCGATTTCAACAGGTGAAAAATAGGATGATACCTCATCGAAAATAATTTTTGCAAATGCTTCACGCGATAGGTCATCATTTGTTTTGTTTTGTTTAGGCCTAAAAACAATTTCAGGATTTGTGATATCAATCCTGTCCAGCCTCAAATCTTTTGATTGGATAAAATCCCCGAAATTCACCCCGGTAAGTTTCACCTCGTCAACATGCACGCCGAAGAGGCTTAGGGTATCGGGCAGATGCAGCGAAGTATCGCGGGAAATGGTCAAATCCTTTAGCAGCAGAGTTCCACGATCGGACGACAGATCAAGCTGACGAAAAGAAATTTCCTCTGTTGGTGTGCGGTATCTGAAATAGCCATTTTCGAATTGCAGGCCAATGCTGTCAGCGAAAAACAATTTATCAGGGTTCAGGTAGGCAGCCGAATCAAGATGGAAATTTTCGATTATTAGCGAAAAATTCATTGCTTCAAGAGTTTCGCCACCGATAACATTTTGATTCATAATAGCAATCGATCCCCTGTCGAAATGGAAGTGTTTAACCTCAAGCATGTCGAGGTAGCGATCGAGTACATCGGGCAGGTTTTTCGGATCAAAATTTAAGGTATCGTTTGTTGCTGAAATTTGCAGGCTGTCATATTCCAAAGGATAAAAAAACATTTCGATACCGGGCTTTTCAATCAGGAAATTTTCGATAATGAGCTCTTTGAAAAATATTGCCCTTAGCCAGGTTGCACCTTCGAGATGAATTTTGGGGATCATCAGCGACAGCGCATATTTTTCAGGTAATGAATCCGAATATTTGGTTGAAGTGTCGGGAATAAATAAAACGCTGTCGAAGGAAATTTCGCGTTTAAACACATTAAGCCCCACTTCAGAAAAGGCCAGGGTATATGCTCCGTTGGATTCGATGTGCACAATTTCGGTCAGGGCACGGCCAATGATCCGGTCGGCAAAAAAATTAAGTAAAACAGGAAAAACAACTAAAAAAAGGAAAGCAAAAACTGAGGAAGTCAGGATTATCATTTTCCTGACACGTTTTTTCTTTGCAGGATCAATTATGGATTTCTGATCACCATTTTCAGAATCCTCTTGATTTTGATGGTTTTGGTTTTCTAACAACACATTACAATGTAAATTTGGTCAAAATTAAAAAAAAACCTGTGGCCTGAGTCAAAATAATATTTCCCGGGTTCAGCGAAAACTTAGTTTCAAGGATAGAACATCCTCAAACGATGGGATAAAAAGCATCTTCGATTTGCTTTACTGTGTAATTGCTGCCCTGATAGAGCACACTCAGAATATCAAAACGTACCTCCAGATCAAGGTCTTTGATCATTATGTATCCATTTGCAGCTTTGATGAGTGCCCGTTGTTTTGCACGGGTAACAAATTCTTCAGGGTCACCAAAATTTGCGGTTCGCCGGGTTTTCACTTCTACTACCACAAGGTAGTTACCATCACGGGCTATGATATCTATTTCATTTTTCCCGAAATGCCAGTTACGTTCAAGGATTTGGTAACCTTTATCTATCAAATATTTTTCGGCAAGTTCTTCACCTTTAATGCCGGTTTCGTTATGATCAGCCATAAAAAATAGTTATTCGTTATTTTGACTGTCCGCCTAAAGGCGGATTATTCGTTATTCGTTTTTAAGGGTTCGTTAGAAAACTTGATCAAACAAGCACTCAAAACGCACCAAATTCAAATCACTGCTTAAAAATTACAACCTGTTCTCAAATTCAAGCAACACATCATTCTCCACTAAAAGCTTCACATCTCTCCCCATAATCAGCGGATAATTTTCGGGAAAATGGCCGGCAGGGAAACCAAAAGCTACAGGATATTTGTAATCAGAAACTGCATCATTAATAATGGCTTCGGCTGAAATTCCGAAATCAGGATCACCTTTTGAAATATCTGTCAGCCCGCCAATGAGCAAGCCTTTAAGCTCAGCGAGTTTCCCGGCTCTTTTCAGGCTTACCATCATCCTGTCGAGGCGATAGAGTTTCTCCCCCACTTCTTCGATGAACAATATTTTTCCGCTGGTATCCACATCAGATTTTGAACCCGGCAAAGTGCACAACAAGGATAAATTACCTCCTGTTAAAATACCTTCTGCAAAACCAGGCCTGTTGTTTGGATTTGCAGAAATCCTGTATTGCTCCTGAATCCCCGAGGCAAACTGAAAAAGCTTTTTCACGGGTTGCGTAGCGGCATGATGCAGCGGGAAATCAAGCGGCATGGTGCAATGCAAACTCTCAAAACCCAAATTCAGCATGTGGGAATGAAAAACAGTGATGTCGCTATATCCTGCAATCCATTTTGGATTTTTAATGAAGCCGGAAAAATCCAGTAGGTCGATGATTCTTGCCGAACCATAACCTCCGCGTGAACATAAAATCATCTTCACCTCCGGATCGTCGAGCATCTCCTGAAAATCTGCAGCCCGCTGCTCATCAGTTCCTGCAAAGTAATGATTCACTTCAAGCAAATGCTTCCCGGGTTTTACACAATAGCCCAAATCACGAATTGTTCCAACAGCATTTTCAATGTGGGCTTCATCAATTTTTTTTGCCGGCGAAACCAGCCCTATCAAATCTCCCGGGCAGAGCAGAGGTGGTGCTATCATCGTTTTGTTATTTTCTAAAATCTACATTCAAAAAGCGTAAAGGTATGTATTTTTGCAAAAAATCAAGCGATGATAGAAATTTGTGCCAACGGATTGCAATCCGCCATCAATGCGCAAAAAGCCGGTGCCGGCCGCATTGAACTCTGCGATAACCTCTACGAAGGAGGAACCACCCCAAGTGCAGCCTGTATTATACTTGCCCGAAAATACCTCAACATTAAAATGCATGTGCTGATCCGTCCACGAGGTGGTGATTTTTTGTACGATGATCTTGAAATGGAGATCATCCGCGAAGACATCCTTTTTTGCAAAGCAAATCGCTGCGACGGCATAGTGGCAGGATTTTTAAACGCCGATGGATCAGTAAACACAGCCAGGACAAAAGAACTTGTAGAACTTGCCCGCCCCATGAGCGTTACCTTTCACCGGGCTTTCGACATGACTCCCGACCCATTTGAGGCTTTGGAACAAATTATCAGCTCAGGTGCCAACCGCATCCTCACATCAGGGCAAAAAAATAAAGCGCCTGCGGGAACTGAGCTGATTAAAGCGTTGGTTAAAAAAGCCGCCGGAAGAATCATCATCATGCCCGGAGCAGGAATCAACGAAAGTAATATCGAAAAAATGATCACGGAAACAGGAGCCAAAGAATTTCATCTTTCGGGAATGGGGTATTTACCAAGCCAGATGGATTACCGGAAAGAAGGCATCTTTATGGGAGGCCTTTCCCAAATTCCCGAATACGAAATTGCTGTGAGTGATATCAAAAAAATAAGAAAAGTTTCAAATATTTATTCCTCTCAAATTCCAAAAGCATGAAAAAAATGCAACTGCTATTCATTTTCCTCCTTCCAATGCTTAGTTTTTGTCAACCTCAAAAAAAAACTGAAATGACACACATTTTAAAAAACGATCTTGTCGAAATTCATATCGACCTGCCAGGGGGAAATTATCAACTGGCGCGCTTTGACTGGACAGGTAAAATTACACTTGTGAAATTTAAAAACAATGAAGTTTCAGGTGTTGAAAAAATGGATGTTGAAAACTATAATAATTACGGAAAAGGTTTTTACAACGAATTTGGCATCGATGCACCCGTAGGTTTTGATGAAACGGATGATGGCGCCTGGTTTCACAAAATTGGCATCGGACTATTAAAAAAAGAAGGCGAACAATATGTTTTCAGCAACAATTACGAAATTCGCCCTGCCGAATTTTCGGTGACCGCTGAGGCAGATAAATTAACGATAGCGTGCACCTCTGATAAGATAAATGGCTACGCGTATTTTTTAAAAAAGGAAATTGCATTGCTCGATAGTGGATTTGAAATTCGCTACAATTTGCACAACACGGGCGAAAAAATTATCAGCACCAACGAATACTGCCATAATTTTTTAGCCATTAACAAAGAATACATTGGCAGGGATTACATCCTGAGATTCCCTTTCCAAATCAAACCTGAATTATTTTGGGCCACGGTTAATCCTGAAGAAAAGGTTGAAATCGGCACAAACGAAATCACGTTCAGCGGCACACCGGAAGAACAATTCTTTTTTGCCAACCTTTCGGGAAATGAAAATGTGGAGGCAAAGTGGGAATTGATAAATACCAAAAGCAAAACAGGCATCAGTGAAAAGGGGAGTTTTAGCCCATCCAAAATCAATTTATGGGGGTGGAAGCATGTGATAAGCCCTGAATTGTTTTTTGACATCAACCTCCAACCGGGGCAGTCCGTCGAATGGTCGAGAACCTATCATGTGTTTGAATTAGATTAGATCATTGTGTTTTTAAATCAGTAGAAAGTAACAATGGTTTAAAACCCCGCGGGAAACGGACACCCTAACAAGTAATATCACCAAGCTTTATCAAGGGCTGCCAATCCTTTCATTAATATCGGGCAGGGGCGAATGGTAGCCAAAATTTTTTCCGCCCAAGTCGCCGGCATAGCCCTGCAAATAATTTTGATGGCCGTTCTGGCTATAAGTTGCTGTACTAATAAAGAAAAATATACCAAGTAAAAATCGTAATTTCATATGCATGATTTTAAAATTCCGGATTTGTAAATAAAAGGAAAATTTCTTTGCTGCTTTTCAAAATCACTGCAAAATTTAAAACTGATATTACCTACATTTGGCAGTCAATGAGGCAATCTCAAAATATTAACGCTCCCAGAATTCATTGCGAAATGTCAGGTAAAGCCCGACTTTGGATTTTTCCAGGGCTTTATTCAGCTAATTATACAAGGCAAAATAATCCACAAACAAAATGTCGTGTAGCTTTACCAATATTTTGCTTGTTAAACTACAAAATGAGGCTTAACAAAAAAGGTATGTGTAATTTTGGCCAAAGATTTAATCATGAAAAATAAGACAGATGATTATCTGGACAACCATTACATTCAAAAAAGTAATTGGTTAAGAGCAGCAGTGCTGGGCGCAAATGATGGAATACTTTCAACGGCGAGCCTTGCCATTGGTGTGGCCGCTGCAAGTGAATTCAGAGAACCCATTATTTTGGCAACTCTTGCAGGATTGGTAGCCGGAACATTATCGATGGCTGCCGGGGAATATGTTTCGGTAAGCTCCCAAACCGATGTTGAAAATGCTGATATTGAACGTGAGAAAATAGAACTTGAAGAAATGCCTGAACTAGAACTGCAGAGGCTGGCCGAAATTTACGAAAAAAGAGGATTGAAAAAAGAAACGGCTTTTACTGTAGCAAAAGAACTTACCGAAAACAATGCCCTGGATGCTCATGTGCGGGATGAATTGGGTATAAATGAAGTAAGCAAAGCCAAACCTATGCAGGCTGCCCTGGCCTCAGGTGCATCTTTTATAGCCGGAGGATTACTTCCTTTGTTGGTTGTATTTATTCTGCCACTAAAGAGCATGGAGTATTCCTTATATGGATTTGCCATTTTTTTCCTGATTATTTTAGGGGCCTTAGCGGCAAAAGCCGGAGGTTCTAAAATTATGAAAGCAATAATTAGAATTACATTTTGGGGAACTGCAGCCATGGGTCTGTCTGCTCTCGTAGGCCATTTTTTTGGGGTAAGTTTAGCATAGAAATACGCCCGGTATTAAAAAGGAATTGTCCAACTTGCAACAATGTTGTGATTCTTGAATAACCCGCCTTGCTCGCCAGTCAGACCCTACGCATGCCCGGCTAAAACTCATTTGTACCCGCCTTTTTTTTCGTATTAAAAATGTAAAAAATCAAGGAGAATAATCTACAAATCCAATTGTATTAAATTAATATTTAAATGTTTATAACGATTTTGCTTTGCGAAGGTCTTATTTAGATCTTCCAAGGGTAATCTTTAACTATTATTTAACTCTAATTTGAAAATCAATTTCTTTCCTGACTTGTTATTTTAGGAACTAATTTTAAGCAACATTTTAATATGAAAAAGAATATTTTTATAACGATACTCATTGTTGCCACATTTATACATTTCGGAACGTTGGCCCAGGGTGTTGCCATCAACGAAAACAACTCAACCCCCGATGCCAGCGCAATACTGGATGTACAAAGTACAACAAAAGGCCTGTTGATCCCTT
>JAIOZV010000179.1 GCA_021740425.1 Bacteroidales bacterium | reverse complement strand
TGATATAATACAGAACACGTAACGAAATCACTATTTTTGCAGTTATGAAACAACCCGGAATTTGCTTATTGATATTACTACTACTATCTGGTATTGTTTTAAACGGTCAGATTTCCGATGATAAAACCGACAGCTTATTGATTGCCTTGCAAACAGCCAAAACTCCCAATCAAAAAATTGGGATTTTAATCGCATTGTCAGAAAAGTTTTCAGGCGTTGATAATCTGAAATCCTACAAATTTGCTTATGAGGCTCATTTGCTGGCCAAAAATGAAAATGCGCCGGAGCCTTTATGGAAATCATGTGATGTGCTTTCGAAGGCATATTTCAATCTGGACAGTATAAGCCAATCGAACAGGCTGGCTCTTGAAGCTTTGAATATTGGCAGAGAAATGAATGACCGTGAAAAAATCGCTTTATCACTCCAAAAACTGGGAGGGAAAATGTTAAGCCTTGGCAGCTACAGCCTTGCCGGTGAGTACTTGTTTGAAGGATTGGATTATTATGAAATTATGCAGGACACTGCTAATATCTCCACCATTTACATTCTGTTGGGAATTATCCATTACAAACTGGATAACCCTCAAAAAGCACTGGATTACTACAGGAAGGGGCTTGACTTTGCCCTTGCTACAAAGAACCAGGTAAACATTTCGGCAGCACTCAATAATATTGCGGCCGTTTATGAGAAATTGAATGAATATGACCAGGCTTTGTATTATTTCGGGCAAGCCCTTGAAATTAACCAGCAGCAAAACAATACCTCATGGATTGCAAACAACTACCTGAATATAGGTATTGTGAATTATCACAGGGAAAAATACAACGAGAGTTTATCACTTTTCCATAAAGCCATTTCGCTTTTCAATGCCATCCAGGATGAGGATGGTTTGGCAATTGCATGGAGTTATTTGGGAAAAACACATTACAGGATTAACAATGCTGATTCAGCCTATTACTATGCAAAAAAATCGCTCCACCTATCTCAAGAAAACAATATTTCTGAAGTTATCGTTGAAGCCAGTGAGTTTCTGAGCGAATACTTTGATGATAATGGTTCCCGGGATAGCGCGACATTTTACACCATCCTCGAATATCAAACCCGGGATAGTTTAAATGAAAAAGAGTATTTACTTCAAATATCAAAACTTGAGCAACAATACGATTTCCAAAAACAGCAACAAACCCTCGCTTTGCAACAGCAACGAAAAGACTTTATTAAAATCCTGTTTATCGGGGGGCTGGCTGCAGGATTGCTCATTATTGTGCTTTTGTATAGTCGGTTAAGAATTCGGGCAAAGCATAATAAGCTTCAAAAGTATCAGCTTCAACGTGAGCTGGAATTTAAAAACCAGGAGCTCACGGCCAATGTGGTGGCTTTGATGAAGCGCAACGAAACCATTTCGCAGTTGCTCATCAGGCTAAAAACCGTTGAAGATAGTGCCACAAAGCAAGTTGAGAAAACGGCTATTCGGAAAATTTCGGCAGAGTTGCGCAACACAACCGATGGTGACATTCTCACGGAATTTGAACTCAGGTTTAAAGAAGTGCATAAGGATTTTTACGATAAACTGATAAAAACTTACCCCGACCTGTGGCCAAGCGAATTAAAATTGTGCGCTTTCCTAAGGCTCAACATGACCACAAAAGAAATTTCGGAGCTGACCGGCCAAACAGCACCCGCCATCGAGAAAGCCCGGTATCGTTTACGTCAAAAACTTCAAATCGCAGGCTCCGACATAAACCTTGTTGCGTTTCTGTCTGCTATTTAATGCATTACCTTCCCAAGTCCGGTATTAGTCCGGGTTGAATCACCTCCAATATCAGTTTTAGTCCGGGTTGAAAATTTGCAAACCCCAGTGCCTCTATTGTACTATTGTCGAAAAAATTTCAATGAAAAAGAATAGTATTCCAAAAGTTACAAATAAAGGACAAAGTGCACCAAAGGAGAATTCCGGCAATGAACTTGACTCGTTGATTCAAATTAAGCAAACCGAAAATAAGGTTCTCGCAAGAATCATCGAAAACCTCAATAAAGAATTTGGCAACAACAAATAATTCATTTTTTCAACTAAAACAATAACAATTAAAACAACAGATTATGAAAAACTTTCTACTTTCAATGCTTTTCCCTTTGCTTATGCTGAATACTTTCGGCCAATCCGTCAATCAGGAAAACCAACCCAAATCAAAAGAAGTTGATGATCCCGATCAACTTACTGTAAGCTTTACTTCTACCGACCCTTATGTTAGCGGGACCACAATGGATCTGCATTTTACAATCACCTTTTCTTCCTCTCTTGGCGATCAGGCCGATTTATTTAGACTTACTTTTCCGGCTGGTATGACCCCAACCGGGGGAACACCTATCCTAAGCTACGTCAACCCTATTAATATTACAGGACAAATAGTATCGTGGGGGTCGGATCATAACAACACCGGGCAATTTTCAATCATGGCTGGCACCTACAACATTTTTGTTACTGTTCAAATTGATGCTTCGCTTTCGGGGGATCAGGGAGTTGCCTATCTTCTTTCGCCCCGCTATGCCGGATACCCCGACGTAACAGGCACGGCTTTGGTAGCTCAGGATGCCCCGTCATTACAAGCCCCGACTAACCTTTTAGCCAATGTTGTTGATGGCAACAATGTGGATCTGACCTGGGAAATGGATGGAAAAGCCGGATTTCTGAATTTCAATATTTATAGGAATGATGCTTTGATAGCAACCACTTCAGAAACTATGTATTCTGATACAGATCTTTTAAATGGCGATTTTGAATACTTTGTTACTGCACTCTATGATGAAGGTGAATCGGAACAATCCAATGTTGAAATGGTTACCATCGAAAAGGATCCCTGGGTAATCATCCCAACAGGAACTGTGCATACTATTCAGGTACCTGCATCGGTTGCCCCGGGTGTTTTTGGTGTGCCTCTTGCAGCAGGAGACTGGATTGGTGTGTTTTATGTAAACGATGAAGGTATGGAAATATGTGGTGGTGCTGCAACAATTTCACCTTTCGGGAACACTGTAGTCTCAGCCTATGGGGATGACATTACCACCACCGAAAAAGATGGCTTCGCTGATGGCGATGCTTTTTGGTGGAGACTGTTCGATATGAGCGAAACTGCCGGGTACGATGCCGTGGCTGCCTATGATGCCTCCGCTCCCAATCAGGGATTTTTCGTTAATCTGGGCTTGTCGAAACTGACGGCTCTGGATGCTGTTGAATTTATCAGCAATTTTGTTTTCAACGAAGGATGGAATAGCATGTCGTGCTTTATCACCCCTGAAAATGCCGCTGTTGAAGAACTATTTGCTCCTATAACTGACCAGCTTATTCTTTTCAGAAATCTTACTGACATATACTGGCCCGAAGAAAATTATAACACCATCGGTGATTTTAATAATCAATCAGGCTATGTTTTGAAACTTACCGAAGCCAAAAGCCTTCAGGTTATTGGCAATGGCATGGCAAACCAGGAATTGGTACTTGCCAATGCAGGGTGGTATTATATGCCTGTTTTGAGCGAATGCCCGGTTTCGATTGAGCAGCTTTTCGGTGATCAGATTTCAGAAGTTGTCATAATTCAGGAGCTTATCGGTACCGGCGTTTACTGGCCCGAAATGGAAATATACAGCCTAACGGATTTGCTTCCTGGAAAAGCGTATTCCATTAAGGTTTCCGATGCTGTTACGCTTCAATTCCCCGACTGTGAATTGAAATCCGGGGGTTTTTATGAAACAAATAATAGTATTCGTACCCGGTGGGGAATATTGAATTTTTCTCCGGTAAAACAAATTACGGCTCTGTTAACCTCTGCGATGACGGACCTTGAGCCAGGTGATATGATTGGTGCATTTGACCTGAATGATAATCAGTATGGTTTTACAACCCTTGGCAATCTGAACGAAAATGCAGCAATTAATCTTTTCGGTAGTGATGCCCTGACTTCTGTTGACAATGGGTTTTTGGGTGGCGATCAGGTGAAGTTTAAAGTATTTCGTCCTTCTACAGGCGAAGAATTTGAACTCATCCCAAGCTACAGCGAGCAATTGGGCAATGTGTCCGGAAAATTCTACAGCAATTCTTTTGCAGCTATAAATTCGGCCACCCTGAAAACCGGAATCGATGCTCGGGAAGATTTTGGCTTTGAACTCTTTCCAAATCCTGCCGGAAACAATGTATTTGTTACTCTAAATTCGCCCGATTCACAAACAGCATATCTGAAAATCCTGGATATGAATGGGCGCCTGGTGATGCAACAAAATTTTCAGAACCAGATTGCACTTGATGTCAGTGGTCTGAATGCGGGTGTATATTTTGTGGAGGTCGTGGCAAATCAAAGTGTTAAAATAAACAAACTGGTAATTAAGTAGATTTTCTCTATACGTTGGGTTTAATGGGGGTGTTTTAAAAATGGAAGCATTGATGAAACTACCCCTTTTACCTTGTTTTTATTCAAATAATAAACCGCTATACAATGAAAAACAGTTTACTCATTTTCTTCGCATATATTTTTTCCTTGTCAATTTCAGCACAGGAAAACATATCCCCTCCTATCAGTGTATCAGATGACATCAGGATACAAAAAAATGAAGCCCGTGGTACTGATGATATTTCTGGTGAAGTAATATCAACGAAGCCTTACGTGAATGGTACTACCATGGATTTGGAATTCACCTTCTCTCTGGAAGCCAATCCATGGTCACAGGTTGATTACCTCGAACTTACATTTCCCGAAGGAATAACACCTTTGGGTGGAAGTGCGAATATTTATTATGGATATTTAAATCCCATTCAGGGACAATCCATATCCTGGGGCGCAGATGAAAATAATCCTGCCTTAGCCACCATTTATCCGGGTGTTTATGAATTTTATGTATCTGTTCAGATATCATCCGTTGTTTCAGGGGATCAAAACATTGACTGCGTGTTTTCTGATAATCTGGGCAGCCCGGATATTTATACAATAACCTTGTTGTCTGAATGCCCGCCGGTGCCCGACCTTATTGGCTTGTCAGGATTGGCTTATCTGGATTATTACATGCAGGTTCCTAAATCGCAGGCAAGTTTTGTTCCGGCAGGGTTAACAAAAAACGCCGGAAGTACACTTACCGGAAATACCGAAATTCAGCTTGAAGTGGACGATTTCTACAGCGAAACCCAGGCCATTGATGTTCCGCTGGCTTTCTGGGAAAAAGACCCTGCTGATTTTCCCGTTTTTACTGCACCAGCCACAGGTGAATACAATTTCACCTTTACTGCAAATGCCTCCAACGACTGGAATCCATCAAATGCATCAAACAGTTATACGCTCAATGTTGCCGAAACTAAAATGTCGTACCACAATAATATTGTAAAAACCAAAACAAACGTAAGCAATTCTGAAGCAATTAAAGGCATGCTGTTTAAGGTAATGAATACAGATACGATCACAGCGGTTGAATTTTATATTACCAAGGCATTTGCCGGGAATATGATGAAAGCCAAAATCTTTAATTTTGACGGGACTACGGTAACCGATTTGATTGCACAGACGGCCGAAGTTGAAACACTGCAGGACAGTACATGGTTGGTGGCCAACTTTGCTGAGATGATTATTCTGCAACCCGGCGATTATTTGATTGGTATCTGCGAGGGATCGGAAGATGAGATGTACCTTGGCGTTGCTACCAACCTGCCACCTTATGGTGTGAATTGGAATTATTTTAATGGCGTCTGGTACAACATGAGCACATACATAGGCCAAACCGCGAATCTGATGATAAATGCAGTTTTTGGTACCTATTTAGTGCCTTTGCTTGATGCTGCCCTGCAGGAAGTTTCCGTTCCCGAATATGCACTTCAGGGTAGTTTTCCCTTGTCAGGGGTCATTAAAAACAATTCAAATGTGGTGCTGCAATCCATCGATGTATCCTATTCCATCGATAATGCAACTCCGGTAGTTGAGACATTTTATCCGGGTATTGCTTCACTTAATGAATTTGAATTTGAATTCTCAGTACCTCCATCAATTTCAACAATAGGAAACCACCAGGTTAAAATTTATATTTCCAATCCAAATGGACTGCCCGATGAAATTACTGAAAACGACACCATACAGAAATCCATTTACATCATGGGAGATGCCCCACTAAGGAGGGTCTTGTGTGAAGAGGCCACAGGAACCTGGTGTGGCTGGTGTGTGGCTGGCCATGTGTTAATGGATTATATGGCAGAAACCTATCCCGACCAATGGATTGGCATTGCAGTGCACAATGGCGACCCAATGGAGGTGCCTGAATATTCTGATGGAATGAACCCTTACATTCAGGGCTATCCAAACGGCACAATGAACCGGGATGTTAAATATATTGGGCCGCTGGAATTTGAAGAAGAATTTCTATCCATTAAGGATCAACTTGCTCCGGTAGAGGTTTTTGTGGAAGATGCAATGATTAATACAGAAGATGGCACACTTACGTTTACGTTGGTCGCAACTTTTTATGCTGATTTGTCAGGAGTTAAGTTTAATGCAATAATCGTTGAAGATGAGGTAACAGGAACAGGTTCCGGCTGGGATCAGACAAATTACTACTCAGGTGGTGGATATGGCGAAATGGGTGGATACGAATTGTTACCAAATCCTGTCCCTGCCGAAGATATGGTTTATGAGCATGTAGCGCGGGCAATTCCTGGTGGATTTTATGGTGTTGACGAAAGCCTGCCTGATCAAGTGCTGGCCGGACAAAACTATTCCTGGGAATTTTCGGTAGCCCTGGAAGATGATTGGGAATTGGAATTCTTGAAAGTAATAGGCGTAGTTGCAGATAAAGACACTGAATTCATATTAAACTCGGTGCAATCGGAGGAAATAAGCATTGCTGCTCCACAGATGAATTTAAATGCATCAGAAATTGTTTTCGATACAACCCTTATCTCTTACTCCTCACAAAAAAACATAGAAATTAGTAATACCGGAGAACTGACACTTGAAATTTCCAGCATCAGCTCGTCCAACAGTGTGTTCACCCCTGAATTTTCAAGCCTTACACTGGCTCCTGGAGAATCTGAAGTTTTATCCATAACATTTGCTCCAACAAGTCAACAATTATTCACCGGAAATCTCACTATCTCAAGCAACGATCCTCTTAATGGAATCGTTACTATTCCACTTAGCGGCTATGGAATATCAGGAATCCAGCAGGTAATACTCGATTTTGATGGCATCACAAATTTACAAACCAAAACATGGACAGAAGATGGTTACGACTGGGAGATCTATTCTTCAGGCACCTGGTTTGCTACATCAGGTTCCTGCTCTGCACCCAACGGACTTATCATGAACGGGGGAAGGCTAAAACTTGCCGATGGGTCAGCCTTTAATCTTGTATCGGCGGATATTCATACATGGTCAGGAATTTTTAATGCAACAGTCAGGGGTTATAAGGAGGGTGTTATGATTTATGAAGTCATCCACTACGGTTTAACTGCAGAATGTGAATTTTATGAATATGGCTTTTATGATATTGATGAGTTGGAGGGATATATTGGGCAAACAGGTATTGCTGTTGATAATCTTTTGATCACATTTGATGTGCAAAGCAACTGCGATGCCAGCCTTACAGAAATATCCGGAAGCAACAAATATGTTTCGGGTGGCAACAATGTGGTTGGCTGTTTGATAAAAAATTTAGGAATCGACCCCATAACATCCATCGATCTGAGTTGGAGTATTGATGAAAATGCAAGCATTTATACAGAATCATTTTCAGGATTAAACATTCAATCAAATCAGGAATATGCTTTAAACCATGCTGATATCATTCAGGCCGAACCCGGACAATACGACCTTAATCTTTGGATTTCGGATGTGAATGGTACTAACTGCGACGAAAATCCTGCTAATGACTCAACCTCAAGGCAAATATTTGTGGTTTATGAAAGTGTTCAGCCCCATGTTCTCATCGAGGAGTTTACCACAAGCCTTTGTGGATATTGTCCCGGTGGTCACCTGATGATGGACACTTTGCTTGCCAACTACGAAAAATTTATTGGTGTGGCACACCATGCCGGATTTTACACCGATGCAATGACTATTCCCGCACACGAAATATATGCCAATATTTGGGCTTCCGGGGCCCCAACAGGAACCCTAAACAGAATATCCGGCGACATTGGTGTAGGTGACTGGGAAATGCTCGGCAATGAAATATTAAGTGATCTCGCCCTGGGTGAAATAAATTTCGATGGCTCATACTTCAGCCCTGAAACCAGAGAACTGAATGCTGTATTAAACACCTCATTTTTACTACCCATGGAAGGCGACTTCAGATTTACTGTTTTTATTGTGGAGGATAGTTTGCATGGTATTGGAACCGGATGGGATCAGGCTAACTATTTTAACAACACCCCAGGGCATCCTTTTTATGGATTAGGTAACCCAATTGTTGGCTACCGTCACAACCATGTGGTAAGGCAGGTGCTCCCCGGAAATGAAGAACCCGAATGCTGGGGAAATGTTGGCGCTATTCCTGCCTCTGTTGAATATGGTGAGACTTATTCAGAAACTTTTAATTTTGTAATCCCGGATGATTACATTCTCGAAAATGTCCACCTTGTTGGCTTTGTGTCAAATTACCAAAGTGAGGTTATTAATGTTGCCAAAGTTGAAGGCCTCGACATCCTTACAAAAATTCAGGATAATACTATTTCAAAAGGTTTCACCATTTTCCCCAACCCTTCCAACGGATATTTTTCTGTAGATTGCAGCAACCTAAAGTTAGTAAGTGTTATTGATTTGCATGGTCAATACCTCCGACAGTTTTCAGAAAATCAAATTGACATTTCTGACCTTACATCAGGGGTTTACATTTTCCAAATCGAAACGGATGAAGGTAAAATTAGCAGGCAACTTGTTATAAAACAATAGGACTTTTTCATTCCTTAAACTGATTTTCATGCAATAACTAAAAGAACCTTCTCCAATCTAGTGTTAAGTTAATTTTGATATGACGGTTTAAATTTGTATCTTTGTCAAAATTTTGACAAATGATACATTACACCATCAAATTAAGTAAGACAGAGGTAGATGATCTCAGAAAAATTATTTCAAAGGGAAGCCATA
>JAIOZV010000178.1 GCA_021740425.1 Bacteroidales bacterium | reverse complement strand
TTGGTTTTGGAATATGTACCTCTGAATCTTTCAATAAACTCCTGATTGTCTGCAATCATTTTTTGTTGCTCATCGAAAGCTTTTTGTTGCTGCCTGCGACGATCCTGACGAAGGACAAGATATTGTGAATAGTTGACTTTGTAATCGTAAATACGCCCCATAGTAACTTCGATGGTGCGGGTGGTAATGTTATCAATAAAAGCGCGGTCGTGCGATATCACAATCACCGCCTTTGCATTGTTAATCAGGAAATCCTCGAGCCATTGCACCGATTCAATATCAAGGTGATTGGTGGGCTCATCGAGAAGAATGAGATCGGGTTTTTGAAGAAGAATTTTTGCAAGTTCGATGCGCATCCGCCAACCTCCGCTAAATTCGCCGGTAGCACGCTGAAAATCACCGCGTTCAAAGCCCAATCCCAAAAGTATTTTTTCGACTTCGGCATCAAAATTAATGTCGCCAAGGCTATAAATTTTTTCACTGAGCAACGATACTTTTTCGATGATATCGTAATATTCCTGCGATTCAAAATCGGTACGGGTTGCAAGTTGATGGTTCAGTTCCTCCAGAGCCTTCTGCATGGCAATTAATTCGACAAATGCCTGCGAAGCCTCTTCAAAAACCGTCCGGTTATTTTCCTTCATCAGATGCTGAGGCAGATAGGCAATTACTGCACCTCCCGGTGCAGAAACACGGCCTTGGGTGGGTGTTTTCTCTCCTGCCAAAATTTTGAGCAGGGTAGATTTTCCAGCTCCATTTTTCCCCATGAGGGCAATGCGATCATTATCATTTACAGCAAAGGAAACATCTTTAAAAAGTGTTGTCCCACCAAATTCCACACCCAATCCGTCTATCGAAATCATTCAAACTTTTTTAAAATCAGGGCGCAAAGATAGTCAGACTTGCAAAAACCATATAATTTCATTTATGTCTTCCCACAATTCAACTACAAAAGCTGAATGTGGATAACGGAAAAATCGATCAATAAAGCACTTCACAATAATTCCCGGCAAAGAGGCTCACAACCTTGCTGTTCTTCATGAAAATTTAATGCATGTCGATCTTTGATAATTT
The DNA here is from genome assembly GCA_021740425.1 of Bacteroidales bacterium. Lineage (GTDB taxonomy): Bacteria > Bacteroidota > Bacteroidia > Bacteroidales > 4484-276 > SABY01. The sequence continues at coordinate 8,050 of JAIOZV010000178.1, read as the reverse complement.
TGGGCAGGGCTGTACCGTGCATATCTGCAACATATCACAGATGAGTATTTTATTCGTGCTGCCGCGAGGTAAGAGCCTGGATCGCTTTAGGCACGTGGTGCGTATTTTTATCCTTTCTAAATTACTGTATTACAACCCACAACACATGCAGGTTTGTGCATTTTTATGTTAATTTGTAGCCGAAACAGTTTGAATACATCTACTAATTAAATTAATAAATCTATGAAACGGACTTACTTACTTTTACTCATCAGCATGTTTGCAGTACAAATATTCGCCTCTGAACTGGTGCTTATTCCTACCAAAAACTTTAACGAATCCACGCAGCTTTTTAAAAATCCGGCTCTGACCGTGAATTTTTACAGGGATGAATTTTTAATCGCCACCCTTGATGGTGGTTTAAAAATGGATTTTATTTTGCTGGATCAAAATCCCTGGCAGGAAAATGTGGGCTATTTTCTGGTATATCTTGATAAAACCGTTAACAAAATGGACTATACCAAAAGCATTGAGGAAATTGCCAATGTTCTGTACGATGGGGGCAACTATATGGTGCTTAGTACAAATGAAAGATTGCACGGACAACTTCCTCCTGCAAAAAATGACGGAATAGTCAGGATTAGCAACAAAAAGGTGGTTTTACCGGCAAAAATTCATTTAACAACTTCAGGCCGTTTGGATCCTGACCCGTTTATCGTGGATTTGCTTGATGAGGTTTCAGCAACAAATATCATCGCCACTGTGCAACATTTGCAGGATTATGGAACCCGAAACGCTTACCAGCCATCGAGCATTGAAGCACAAAACTGGATAAAACAGCAGTTTGAAGACTTAGGGCTGCCGGTAGAATTACAGGATTTCAATATGCCAAGCGGACCTGCCAGCGACAATGTGATTGCTACTTTTGAGGGAACCAAATACCCAGATGAATACATCGTGATGGGCTGCCATTATGATTCGTACAGCTATGCCGGCCTTGCTCCGGGTGCCGATGATAACGCAACAGGAGTTGCAGGCGTGCTTGAAATTGCCCGCATATTAACCCAGTATGAATTTGACCGCACACTTATCTTTTGCACCTTTTCAGGCGAGGAATATGGCTTGTATGGCAGCGAAGCCTATGCCGACCGCTGTGCTCAACAGGGCATGAACATTCACGGTTACTTGAATATGGATATGACAGGATACCTCGAGCCGGGCAGCTACATTCATACCGACCTCATCCGCCCTGCTTCAGCTTCGGAACTGGGCGATTTTTATACTCAGGTTTGTGCCACCTACCTGCCCGATTTTCCCGTTGAACCGGGAACACTCGTGGGCGGCGACAGTGACCACACTTCTTTCAACAATGCTGGTTACATGGGTATTTTCCCTTTTGAGGACGGTTCTGACTACAGCCCTTATATCCATACCTCCGATGATGTGATTGGCACAAGCGTAAACAACGCAGCACAGGCAGCCATTTTTACCCAGGCAATTCTGGCAACTGCTGTTTCGATGGCAAATCTTGTTACACCACCTCAAAATCTGGTGGCTGTGCCTGGTGATAGTGAAGTGGATTTGCAGTGGAGCCAAATGTTTGAAATCGACAATTACAACGTTTACCGTGATGGCCTGCTAATTGCCAGCCCCATAAATAATTCTTACCTCGATCAGTATGTGGAAAACGGAACAGCTTACGAATATTTTGTTACAGCTATTTACACCGAAAGTGGCGAAGAATCAGATCCATCAAATGTGGTTTATGCAACGCCCATGCCTCCACTGGGACTGCCCCTTACCCTCGATTTTGAAAATGGTGCCCCTTACTGGGATTTTGAAGATACCTGGGGAGTTTCCACTCAGGCCAGCCACTCACCATCACATTCGATAACCGAAAGCCCAACGGGAAATTATGGCGACCAACTGGAAATATATGCTACACTTTCTGCCTTTAGCCTTGAAGGTTACACCGAAGCTTCGGTTTCGTTCTGGACAAAATGGAGCCTGGAATCAGGATATGATTACATGTGGTTCGAAATTTCCACCAACGGCTCCAACTGGACAGAACTTGAAGAATTTAACGGCACGCAAACCAGTTGGGTCGAAAAGACCTATTCGCTGAATACTTACCTTGGGCAACCCTATGTTTTGGTTCGTTTTCATTTTTACAGCGATTATTCTGTTACCCAGGATGGTATGTACATCGACGACTTTCAGATCAATGCCGAAGGTGGCATGCTGATGCAAAATATTCAGCTCAGCGAAGGCTGGACAAGCCTTTCAAGTTACATTGTACCGGAGGCTGAACAAATTGAGGATGTTTTGTCAACAATCTCCAACAACATTGTTATAGTTCAGAATATGAGCCAGGTTTGGTGGCCCCTGCAGGGCGTGAATACCATTGGAAGTTGGGATACACACTCCGGATACAAAATCAAATTATCAGAAAATTCAAGCCTCCAGATAGCCGGTTATGCAGAAGCTGAAAAATCAATGATGCTTACTGCAGGATGGAACCTCATGCCGGTATTGTCGTCGGTAGAAGTAAGCTGTAATGACCTTTTCGATGGACAGATGGACGACCTGATTATCATTAAAGAATTGGCCGGAATGGGAATATATTGGCCAGGTGAGGAAATCACCACCCTGGAATCCTTATCTCCCACAAAAGCCTATCTTGTAAAAGTGGCTGATGATATGACCATTTCTTTTGAAGGGCTTGCTGAGGCTGAACCCGTAAAACCCAAAACGATTTCGCGTGAAGGCTGGACTCTGATACCTCCAACCGCAAATTCCCATGTGATGGTCTTGCCAGCATCCTTGCTCAATATTTTTGAAATTGGCGACCAGATTGGCGTTTTTACCAACGAAGATGATTGTGTGGGTTATGCTGAAATCGAAAATTATAACGATCATTTGGCATTAATTGCTTATGGCAACGATAGCACAACCCTTGACCATGATGGCATGAATGAGGGGGAAGTTTTCAACTTCAGAATGTACCGTTCATCAACAAACCTTGATTACTCGCTCATCGCAGGCTTTGATGCAACGATGCCGAACCAGGGAAACTATGCCGATGAAGGATTATCAAAACTTGAAACTTTGGTATTCGACAATACGGGAATATCTGAAATTTCAAACCGGGCTTCAGTTTATCCAAATCCTGTAAGCGACCTTGTTCATGTGAACATTACCAAAGGTTTGAAAGCTCAACTGGAAATTCTCAACCTCAATGGCCGGAAAGTTATGGAAGTTTCCATTGATGGCAATAAAGCAATCAATACAGGAGACTTTCCCAAAGGAATTTATACTTTCCGGATTGCCGGCGATTCCTTTACCGAAACCCATAAAGTGATTTTGCAATAACAAACTTTGATGAAATAGAAAATGGCTGTTTGAAAAAGTTCAGGCAGCCGCTTTTTTTTGATCCTTATCAGCAAGGATGAAAAGTGCAGGAGGAAGTTTTTATTAGAAATATCAAAAAAAAAAGGCCCGGAAAAATAATATTTCCGGGCAAATAAAAGAAGAAGAGGAGGGGGATCCTATTTTACAATTACTTTTTTAATGGTTATTAGTTTATTGTCAAATATTCTGAAATATAACACCCCGCCAGGGGAATCGGATAAATCGATGCTCAGCAGATTAGGATAAATTACTTGCTGAATTTCAACTTTCCTCAGCAATTGCCCCTGACTGTTCAGCACTTCAATGGTGGAACCGTTGTTTAAGCCACTCACCGATACCTTTCCAAAGGTTGGATTCGGATAAATGTTGATGGATTCGTTTCCGTTTTCATCATTTCCAATTGCATTTACAGAAGCTTTGATTAATCCGGATATTCCATTGTTAACAAATACGCCGTTGTGATGGGGATAGCTGGTATTAAACTCCGGGTAAAAATCAATTTCTTCTCCTGATGAAGGTCTGAAAATTCTGAATCTGAGGATTTCATTTTCAACGAAGCCGTCGGTATCATCACTCAGGGGATCATCTCCAAACAGTACAAGTGCATCCTCATGTCCATTTACTTCAAGATATCCTGCACATGTGCCACCGGTAGTAAATGCTCCGATGATATCGCCAGCTTCGAGTGTGTTGATCAATTGCTGATCGATAGCAATGATATGTGTAGCTGGTGTGTAATGGATGTTGTTCCAAAAGGAGCGATTTTCGGGCATTGACACGGAATTGATGAATCCTGATTTTGTTGATTCGCAAACCTCGAAGCTTACTTCAAATGCTGCTGATGCCCTTAAGCAGTATGCCTTGCCGGGCATTAGCTCCCCAATCGTATTTATTCCGATTGCGGGCCAGTAAACTCCCACACCTGCAATTTCTTTAATAATGTCCACATCTGAAACATGCCCGGAAAATAAATCATCGATGTTTACGGGGCAACTGCTGATTACCGGGATAATATTCCATCCGGTATTTATCGCGATGGTTCTGTTGCTGTTGGTAATGCCTTTCATTACAAAACTTACAGGATTTTCAAAATTCACTTCATAACCCCAAAGTGTATTCCAATTTCCCAAGGTATTTAACGAAATTACAGGGGAGTAAATACCTGAGTAATTTTTGAGCATAATCAGATCATCCTGATAGTCTTTAAAAACTGAATCCAGGTGAAGATTATAGGGAATTATAAACGATGACAACCCACTCCATCCTGCCGGTATAGCAATGGTTTGTACTTCGAAAACACTTACTCTTGCCACACTGCTGGTGCTAATCCCACATTCATTTCCTAATTCACAATAGTAATATCCGGCATCATCAAAATCCACCTCTTCCAATAAAAGCACAGGTAATGTTTCCCCGGCCATCAGGCCATCGGGTCCGTACCATTGATAGGATTTTGCATATTTCGCAATCACCACCAACGGAACATCATCGCCGTATGTTGCCTCTGTATCTTCGATATCGTCAAGCATTACGGGAAGTTTATCAAGATCCAGCATTATTTGATCGGTGATAGTTACCTGACAAGGCTCCATGGACAGTGCAGAAAGCGTAAGTACAACATTCCCGTTATCAATATCATTTTGCCCCGGGTAGTATTTGGTTCCTGTATAAAAATATTCGCTAAAGATGCCATCACCAGAAGTGCTCCATTCCATGGTGGAATAATTAATAGCAGTAGCCTGTTCTATTTGAGCTATATCTCCTTGACAAATTGTAAGGTCGGGGCCTGCATAAACTTCAGGAATAACAGAGGGCTTAATCAATACACTGTCGAATGCCGGCTGGCAATTGCCAAATGATTCCGCATATAAATAGAGCATGATCTCACCGGAGATTTTATCGTTAATTCCGAGGGTGTATTCCGGAGCGCTGATGAAATCGTAGTTAAAGGTTCCATCGCCGGCAGAAGTCCATAATAATGAGCTGAACCCGCTTGCATATCCATTAAGTTGGACGATGCTGTCGTTTGCGCAGATGATAATGTTTTCGCCTGCATCGGTAATTGCATCGTTGCAAGATTCGGTAAAATGGAGTATTACACTCTCGGTGACACTTGCAACACACGGAGAAACAGGAGATATCTGTACTGTCAGTGTTACACCGAAGCCCAAATCCGGGTCTGCAGGATAATAGGTTGGATGAATGGTGTTGTCGTTGACCAGATCACCCAATCCACCGGTAACCGACCATTGTATCATCGATTCGTTTTCAACGTACGAATCCAATATGGTATAGCCTTCGAGCGGAATGGTATTGTCGCTTCCGGCGAAGGCCAAAATCTGGTTTTGTATTGTTAATGTCATTATATCAAAATCAGCAATACAGGGCTCCTGGGCAAAACCTTTAAGCTTCAGATCAACACTACCATTCTCAATATCTTGTTCACCAGGAGTGTAAACAGGGTGTAGGATTGTTTGATCATTAAAAGTTCCATCGCCTGTTGTTGTCCAAAGCAGAGCGGTTGCAAAATGCGAATCAGCGCTGTTTGGTGTAAATGTGTTGCTTTCGCAAACAATTTGATCTTCGCCTGCCGATACAATAACATCAATGCAATCATTTGAATTTACATGCAAATACACCGTATCGCTGACCGCTATGTTACAAGGCTGTGTTTGATTTACCAGAAAAATGAATTGAACCGAGTCTTTCTCTGTGTCCAGAGATTCCGGATAGTAAACGGCATGGATTACTGCTGTATTTTCAAATGTTCCGCTTCCGTTTGTAAACCATTCCACAGAAGTGTAATTTTCTGCTGCGGCATCCGAAAATTCATAAAAACTTCCTATCGTAACAACATCATTGTCACCGGCAAAAGCAGTAGGCAGGTCGCTGAATGATATATGCATACATCCTGTTGTTTGCTCACAACTCGCGTTCCCGGTCAGCGTAAGGCAAACATCAGTTTCCAATGAAGCAAGGTCTTGCTGCCCTGGATAATAAATTGCATTTACAACACCTGCATTTTCAAATGTACCATCACCCATAGTTTCCCAAATTGCGCTAAGATAATTACCTGCATTGGCCGTCAGAACAACACTTTGATCAATGCAAAAACTCATGTCGGTAAGCAACAACACCGGATTTTGATAAATGTAAATCGAAATGCAATCGGAAGTGTTTCCGCAAGGCGACTGCCCCTGAGCGGCAAGGCAAAGATTTACAATTCCAGACTCGGTGTCGTTTGATCCGGGATAGTAGTTCGTTGCAGGATCCTGATCATCTTCGAATGTTCCGTCTCCATCAGTGCTCCAGACCAAGCCTGTATAATACTCTGCGAATCCGTTCAAAACAACAAGCTCATTTTCACATATCGAAATATCATTACCGGCATCTACCCCAACCTCCTGGTTTATTGTAAGGTTTAAACAATCGGAAACGGTGCCACAGCCATTTTGGCTAAATGCATTTAAACATAGATTTAAGGAGCCGTTCAGAATGTCAGCAGCGCTGGGCATGTAAATTGGGTTGAGCAATTGTGGATTGCTAAAATTTCCAGTACCTGAGGTTGTCCAAAGCAAGCTCGAATTTCCTGTAGCATTTCCCGAAAGATAAACATTTTGTCCTTCACAAATTGTAAGGTCAGCCCCGGCATTAGATGTTGCTCCTGGCATAAATGCTATGTCAAGGCAATCGTTTGCGGGTTCGCAATTGTCATTTCCAAACGATGTAAGGCAAAGTTGAACATTCATATTCAGGATATCTCCGGCTCCGGGATAGTATGTGGTATTCAGGTTTGCAGAGTTTTGGAAAGTTCCGTCGCCCAATGTTTCCCAATGAGATGATGAAGCATTGGTCATGGTTCCCTGAAGAAAAACGTTCGCCCCCATACAAATGGTTTGATCGCTTCCGGCGAAAGCTAACGGTGCATCCAGCAGGATAACTTCCGTACATTCTTCATTACTGTCACAGCCATTTAACCCGAAGGCAGTTAGGCAAAGTTCAATATTGCCGGCTGTAATATCTGCTGGCCCGGGTTGGTATATCGTGCTTAGCATTTCCGGATTTCCAAAAGTGCCATCACCTGTTGTTGACCAAAGCAAGGTTTCGTAGTACTGTGCACTTCCGTTTAATTCTACAAACTCATTTTTACAAATCATTTGATCATCACCGGCATTTACTAATGGCAATCTTTGAATATTCACGGTGGAACAATCTGTTACAGTTTCACACCCAGCAATTCCTGAAGCGCTGAGACAAAGATTTACATATCCGTTTTGTACATCCTGAAAACCGGGAGTGTAGCCTGCCGATAGCTGATCAGTGAAATCAAAAGTACCATCACCATCGGACGACCATAGCAATAAAGAATAGTGGGTTGCCAATGCTGAAATATTGATGGTTTTCCCTTCACAAACAACAGGTAAATCCTGCACTTCAACATAAGGCAATTTCTGGATCGTCAGTATCAAACAATCGCTCACAGGCTCACAATATTCTGAACCCGATGCCTTCAGGCAAAGGGTTACATCGCCATTGCTTACATCGGCTGCGCCGGGATAATAGGTTGCCGAAGCCAGCGTATTGTCATCAAAGGTTCCATCGCCAGGGGTTTCCCAAAGCAGTGATGCGGCATTTTCAACCAGGCCGCTTAGCTGGATGG
>JAIOZV010000177.1 GCA_021740425.1 Bacteroidales bacterium | reverse complement strand
GGCTGGTCGTATGTTCAGGACACAACAATTAGCTATAACAATTCGCAGGGCGACCCAATTACAGGAAAAGTTGTAAATTATATTGTTCAAAAATATGCCACCAATGGTTCGGATTTTGGCCCATTCTGGATGTCATGGACCTCAGATCATTCTCTGATCCGTAAACCAAATATTATGCAGGGAACAGTTGTAAATCCCAATCCGTTTAACGTTGGTATGGAATGGGATACTGTGCCTGCAAAACTCGACACCACCGGATACTATTCCTACAAAGATATTTGGGATAATCTGGGTTCGCACGAATATTTTTCCAATATTGGGCCAACTGCGGTTAATGATGAAGTAGAAACCGGAAATACACTTCTTGTTGCGGTTCATGTTTTAAACAATGATCTTTATTATGCTCCTGTAACGGTCAGCATCGATCAGCCTCCAACACAGGGAAATGCCGAAGTTCAACCAGAGAATCCCAATGTTATAACTTATATGGCAAATCCTGATTTTATTGGTCTTGACTCACTATCTTATAAAATATCCTATCAGGCAAATCCTGCCTTTTATGCTTCAGCTAAAGTTTACATTAATGTTACTGAAGATATTGGTATTGAAGAAACAATTTTAAATTCCGGTATGATTGTTTACCCTAATCCGGTTGTAGCTGAGCACTTCACAGTTGGTTCAGATAAAATGATACAAGCAGTTCAAGTTTTTGATTTGACCGGAAAAGAAATTTACAACAAAATTTTTGCTTCACCAATCAGGGAAGCAGAAATAAGCCTTGGAAACGGCTACCACGGAATTTACCTCGTAAAGGCTAATTTCACCAATAAGCAGTCGTTTTCGCAAAAGATACTCATCAAGTAATTTCCTTGCTTTTAATCAAACCATAAAAAAACACCTGAAAATGTATTTTCTTTCATATCAGGTGTTTTTTGAATTTTAATAATACTACTTATGATACGCAAAATTTTACTTTTCACCATTTTTCTTGTTGGTTCACTTGCTGTTTACGCACAAAAGCAAATGGTGAGTGGCGTTGTTAAAGATTCCTTTTTGGGCGAGACCGTGGTAGGAGCCAACGTACTCATCAAAGGCACTTTATCAGGTGTGGTTACAGATATCGACGGGAATTTCTCCATCCTTCTGGATAAAGGAAAACATACGCTTGAAGTGTCCTATGTTGGTTATATGAGTGCTTCACAGGATATTGAGGTAGCCGACAAACCGATTTTCCTTACTTTCAATCTGGAAACCGTGGTATTGGACGAAGTATCCATTGTGGGAGATGTAGCCCGTTCGCGGGAAACTCCCGTAGCATTTACCACGCTGTTGCCTGCCAAAATCGAAGAGCGACTTGCAGGCCAGGATATCCCGATGCTTTTGAATAAAACCCCGGGAGTTTATGCGACACAGCAGGGAGGTGGAGATGGCGATGCCCGAATCACCATCCGGGGATTCAGCCAGCGCAATGTGGCCGTTATGCTCGATGGTATTCCGGTAAACGACATGGAGAATGGCTGGGTGTATTGGAGTAACTGGTTTGGTTTGGATGCTGTTACACGAAGTATTCAGGTTCAGCGGGGGCTTGGTGCTTCCAAGCTGGCGCTGCCATCAGTCGGTGGAACCATGAACATTCTTACCAAAGGTATCGAAAACAAACGTTCGCTCAGCATCGAACAGGCAGTGGATAATAATGGCAAGCTAACTACCAATCTCGGCTATACCTCCGGAATGCTTAAGGGAGGATGGAGTGTTACGCTGGCAGGTGCTTACAAAGACGGCCCCGGATGGGTGGATGAAACCTCGGTGAAGGCCTGGTTTTTCTTTGCCAAAATTGATAAACGCTGGGGAAACCACATCACCAGCCTGACTGGTTTTGGGGCTCCTCAAACGCATACTCAACGCAGCTATAAACGATCTATCGCGGCTTACGATACGCAATACGCCTCCGAACAGGGAATTGCCGACACTTCTTTTCCGGCTATCCAAAATCAGGGAATCGCCTATAGCCAGCATTGGGGCTACCTGCAGCGCGATGCCGAAATGTGGAACAGCGATTCATCAGAACGTATTCTGAATCCCAATGCAAGCCGTGATGTGTTGAACGAAAAAGTGAATACCTATTTTAAACCCCAATTTAGTATCCGCGATTCGTGGACAGTAAACGACAGACTTTCAATATCAAATACGCTATATCTTTCCCTGGGAACCGGTGGAGGCCAGGGGACCCGCAATAGTTTAAAGAATACCAACCTGATTACCGCCGCTGATGTGGAGAATTACCCCGAAACATTTCGCCCTGATGAAATCGGACAAATTAACTGGCAAAGTATTTACGATCAAAACTCAAAACCCACACTCACAGCTTTTGGTAAGGTGTATCCTATTAATGATACCCTCAGCGATAAACTTTATTACTCTAATAATTATTTAGTCCAAAGCAATAACAACCACCAATGGTACGGCTTGCTCTCAACATTTAGCTATGAAGTGAATGATGAAATTGAATGGTCAGGTGGAGTTGACTTACGTTCGTACAAAGCCGAACACTACATGGAAATCACAGATTTGTTGGGTGGGGATTATGCCATCGATAAAAACGATATTCGTAATGATTATGATGCAAATCCACTACTGGCCATAAAGAAAGTTGGCGACAAAGTGTATTATTATGATGACGGCCTGGTAAACTGGGGCGGACTTTTCACACAGGTGGAATACAAAACAGGAAATATCAGCACCTTCGCCAACCTCACCGGCTCGGTAAGTGGTTATAAAAAAATTGATTATTTCGGTGATAGTGAATCCGACTGGAAATATAAACCCGGGTTTACTTTTAAAACCGGTGCTAACTACAACATTAGTGAACATAGCAATGTATTTATAAATTTAGGATTCCTATCGAAAACAAGGGACTTTAAATACTATTTCCAGGGATACACTGCCAATTTCCTGCCCGATTCGATCACTAAAAACGAAAGGGTAAAAGCCATCGAAATGGGTTATTCTTATGTTAGTAAGAAGTTTTCAGCCAATGTAAACACCTACTATACCAGATGGGAAAACAAACCCACAGCACAGGTTAGCGGGAAATGGGATGATCCAGTTACTGGAACCGAAGAATATACTTACGGAGACATTCCGGGCATGGATGCCCTGCACATTGGTGTTGAAGTTGATTTTATTTACAAAATCAGGCACAACCTCGATTTCCAGGGAATGATTTCGCTGGGCAACTGGGTGTGGGATAAAAAAATCAACAACCTCCAAATGTACACTAAGGATGGCAACAAGCCGGCCAATACCCTGAGTTTTGATGCAACAGGAATTCATGTAGGCGATGCTGCCCAAACCCAGTTGGGAGCTAACCTCAGATACGAACCCATTAAAGGTTTGTACATTGAAGGCGGCGGAACTTATTTCGACAGATATTACTCCGATTTCAATCCCGAAGAGTGTACTGATTCGTTAGGGAATCCTGTTGAATCGTGGAGAATTCCATCCTATTTGCTAATGGACTTCCGCGCAGGATATCGCTTTAAGCTTAAAGCTTATGACAATCTTGGGTTTACCCTCAAATTTAATGTGTTGAACCTGTTCGATAAAATTTATATTTCGGATGCTAAAAACAACGATACTTACATTCAGCGAAACTTTAGCACATTCGATGCACGTTCGGCCTCTGTGTTTATGGGTGGCCCGCGTCAATTCGTTCTTTCACTCAAAATAGTTCTTTATTAAAAATCAAAACATATTTGTCAAAATGAAAAATACATTTATCACAGCATTGCTTTTGTTTACATTTTTTTCGTCTGCCTTTGCACAGGAAAATATTCTCGAAGCCCGTGGAATGGCCGTAGGTTCGGTTGTTACAGTTACAGGTATTGCGACTAATGGCTCCGAAATGGGCATAATCCGTTATTTTCAGGATGAAACCGCAGGCATAGCAGCCTATGGTTCCTCAGTGAGTTCAGTTAATCGCGGCGATGAAATTACCGTTACCGGAACCCTCAAAAATTATAACCAGTTGCTGGAGCTTGATCCATTAACCAGTGTTGTTGTTAATTCCGTGGGGAATCCCTTGCCCCAGCCAATCGTTTTAACGCCGAATCAAATTTCGGAACCCTACGAAGGTATGTTGGTAAAAATTAACAATGTCATTTTTAATGATGCTGGCCTTCTTTTTACAGGCAACAATTTGTATGAATTTTCCTCCAATGGTGAAACAGGATACATTTATGTAAAAAATGGCCAGGATCTGGTTGGGACAGTTATTCCTACCGGCGAAGTTAACCTCACCGCAATTTGTTCACAATTCCATTACAGCAATCCAAATGATGGCTATCAATTACTGCCACGAAATGTGGATGATATTTCATTAACGAGTTCCATTTATCTTACTGGAACTTTGGTAAATACTGAATTTACGAAAACAAATCTCGATTTCACATGGGAAACAAATGCTGAAGGAACCACAGAGATATTCTACGGACCAACCGAAGAAACTGTGATGGAAAATCATTTGTCAGTTGCAGGAACTTCTTTCAGTCACAGTATTGGCATTGATGGTTTGTTGCCCGGCGAAATTACCTGGGTCGAAGCTTTTTCGGTGAGCGGCAGCGATACTGCAAAATCAGCAGTTATGTCTTTTGCCACTATCTCCAATTCGAGCGGTGAAACGATTGCTTATTTCAACTCTCAGGTTGATCTTTCCTATTCGAACGGAGTGGATGCTATGTATCTTCATAATGCTATTGATGATACACTTATTCAATACATCAACCGTGCAAAGTACACCATCGACTTTACCATTTACAATTTCAACAATGATGGAATCAGTAACATTAGTGATGCCCTGAAAGCTGCTGCCAACAGGGGGGTCAGAGTGCGTGTTATCGGTTGCGGTACCACCTTGAATCTTGGAATTGAAGAACTGATGGGTTCTTCCGTAAATGTACTTATTGGCCCGGATGGAAATGATCGGACCGGAATTATGCACAACAAATTCATTGTTTTTGATGCAGAGTCTTCCGATCCCAACGAACCTTTGGTATGGACAGGATCAACAAACTTTACCGATGGACAGGTAAATCTGGATGCAAACAATGTAATTATTATTCAGGATCAGAGTTTGGCAAGAACTTATGAGATCGAATTTGAAGAAATGTGGGGATCAAAAGGAGATGAACCCAATGCAGCCAATGCCCGCTTTGGATCAGCAAAAAGAAACAATACCCCCCATCAGTTTTTGATTAACGGAAAACATCTCGAATGTTATTTCAGCCCGTCCGATGGTGTAAATGCAAAGATTGTGGAGGTAATCAATACCGCCGGCAGCGATTTAAGTATTGCCACCATGCTCATGACCCGCACAGAGATGGCAAATGCAATCGCCGACAGGAAAACCGCAGGCGTTGCTGTAAACGTAATTACAAATGATGAAAGTGGAAACAGCTCAACGGTAAATCAAATCCTCCAGTCTTCATTGTCAACACACAACACTTTCGATATTGTGTCCAACGGAATTATGCACCACAAATACATGATTGTGGATCAGTATGCTCCGAATTCTGACCCGATTGTATTCACAGGTTCGCACAACTGGAGCGCTGCCGCCGACAACGACAACGATGAAAATACGCTGGTAATTCACGATGCCACCCTTGCCAATATCTATTACCAGCAATTTGTATATCGCTTTGTCGAAAATCTTGGTGTTTTAATTGAACTCACCGAACCTCCAACAGCGGTGGTTGACTCAGTAGATACAAGGATTGCAGAGCTCGTTACCATTTATGTAAAAGATAATGACCTTTTGCTTGCTCCAGTAACACTAACAATCGAACAACCAGCAACAAAAGGGAACTCTTACATTCCCTTTGCAAATCCAAATGTTATCAGTTATTTACCCGATGAAGGCTTTTATGGTCAGGACTCCATTGAATATAAAATTGCTTACCAGGCTGAGCCTGACTTATTCTCAACAGCAAAAATTTATATTAATGTGGTCAACAGCAGTGGAGTAGGAGAGGTGTCGGAAAAGCAGGCCATGACCATTGCTCCCAATCCGGCTACCAACGAAATCTATATTCAATTTGCTAAGGCCATAAATGCCGGCTCAACTATCGGAATGTTCGATTTATTTGGAAAAGAATGCTTCAGTACAAACCTGAGTGTAAATGCTGCATTCATCAATTTAAACCTCCATTCAGCAGGACTGAAACCCGGAATATACATGGTAAGACTTTCAAATGGAAATTCTGTAGAAATTCAAAAACTTGTAATCAAATAAGTTTGAGGTTTTTTAAAAAAATAGCCGCCTGTAATACTTACGGGCGGCTATTTTAGTTTTATGGTTTTTATATCTTTGTGCAAATGCTATTTATTATGAAGGCTATAGAAGTATTTTCGAAAACAGATAGGGAAGGTATCCTGAAAATGTCCTATCATCTTAATGGAATCAATAAGGATGTTAAGGTAATTATTTTGTATGACAATACAAAAGATGAGGACGAAGAAGTACTTTGGATGAACTCTATTAAAAACAATCCTGCCTTTAATTTTTTAATGGACAAGAATGAAGATATGTATTCATTTGACGATGGAGAGCCGTTAAATGATTAAGAATTCCATAGTGCTTGTACCATTTCCATTTGATGATTTAACCGGTGCAAAACCAAGACCAGCTTTATGTTTGACTAATGAAATAGGTAAGTATCATCAGATTATTACAGCATTTATTTCAAGTAATCTGGGTCATACACTTTTGAGTAGTGATATTCTTGTTGAAAAGAATTCACCCCACTGGAATGGAACTGGATTGGCAGTGGATTTAATTTTACGTTTGCATAAAATAGTTACTGTTCCTAAAGTTCTTCTCAAGCTAAAACTAAGAATGATTAATGCTGAACTACAGCAAGAGGTATATAGTAAATTAAAAACTCTTTTCGAAAATTAACAAAGCAAAAATGGCAAAAAAGCTCGTAATCATCCCGACCTACAACGAAAAGGAAAACATCGAAAAAATTATTCGTTATGTTTTTCAACTCCCCGGTGATTTTAATATTCTTGTTATCGAAGATGGTTCGCCCGATGGCACGGCAGCTATCGTTAAGCGCCTGATGACAGAATTTCCTGAGCGTTTGTTCATCGAAGAGCGCAAAGGAAAGTTAGGGCTTGGAACAGCTTACATTCACGGTTTTAAGTGGGCATTAAAAAGAGATTACGAATACATCATCGAGATGGATGCTGACTTTTCGCACAACCCCGATGACCTCTCGCGCCTGGTGGAGGCCTGTGAAAATGGTGCTGATGTGGCCATCGGTTCAAGGTATGTCGATAATGTGATTCGTGTAGTGAACTG
The DNA here is from genome assembly GCA_021740425.1 of Bacteroidales bacterium. Lineage (GTDB taxonomy): Bacteria > Bacteroidota > Bacteroidia > Bacteroidales > 4484-276 > SABY01. Next base: position 1,772 of record JAIOZV010000177.1, on the reverse strand, counting down.
GCCTATGAGCCGTGTAATGATGTCGTATTTTGCATCCAAATATGTAAAAATTGTTACCGGCCTGAAATTCGCCGACACTACTGCCGGCTTTGTTTGCTATAAGCGCAAGGTGCTCGATACCATCTGGCTCGACAAAGTAAAATTTAAAGGATACGCCTTTCAAATCGAGATGAAACTCACCTCGCACAAACTTGGGTTCAGGGTGGTTGAAGTTCCAATCATATTTACCGACCGAAAAGAGGGAACTTCAAAAATGAGCAGAGGTATTTTTAAGGAAGCCATACTTGGCGTTATTAAATTGTCTTACAAAAAAATTAAACCACGGCCCATCAAATAACAGGGCTTGCAATCCAGAAATTAAGCAATGAACTACCTGATAAAAAATGCAAATATCGTAAACGAAGGCCGGGTATTTTCGGGCTCTGTATTAATTAAAGACGGATTGATCGAAAATATCAGTGAAGGTGAAAATCTGCTGACCAACGATGCTGAAGTATTCGATATCAAGGGGAAATTCCTGATTCCTGGAGTTATCGATGATCAGGTGCACTTTCGTGATCCCGGGCTTACCCACAAAGCTGATATTTATACCGAAAGTAAGGCTGCGGTGGCAGGAGGGGTAACTTCGTTTATGGAAATGCCCAACACCATCCCAAACGTTCTTACCCAGGAATTGCTCGAAGAAAAATATAAAATGGCTGCGGAGAAATCACTGGCCAACTACTCCTTTTACATGGGAGCCTCAAACGATAACCTCGATGAAATTGTAAAAACCAATCCACGCAATGTTTGCGGGGTTAAAGTTTTTATGGGTGCCTCAACCGGAAATATGCTTGTTGATGATCCCCTGGCACTTGAAGGAATTTTTAAACATGCTCCATGTCTTGTGGCCGTCCATTGCGAAGATGAAGCCACCATTCGTGAAAATACCGCACAGGCAATCGAAAAATATGGCGAGGATTTGCCGGTTCACATGCACCCAACCATCAGAAGTGCCGAAGCCTGCTATAAATCTTCAGCTCTCGCTGTTGCCATGGCCGAAAAATTCGGAACCCGCTTACATGTTTTGCACATTTCTACGGAGGCTGAAACCTACTTGTTTCGCAATGATTTACCCCTGAAGGAGAAAAAAATTACTGCCGAAGTTTGTGTACATCACCTTTATTTTTCTGCTGAGGATTACGCAAAAAAAGGAACATTCATCAAGTGGAATCCGGCTATTAAAACAATCGGCGATAAAAAGGCTCTTTTTAGGGCTATGGGCGATGACAGGCTTGATGTGATTGCAACTGATCATGCCCCGCATACCATTACCGAAAAGCTCAATACTTATTTTCAGGCGCCTTCGGGCGGCCCCAAGGTGCAACATTCGCTGGTTGCTATGATGGAGTTTTACCAGCGGGGTAAGATAACGATGGAGAGAATTGTAGATAAAATGTGCCATGCCCCCGCCGATTGTTTTGGTGTGGAAAAGCGAGGTTATATTCGCAAAGGCTATCATGCCGACCTCGTGGTGGTTGATCCCAAAAAGCCATGGAAAGTTCTAAAATCGAATGTGCTTTACAAATGCGGTTGGTCGCCTTTGGAAGGCGTTACATTCAATTCTCAGGTGATAAAAACATTTGTAAACGGAAATTTGGTTTACAATCGCGGAAAATTTGTTGAAAGTCAAAAAGGTATGCGTTTGTTGTTTAAAAATGATTAGATAATTTGAAGTTAAAACCTATGAAAAAATTCATATTGTTAATTTTTGCACTTTCGATATTTGGTGG
>JAIOZV010000176.1 GCA_021740425.1 Bacteroidales bacterium | reverse complement strand
CAGGTTGCCTCCGACGGCATTCACCAGAAACAGTGCACCACCACCTGAACTGTAATTGTGAGTAAAGATAAGATTACGTAGTGAAGGAGTCCCGTCTGTTACAATTCCTGCCCCGGCATTTCCCGGAAATCCGGTATTGGCATTTCCGCCACTAATGGTAAAACCATCGAGAACAGCAGTGGTTGTGAGTGAATTTCCAAGATTAAACAAAACACTGTAGCAGTTGTCAGCACCGGAGTTATTCTGATAAACGTTAAATACGGCGATTTGAAATTCATCATTCCCTGACAGGTCACCGCTGAGGATGGTCTCGTTCGTAAGGTAATCTCTCTGGCTGAGACTTGTTTCGGTTCCGGCAAATCCGCCATATATTTCCACTCCGTCTTTTAAATAAAAAGTAAATTCACGGGGTTCAGTTGTTGAACCGTCGTACTTTTGTGTAGGCTTATAAGTGCCTTCTGCTACCCAAATTTGATCGCCGCTCACGGCTGCATCCAATGCAGACTGCAATGAAGTGTAGGCATTTGTCCAGCTAGTGCCGTTGTCGCTTCCTGTAGCACCCGAATCCACAAAAATTATTTTGTACGCCATAATGGCATATTCATAGAATGTAAATATATTTGTTGAAGGTTCATTTTCACTGTATGCTACATTAGGCTTAAAATAGTATATCGCATTTTCCGCATTTACGGTGGCTCTGAAGCAAACTTCATATTCGGTGGACTTGCTCGTGCCTAATGCAAAAGGAGAAAAACTTGTGCTTTCAATTATTTTCCCGGCTTCAAAAGTATGTTCGGTATTTTCTGATAGTTGCCTTGTGCTTGCTTCCTGATCGGCAATGTTTTCAGAAGACGATAGCATAAAATGATTCGTACTGCCATCGGTGGTAATCGGTGTCCATGGTCCATCAGTACTTGATGAGTAATAGAATGCTATAAGCCAGCTACTCATATTTGCTGACTCCGGAATGTAGAATTGAAATCTTAAGCGAATATTTTCCGTTCCACTATTTTTAACAGCCACATTTTCTCCTGCTTTCCAGGTAGCCGTTGTTTCGCTTCCGTCATCATTTCTCCATCTGTATTTATCCTGGATTAAAGTAGCGGCAAATAAATGCCCACCTAACAGAACAGCAAATGTTGTTGCAAAAATCAATTTTTTCATAGTTAGTTCTCCTTTTTTCTTTAATTATTAATTTTTAAATTGTTTAATTTTACTTTTTTGAAGATAAAAAACAGCATACCTGCCATGGCCAGAAGCGGCATCAGCAGCGGAAAGCGGGCGAAAAGCGTCCGTTTGCTGTTAGGTATAATGTAACCTGATATTATCGCGGGTTTATCCGATTGCCCTGAAACCTGAATGTTGCCATAATCATCTACAATTCCCGAAATGCCCCGGTTGCTGTTGATGATGATAAACTTTCTTTGTTCTACGGCTTTGAGCCTGGTAAGATAAAAATGATGCTTAATGTTCTGGTTCCCTTCAAACCAGGCGTCATTGCTGATATTTGTAATAAATTCAAACGGATTTTCACCTGCACCGAAATAATCTGGAATAAGGGATTCGTTGCAAATATCAACTTTGCATCTGCCGATGTTTGTATGGAGAACATCGCTGAGCCTTCCGGGCAAAACATTATCGTAATAGCTTCGGGCAAGCATGGGCAATAGCTTGCTGTAGTCGTTGCTAAGGAAAGGCTTTTCAATAAAGTCGAGCAGAATGTGCTTGTCGTATCTGCCGATTGCTTTTCCAGCTTCATCAATCAAATACTCCGAGTTATAAACAAAATTCGGGTCATGTTCTGCCTGTGTAAGATAACCGATCATATTTTGAGTATGCCCACCCTTTAATATTTCTGCAATGGCCAGCAAAATATCATCGTTTTCTCGGTAGGTCCAGGGCAAGGCTGATTCGGGCCAGACGATCAATTGTGGGTCATGGTGCTTTGCCTCCTTAATCAATTGAAACATTTTGGAAATGATGGCATCACCCTGCTCCGTCCATTTTGTTTCGGCTTTAACGTTTTCACAAACCAGGGCTATGCGCTTTTTGTTTCCCGTTTCGACATGGCTGCTTACGATGATAATCCCGTAGAGCAAATGAATACTGAAAATTCCGGCCGCTATCCACAACGCTTTCCTGTTTCGTGTTTTGATGAATACCGCCAATAAATAGTTTACAGAAATAATGAAGAGGGATAACCCAACCGACCCTACAAGTGCTGCCATCTGAATAAAATACACATTGGAAGCAACGGTGTTCCGCAGGTTGATTTTATTCCAGGGGATTCCCGTAAAGGTGTTGATATTTAAAAACTCCAACAGAAAATAGAGAACAGAAATTAAAACGGTATTATAAATTATCCTGCCGGTACTGGTGTTATTTTTCGGTATTTGCAAATATTTAAAAACTGTAATCCATGTGAAAAACAGAAGGAGGTTGCTGAAAATCATTGCAAACATACCCGCAACTCCGGCCATTGTAAATGAACCTGTGTAACGTTGTACTGTAAATGGTATCCACCAATAGCCAACCAGACCAAAAGCCAGGGTAAATGCTGTTACGGGCAGGAGACTTTCTTTGAGGCTTTTGTCGTAAACTGCCAACAGCAAAGGTACAAAGGCAATCCATGCAAGGTAGCTGTTAAGCGCAGCAATTGAATATGCCAGCAAAAGCCCCGTGATGATGCTAAAAATTATCCCGGAAGCTACCTTATTGATTTTCCTGTTAGCTAAAACCTTTTTTGAAATCATACCGTCAACAGAAATATTTTGATCAGACTGGTTCATAAAGATTCTGATTTTTTTGCATTGAACAGATATGTTTCAGTTGATCCTCCGATATTTCCAAAGGCATCGACAAACATTTCAATCGTGGGAATGCCAGATAAAAAACCGATAGTTTTCATTACCACGCTCCTGACTTTTCCCGAGTTCATGAGATTTTCAGTGTACTTCCGGGTGATAGCGTTGCCATCGGCATCCAACAGTTTTCCCTGCCAGGTGATGGTTGTGGGCTGGGCGTAGGTTTGGATGCCGAAAAGCAGCGCTATTGCGATGAGTAGAAGTGTGTGTTTCATTTTATCCTGATTTTTTATTATGAGCATTTAAAAAGCCCGAACGGCACGAACATAGTGTGTTTGGTTTTTGGATCCAGTGCTTTGATTTCCAGTACTAAAATCCTGCCCCCATGCATCGGTGGAACTGTCCTCGGTAGAACTCCAGTAGGTGGAATTGGTAAGTCCGCTAACCAATGTTTTTTGAGTATATAATAAATTCAGCTCGTATTTTGACGGCAAATACCAATCGCCATAGGTAACTCCTAAAACTGTAACCGAATAATTGGCACAAACCTTTGCTGCAAAATTGTTTACTTGGTTATCAGCTATCTGTGTGGAGATTATCATTGCAGTATTCATTTCACCGGCATACAAACCATCGCCTGTGGTTCCGGTATATCTGTTGGTTCCATTATACCATTGTATTCCTGAATATTGGTCATTTGTAGCTGCCACCAGGCCATGCTGCCCGGTAACATCCACCCAGAATACCACGCCGCCTTGTGCGAAATCGCCAACCTGATAGATTGTAACAGCATTTCCCCATTCAGTGGCGCTACCGGCAGCATTCATTTTTAAGACCTGGTTTGCAGTTCCTTTGGTGCTGCTTAATACACCTGTGGTACTGTTTTGTACAATACCTGCAGTGGTCAATGCCGGTATCATGATTTGCCCGTCGCCCTTTATCCTGAACAATTCGTTTGACGTTGATGTAGATGAAGCTGCGTAAAAAACATGACTATCCGTTGTTCCCGGAACCTGATATCGGAAAGTATTGCTATTTACCCCTAAACCATAAAACTGATGGTCGTTATTTGTATTTTGCCACAATATCATTTTCCGGTTTGCAGTGGTGTTGCCAAATTGTAATTGAGCGTTGGTTGTGGCCGTCCCAATACCAACATTACCAGTACTATAGTAAATATTTGAACCGCTGGTTGTCCACTGGCTATTTACAATTCCATCCAATTTTGTTTTATCGGCTGCGCTCATGCTTCCTGGACTGGAAGTGGTAGCAGCATTGATTGAAATCACCGGAGCCGAGCCACCTGATGAAACAATGGGAAGTGTAGCGCTTACTCCTGTTACCGTTCCTCCTGAAAATGTTACCCAACTGGTTCCCCCGCTGCCATTTGTCTGAAGTATCTGCCCGTTTGTTCCCCGGCTTGTAGGGAATGTAAAACCGGTAAAGGAGCCGTTTCCATTAATGGTTAGCGATCCGCCAATGGTTGAATTACCATTTTTCAGGATACTGAGTGCATTTTTTCTGAAAGTTGGCCCTTCCCCATTACCAACAACAAAAAGGCGATCTGTCGCAACATAACTACCACTATTTCCTGAAACTTGTGTAGCGTACAAGCCCATTACCGTTTCTCCGAAAGACTGTGGGGTATTGAACACTCCTGATGCAAATGAATAATCACCACCTGCATGATTCAAATAACCACCCGTTACAGCAGAACAATAACCACTTGCGGTATTTGCAACACCGCTGCTAATCAATGAAGCATCGCCACTTGCTACCTGCGAAGCACTGATCCTGTAAATCTGAAAATCCACTGCAAATCCACCTCTGTTATTTCCACCATCGGCCGTACCATCCGGCTGGTCGGCTATAATTGCACCAAGCCCTTTTGGCTGTAAAACAATATCCACATGGCTCTGCTGATGATTGGGGGTTAATTTTACGCCATACTTTGAGTTGTAACTATACTGGGATTCCGTAAAACAGGTAAGGCCGCCCGGTGGAAGAGTTGTCCAGCTTAATGATCCAGCTGTTGCTCCGGCAGTTAATACTTTTCCGTTGTTGGATGTTCCTGTTGCCGGAACGTGTAAGTTGCCGTCACCGGTAGGATGCAGATAATTATTGGCATTTGCTGCCACGCCATCCAGTTTGGATTTGTCGGCAGCGCTCATACTGCCGGCTGCAGAGGTGGTTGCTGCATTGATTGAAATGGCTGGTGTGGTTCCTCCCGTCGAAACAATGGGGGCTGTTCCGATTACAGTGGTAACGGTTCCTGTTGTAAGTGTTGACCACGACAGGGCGCCTGCTCCGTTGGTCGTTAAAACCTGGCCGTTTGTGCCTCTTATAGCCGGAAACGTGTAACTGGTGTTAGTTCCGTTTTTATTGATTTCCAAAGTGCCGCCAATGGTGGTATTTGCATTTTTTAAAATGGTGAGGGCGTTGCTTCTGTTAGCCGGGTCAGTACCGGTTCCATTACCCACAACAAAAAGTCTGTCTCCATCTACACGGCTATCCTGAGTTCCTGCCCCAATAGTAGCATAAAGTCCAATTACTGTTTCAGCATAAGATTGTGCTGTATTATAATAACCGCCGGCTACAGTAGAATAATTTCCGCTGGCTTCATTTAGAAAACCGCCTCCGACTGTAGAACTCAACCCTAAAGCTTTATTCAATTCTCCGCCGCCCACTGTTGATCTAACTCCGTCGGCTCTATTCCCATAACCGCCGCCCACTGTGGATCTAACTCCGCCGGCTGTATTTAGATAGCCGCCGCCGATTGTGGAATACTGTCCGTTGGCAGTATTTAGATACCCGCCACCGACTGTGGCGCTTTCTTTTTCGGCTTCATTTCCATACCCTCCTCCTACAGTGGCATAATCATAACTTGCTGCATTTGCCCTGCCTCCACTAATAACGGAATATCCTCCACCTGCCACATCTGTGTTTTCATTTCTTAACATCTGCATATCCACAGCATATTGTCCTCTTTTATTCCCACCAGCTGCGGTTCCGTCGGGCTGCTGGGCTATGATTGCAGCATTGCCTTTGGGTTGTAGAACAACATCAACGTTCGTTTCAGCATTGTTAGGTGTAAATTTCACGCCGGTTTTTGAATCATAAGTAAAATTGGATTCGGTGAAGTTGGTAAGTCCGGTGTAAGGTGTTGCCCAGCCTGTGCTGCCGCTGCCGTCGGTTTGAAGCACCTGCCCACTTATGCCTCTGGTTTCAGGGAATAAATAACTTGTGTTTGTTTCATTTCCATTGATGGTTAATGAGCCACCTATGGTGGTGTTGGCATTTTTCAGGATGGTGAGTGCGTTGCTTTTGGTTACATCTGGAGCCCCGTTTCCAACCACAAAAAGGCGGTCGGTGGCAATCCAGTCGGTGGAGCTTGAAGGGGTATAATCTGAGTTGTACCTTCCGATTACTGTTTCATATCCTGAAGGGGCTGTTGTCCTGTTTCCCAACGCAGTTGAGATTCGTCCTGAGGCGGTTGTGTAATCGCCCATGGCCAGCGATGCATAACCGGAAGCTATGGGGTTATTCCCAATGGCAACAGCATATTCATTGGAAGCTGCTGCATCTCTGCCCATTGCGATAGAAAAATCGGCGGTAGCATCTGAGGATATTCCTGTAGCCAGTGAAATGTCTCCCGAGGCGATATTATTTGTTCCACCTATAACAACAGAAGCAAAACCCTGTGAAGAATTTGCTCCTCCACCAAGAATAGTCGAATAATCTCCGCTTGCCACATGCAAAGGATTTATTCTATACATCTGCAAATCAACTGCATAAATACCTCTGTTGTTTCCGCCGGCAACTTCACCATCAGGCTGATCAGCAATAATGCCTCCGGTGCCTTTTGGTTGCAAAACAAAATCAACATCAGTAGCTGCATTATCGGGCGTAAATTTCACGCCGGTTTTAGTATCAAATTCATAATTGCTTTCGCTGAAGTTGACCAACGAAAGGTTTGTCCATGCCGAACCATCGTAATAATAGAATCCTTCGATTCCATCATTCTGGTAAACCAACAAGCCTTTGGCAGGAAGGGCAATGGCTGTTCGCTGCGCTTCGGTCATGCGGGGAATTAAAAGTCCCTTTGTGGTTGAACTTACATCCAGCATAGCACTGGTGTCGGGGTCGTTTCCTGTGTTGTTGATGGCTACTCCTGTCTGGGCATAGCTTTGGATGCCGAGAAGCAGCAAGGTTGCGAAGAGAAGAAGTGTACGTTTCATAATGATGCTGATTTTTCTATTTGTAAATGGTAAATTTCTGGTGAGATGCCCTCAATTTTTCGATAGGCTTCGATAAACTTCTTAGCCGACGAAAAACCTGATAACGACCCGATGGTTTTCATTTCCATACTCCTGACTTTTCCTGTGTTTATCAGAGTTTTTGCGTATTTTACCCTCCATTGATCAATGTATTGATCGAAAGGTTGGGACGATTGACTGAAAAAATTTTCAATATCCGTTTCCGGAATATTGGTAACTACCGAAAGGTGATATCGGTTGAAACCATGAATGATGTATGGCCGGTATTGCTGCATACAATAATCTACCTTAGTGCCAATTTCTGCCAGGTGATCGGTTTCGGTATTTTCGGAAACCGGTGTTAAATCTTTTGTATCCATAAAAATTATTTTTTCTCATTCCTGAATCAGTAAAATCAAAGCGTAGGAAGGTGAGCGACCAACACTTAAAAACAATTTCAAACCCGCTGGAAAAAAGTTTGAACCAATTCAGAAAATCAAATTTGATAATACAAAAGTGGGGGAAGACTGAGGATAAATAGAGGGTTGCCAAGGATGAAGTTGCACCGTTTTTCGAAAAACAGTGCAACATTTTTTTTAAATCAACTTTTTTTGCTTTGAGACAAGAAAGCATTTGGCGAAATTCCTTCCGCTTTTTTAAAAGCATTCAAAAAGGTGTTGCGCGAAGTAAAACCTGACAACAACCCAATAGCTTCTAAAGTAAGACCGCTGGATTTTCCTTCGAGAATGAGGTTTTTGGCGTGTTCAATCCGCCATCGGTTGCGGAAATCGGTAAAAGAAATTTGCTTTACTTCCCTGAAATAATAAGCCAGATGATGCACCGGAATGTTTACCAACGCCGAAAGCTGCGTAAGGTTGAAATCCTGCTGAAGATAAGGTTGAAATTCCTGCATATACTTTTCAGTTTGCTCCTCAATAAAGTCGAGATAATTGGATTCGAATTTTGATGTACTGCCAATAACTTCCGAAGTCGGGGGCTTGCCTTCTGATGACTGATTTCCGGCATCCTCCAACTGCTTTTCACTTTCCTGAGTGGGTAACGAGGCTGAGGGTATGGATGTTCTTTTTGCCATTTCAACAGAACCAGGAAGCCGGGGTAAACCGTAAAGAATTTCGGGGAAGAAAAATGGAGAAATCAGCAATCCGGCAAGACCAATAGCCGAAAAAATCTGCAGGAGGTTGAGTGTTTTAAAAATGGCTGTATTACTCACAGCAAAAGTTTCGACCAACTGCAGCGAGTGACTTAAAACCAGGACGAACAAAAAACCCAATAAAATCCAGAGCCATTTTTGCATGAAATGCTGCTGCTGAAAAATCATGGATTCCATGCGGAGCATTTTGTAGCGGAGCAGCAATCCGGCTGACCACAACAAATACCCCATCACCAGCACAGGACGACTCAGGTAAATAACCAAAAGAGGTAATTTTTTAAACAAAAAACCCAGCTCCGTTGTAAAGGGAACCTGTTTAATCCCTCCATTAATTACCATCGTGGCAATATCCATTTTGTAGAACCAGGAGGTAAAAAGATATTCGGAGGTTCCTGCCAGATAAACCACCATTGGCAGTAAATGCCACAAATCATGCTTTTTCAATCGTGCATTATCGCTGAGTACACTTCGGAAATAAAAATAGAGCACCGGCCCGATAAGATAGGTTGGGAATCCAACATTGGTGAAAACAATACCAACTAAAACTACTGATTTTGAAAACAATACCACATATTGGATGAAACCATACAGGCTGATTAAAAAGAAGAATATTCCAAGGTAAATGGAGGAGGTGTATTTACGGGCATTGAAATACAATAGAATTGCCGAAAGAATGATACCTAAAATTGAGAGTGTAAGAACCATCCAAAGTTAGTTTTGTGGACAAATTTAGAATTTTATCAAACCCCAAAGCAAAATTCATTTGACAGATTACAGTTTTTGCTTTTTAGGGATTTTATTTTTACGATCGAGGACTGTACCATCGAACATTGACTGCTATATAGTTCATAATACCCGGCATGCTCCAAACTATGTTGTGAGCTAATTATAAGGCTGGTTAGGCGATGGTTTCACCTGTTTTTTAGACGCTGTAGGGTCGTTCGCACACTTATAGGCAGGC
>JAIOZV010000175.1 GCA_021740425.1 Bacteroidales bacterium | reverse complement strand
CCCGGATTAACTTTTGAATTTGAAGTATTGAACACCCAATTTGCAAACCTTGAAATTGAAGATATTTCAACTATCGCCGATGCAGATTTAATTGGCAATACCATTCTTTTTAAAACCGAAAACGTAAGCGTCAGAGAAAAAAATTACATCATTTTTAAAATGCTTCCCCTTCGTAAAAATGAAAGCACCGGGAACTTTGAAAAGCTCATCAGTTTTGATCTAGACTATCAAATCGTACACGGGGGAGCATCCAATTACAAAGATGGTTCGGTAGTTTATGCCGAAAATTCAGTGTTGGCAACAGGCGAATGGTTCAAGATAAGTGTTGGTGAAAGCGGAATTTACAAAGTAAGCTGGCAAGACCTTAGCGATTTGGGCATGAGTATGTCCAATATTCCTTCAGATAAATTGCAGGTTTTTGGCAATGGAGGGGGCATGCTTCCTCAAAAAAACAGAGACTTCCGACACGATGATTTGATGGAAAATGCCTTATGGGTTGAAGATGGCGGTGATGGCAACTTTGATCAGGGTGATTATTTTCTTTTCTACGGACAATCACCCCACACCTGGACTTTTAAAGCATCAAGCCGAATATTTCAACATTCTACCAATAAGTTCACCAATAAAAATTACTATTTCGTTACCGTTGGACAGGAGCCCGGCCAAAGGGTAGAAGCATTTGAATTGTCGGCAGTTTCTGCCGAAAAAATTTTTAATACTTACAATGATCTTCAAATTCATGAATCAGACATTGTAAGCTTAATAAAATCAGGTGAAGAATGGTATGGTGAAGAGTTTAACGAAAATTTGATACAGGATTTTAACTTTATATTTCCCGACAGGGATCTTTCAAAAGAAGTTTTTATAGATTGCGATTTTGCAGGGAAATCCACTTCCACCTCATCATTTACAGCTTTTATCAATAATGATTCAGTGTTTAGAGATAATATAAGCGCTATTTCTGAGGGGTCAATCACAAAATTTGCAAACCCATCAAATAGATCAGCCTGGCATATGGCCAACACTTCACCTGATTTAACGGTAACCTTAAAATATAATCGTAAAGATGGTAATTCGGTCGGCTGGCTCAATTACATTTCCCTAAATGTAAGCAGCAATCTAAAATTCAATGGCCACCAGTTTTCATTCAGAAACATCGATGCGACCGGGAATAACGAAGTTGGAGAATTCCGGATTTCAGGAGCCAATGAAAATCTAAAGGTTTGGGACATCACTTCCTTGTTTTCACCACGAAATGTTGCGCTCACCATCGAAAATGAAACAGGAAAATTTGCTTTTGAAATGGATTCGTTGCGTGAGTTTATTGCTTTTGACGGCAGCGATTTCATGAAACCCGAACTGCATGGCCACATTCCCAACCAAAACCTGCATGCCCTTCAAACTGCCGAATTTATTATTGTCAGTCATCCCGATTTTTTACAACAGTCAGAAAGGCTGGCTGCCCTTCACGAAACAATGGATGGGATGCATGTAATTGTAGTCAACCTCTTTGATATTTATAACGAATTTTCTTCGGGAGCACCAGACGTAACAGCCATTCGGGATTTCATTCGCATGATTTACCTCCGGTCGGGAACACCTCCCGTCTTAAAATATGTTTTACTTTTTGGCGATGGCTCATACGATCCGTTGGACCGCGTAGGGGGAAACCTGTCATTTGTCCCCACTTTTCAATCAGCGCAGTCATTGTGGTACACATCTACCTATGTTACCGACGATTATTTTGGCCTGATGGATTTGGACGAAGGTAAGGATGCCTCAGGAAATGTAGATTTAGGTGTTGGCAGGTTTGCTGTGAATAATCCGGAAGATGCAAAACTTATGGTGGATAAAGTAGAAGATTATCTAAAATTGGATGCTTCAAAACCGGGTTCATGGAGAAACCTGCTGACTTTTATTGCAGATGATGAAGACAATAATCTTCATGTTTATCAGGCCGATACGATTCTTATTCCATTGATACAGCGCAACAATAAGTCGGTGAATTTCAGAAAAATTTATTTTGATTCCTACGCCCAGCAGTCAAATGCCAGTGGCCAGTCGTATCCTCAGGCCACCAGCGATATAAACAGTGCTGTGGAGGATGGCTGCCTGATTGTAAATTATACCGGGCATGGTGGTGAACTCGGGCTTTCGCACGAAAAAGTAGTACAAATTTCAGATATCCTTTCATGGAATAACCGCGATGCCCTGCCAGTTTTTATTACGGCTACTTGCGAATTTAGCCGTTTCGATAATCCCTCACTAACTTCGGCGGGAGAACTTGTGTTGGTTAATCATAATGGTGGCGGACTGGCACTTTTTACAACTACAAGGCTTGCTTTTGCCTCTTCAAATCTTTTACTGAATAAACGGCTGTACGATACACTTTTTAGAGCTTACCCTGAAATTCATCCCCGGCTGGGTGATTTGATGATGTATTCAAAAACCCCTTCCAACACCAATCTGCGCAATTTTGTGTTACTCGGGGATCCCGCCCTTAAACTTGCGCTTCCCGGTTTCAAGGTAGTTACTGATTCGATAAATGGCATTCCGGCAGCACAATACAATGACACACTAAATGCCGGTGGTAAAATTTCGGTAAGCGGACACATCGAAAGTTATTACAAAGTTGGTGAAACAGTGGAAGATTTCAACGGCATCATTTATCCAACACTTTACGATAAACCAACAAATGTGACCACATTGGGCAACGACCCGAAAAGTTACCCTTACACTTTTGAAGCTCAAAATTCAATATTATACAAGGGCAAAGCTTCAATAAATAATGGCCGGTTCAGTTTTTCTTTTGTTTTACCATTGGATATTTCCTACCAATTTGGAAAAGGTAAACTAAGCTACTATGCTTCCGACAGCCTCAGAGATGCAGGCGGGTATTTCAGTGAGATTCTAATTGGAGGCAACAGCGATGGTTCAACAGACAAATCAGGTCCGGAAATCGGGCTTTATCTCAACGAAAAGAAATCTGAAATACCTAATCTGATAAACCCTGATCCTGTATTATTCATCGAATTGTCTGATCCATCAGGGATTAATTACCTTGGAACAGGCATCGGCCACGACATTATGCTCACGATGGACGGAACATCTTACAATCATTATATTTTAAATGAAAAGTTTGACCCGGTCATGGATGATTTCACCTCAGGAAATATTGTTTTTCACATGGAGAACCTGCCAAACGGTGAATATACCCTGGATTTAAAAGCCTGGGATATGCTGAATAATTCGTCTGTTAAGTCCATATCATTTAATGTTTCAGATAATATTGATGTTGAAGTTTTGGAAGTTTACAACTATCCAAACCCATTTAAAGACTTCACCTGGTTTACCTTCAGGCACAATCAATATCAGGGAGAACTAAGCGTTGAAATTGATATTTATAATTTTTTTGGTGAGCATGTGCGAACAATAGGTCCTAAAAATGTGTTTACTGACGGCTATACCATGAATCCAATATTGTGGGAAGGAGATTCGGAGGGAGGCAGCAAACTTGAATCTGGATTCTATTTTTACACCATTAAGGTTTCAAACGAAAAAGATCACTTTACTGAACGCATACAAAAATTGATAATTACTGAATGATTTAATTCTACGAGCTAAAGAGTGTAAACAATATTAAAAATTAATGTCCGTTTACAGTCATAATTTTAACCAAAGTAAATAGAATCTATATGATTAAAAAGTTCCTTGCAGGTATAGCTGCATGTATTTTTATTGTTGGCATTGCCAATGCGCAAGACCTACCAAATTATTTAGGGCAAACCAATACCATTACTACGGCAGTTCCTTTTCTGCTTATCGCTCCTGATGCCCGGTCGGGTGCAATGGGAGATGCCGGCGTGTCATCCACACCGGATGCAAGTTCAATGCACTGGAATCCTGCAAAATATGCTTTTATCGATTCAAAAGCAGGTTTTTCAGCATCCTACAGCCCCTGGCTGAGAGCCATCGTAAGCGACATTAACCTGGCCTATGTTGCCGGATATTACAAGCTCAACGATAAATCTGCCATCGCAGGATCATTACTTTACTTTACCCTTGGTGATATTACATTCACCGATATTCAAGGGCAAACCATCGGAAACTATCGCCCCAACGAATTTTCGGTTGACGGAACCTACTCAAGAAAGTTTTCAGAAACGTGGTCGGGTGCCGTTGCAGCACGTTACATTCACTCCAATCTTACTCAGGGTGTAAATGTTCAGGGTCAGGCAACCAAGCCGGGACAATCTATTGCTGCCGATGTTGCCGTTTATCATCAAAGCGAACTAAACTGGCGTAATTTCGAATATGCAGAGTTTGCCCTGGGCATCAATATCTCGAATATTGGCCAAAAAATTTCCTATTCTGATGCCACCACCGAAACAGATTTTATTCCCACCAACCTTCGCATCGGGCCAAGATTAACCTTGGATCTGGACGATTACAACAGACTGTCGTTTATGGTTGATATAAACAAACTCTTGGTTCCTACTCCCCCGGTTTATGCACAGGATTCACTCGGAAATCCGGTGATTGTAAATGGGGAACGTATGATTGAAGCCGGAAAAGATCCGAATGTTTCAGTTGTTCAGGGAATGATTCAATCGTGGTACGATGCACCCGGGGGCTTTGAGGAAGAAATGAGAGAATTCTTCTTTTCAGTAGGCACTGAATATTGGTACAACAAAGTATTCGCAGTTAGAGGCGGGTTCTTTTATGAAAATAAATATAAAGGAAACAGGAAATACTTCACACTGGGAGCAGGTCTGAAGTACAACGTGTTTGGCCTCGACTTTTCTTACCTTATCCCGCTGGAACAGCAAAATCCTCTGGAAAATACCTTAAGGTTTACCCTGACATTCGACTTCGCCGAATTTGAATAATGTAGATTTTTATCACAATATAGTGGCCGGAATGAACAAAGATTCATTCCGGCTTTTTTATTTGATGATGAATTATAATAATTTTGACATTTCATTTATTTAATCAACACATGGATATTCGCGTAGGATTTGGATACGACGTTCATCGCCTTGAAGAAGGCCGGGATTTTATTTTGGGAGGCATTAAAATCAAACACACAAAAGGAGCCCTGGGGCACTCCGATGCCGATGTATTGATTCATGCCATCTGCGATGCTTTACTGGGAGCTGCAAATCTGCAGGATATCGGCCATCACTTTTCGGATAAAGACCCGGCTTTTAAGGGAATCGACAGTAAAATTTTGTTGAAGAAAGTTGCTGAATTGATCGCCGGAAAGGGATTTTCCATCGGAAATATTGATTCTACCATATCCCTCCAGAAACCAAAAATTGCCGCATACATTCCCGAAATGAAAACTGTATTGGCGCAAACCATAAATATTGACCCCGATTACATTTCAATCAAAGCCACCACCACCGAAAAGCTGGGATTTGAAGGTCGTGAAGAGGGAGTTTCCGCTTATGCTGTGGTCTTAATTAAAAGGTGATTTTTGGCATATTTATAGTAATTTATTACCCATAAAAATTTAAAAATTTCACAGATGAATACACACACTATTTTCAATTTCAAAAGTCTATTCATGGCAGCATTACTCCTCATATTATTACTGCCTATGGTGATGGATGCCCAGCAAAACAAAGGCGAATCGAAAGCAGAAAAAAAGGAAAGGGAAAAACAGGAGCAACTTGCCAAATACAATTTTGCCAAAAACCTTGTATTAGATTCCAGTTATGTAATACATTTCGACAGGGTTTTGACCCGCTATGGAAGGATGATAACAGGAATTCGCGGCGAGTTAAACTATCTTCACGTTGAGGGCGATACAGCAGTTTTACAATTCCGGACTGGCCATGCCTTATGGCCCGGCATAAACGGCCTTGGAGGAATAACCCTGAAAGGTGTGATTTTGAATAAGAAGATCATAGAAAAGAATGGGAAAAACCGAATCTTCATTACTTTTACAATTTCAGGAAACCTTCGCAACAAGATTTCCATCAGCCTTTCGGGATCCAACGAAGCTGCTGTTGACATTGATCATCCGCAGTATGGCAGAGCCGAATCACTAAGGGGAGTGGTCGAGCCTGTTGGCAAAATAAAATTAGTAGAAGGTGGTGTGTTTTAATGCTCGCTTTTTACCATTTTGAACCTACAGGCGAGGTTCTTTCAAATCAAATTGCCCCATTTCAACTACTGTTAAACTTTGCTAAAGCATTTATGAAGCTTCGCATTACCACAAACTAAAAAATGACAAACCGCTGCAAATGGGCTTCCTCAAGTCCTGATTATTTTGATTACCATGATTATGAATGGGGTGTTCCGGTTCATGATGATTATAAACATTTCGAACACCTTATCCTTGACGGGTTTCAGGCAGGTTTAAGCTGGCTCACCATTTTAAGAAAACGAGAAAATTTCAGAATGGCATTTGATCAATTCGACTTCGAAAAAATAGCTTTGTATGGTGAGGATAAAATTGCAGAACTTATGCAGGATGCCGGAATTATCAGGAACAAACTCAAAGTGAAAGCAAGCATAAAAAATGCACAATGTTTTATCAGCATCAGAGAAGAATTTGGCACCTTTGACCGATATATCTGGGGTTTCGTTAATGGGAAAACCATACACAATCAATTCGATGATTTATCCCAAATACCTGCAAAAACTCCACTTTCCGATCAAATTAGCAAAGACCTTAAAAAAAGAGGTTTCACCTTTGCAGGCTCCACCATCATTTATGCATACATGCAGGCTGCCGGCATCGTAAACGATCACACCACCGATTGTTTCAGGCATGGGCAACTTTCCAATTCCTAAATGTAAATTATTGAAAAATTATGGATGACTGATATTTAAATTATTAAATTATTTTTGAGCCCAAATTGAATACATCTAAGTGTGCGCTTGCTACTTTTCTCACTACTCATATTTTTATCAACACTACTTAGTGCGCAGGTTAACGAACGTTACCACACTGAAAAAATTGAAATATCCTACCCTGAAAAAGTTGAGGTTGAATGGGCCAATGATGTGTTTTTCCAAACCGACCAATATTTTACCAACGGCCTGGCCTTGCAATATTATACACAAAGCCTTCAAAAATTTGGGATAAGTAAATTGCTTTTAGATCCTATGTCAGAATCCGGGCCAATTTACAGCCTGACCTTGTTACATGATATTTTTACGCCCCGAAATGTCTTTGGTGATCCGGTTCAAACCGACAGGCCTTATGCCGGCGTGCTCATGTTCGGAATCAAAGCCAGCCACTTCAGTTCCAAAAATAATTACAGGTTTAGCAGCGAAATTCAGGGTGGTTTACTTGGCGAATATGCTGGTGGCAGATTTGTTCAAAATGGAATTCATGTTTTACTTCCTGCCTCGGAGCCAATACCCGGATGGGCATATCAGATTGATCACGACCTCTGTTTACAGTACATCACCGGCCTCGAAAAACTATTTTTCTGGCATAAATGGATTGAAGCAGATTTGCTTGCCAAAGGAAGGCTGGGCTTGCCATACACCGATTTTTCAGGTGGCTCCCGGATGAGGGTAGGCATATCTCCGAATTATTATTCACCAGATCATTTGCTCAGCAAAAAAGCAAACTATATTTATTTTTTTACTGAATTCAACCTGCGAACTGTTTTTTTTGATGCTACACTTCATGGAGGAGCATTAAATGACAAAAGCCCTCATACGATAGTCGATATAAATCCGCTGATTGGCGAATTTAAGGCAGGAATTGCAGGCAGGTATTCAGGCTTTGAGCTTGAAATGGGAGTTCAGAATTTTACTGCAAAGTTTGATGGGGCAGAATCCCATAAATGGGCCTATTTCAAGTTTGGGATTTTATTTTAGGATTGTTAAAAAACAATAAAATTAATTTGAATCCAAAGGCCTGCAATACCACATTCTTGTTTCTGTTTACCTTTGATTAAAATATTTATTTTTTTCTTATGAAGAAAAACACTTTCATATTTCCACTCTTTTTTCTCATGAGTATTCTTGCAATAGCTCAGCAGAAAGATTCCTCCAACCGCATCAACCCATATTCAGGAAACCAGCAGCCAAAAAAGGTTAATACTTTAGATAAACTGTATTTCGGAGGAACACTTTATTTTACTTTGGGAAGTGGATACACTTCAATTGGGGTATGGCCTTTGGCCGGATATAAAGTTACCCCTAAGCTTTCAGTTGGCATTCAGCCGGGGTATGAGTATTTGAAATACAACATTTATGGTGGCAAATTTGAAACGAGCAATTACGGCGTGAGGATTTTTACGCGTTACCGTATCATTCCTCAGGCTTACGCGCATGTGGAGTTTGCCGATATAAACTATGGCCAACAATACCAAAATAGTGCTGGCGACATTGTGGAGGAGCGCAACTGGGTTCCTTTTCTGTTTGTTGGTGGTGGGCTTAGTCAGCCCCTTGGTGGAAGTGCCTTTGCATACGTTCAGGTGCTGTATGACGTTTTACAAGATAAAAACTCTCCATATGGCAGCAGCGAATTATTCTGGAGTGTAGGAGTTGTAGCAGGATTCTAAATTTATTATAAAATACCTAATTTACGGTTCAGGCATTTGCTGCCTGAACCGTTTTTTTTTCTGATGGATAAAGGTTGTAGGCATTGCTAAAAAAAGCCATGCGAAAAAAAACTCTTTTTTTTGACTACTCCTCCAAATATACCGAAATCGGGAAATGGTCACTATATCCGGTGGGATCATACGATGAGCCGCTTGATGGCCGTCCGAATGGTTTGGGCTTGGGATAATCACCACCCGCCATCATTTCAGGTTGCATCACAATATTTACACGGTAACCTCCCGTACTCACCTGAACCGGCTTGATCAGGGCGTTGCTTTTCAACATGCTTTTGGTTACCATAAACTGGTCGAAAATGTAGGGGAAATTATCATAAAAGAAAGTGCCGAATCCCCTTCCCATTAATGAATACATCAGGTTAAACAAGCGGGGATTTCGCGCATTGATTACTTTCATACGGCTATGTGTGGAAAGTGCATATTCTGAAACCGATCTGTTAAATGGCTCATCATTGAAGTCGCCCATTACCAGGACAGGAGTATCAGAACCAAGAATATCAAAAATCCGCTCAAGCCAGTAGCTCAATGTTTCTCCGGCAATTATGCGATAGGGCTCGGTTTCCATTTCACCACTCATGCGCGAGTACCAGTGGTTTCCAATGAGAATGAAGGGCCTACCTTTTGAAGTATGAAA
>JAIOZV010000174.1 GCA_021740425.1 Bacteroidales bacterium | reverse complement strand
GCTATCAATATGGTAATCTCCGGAAACCTTGACCGTGCTTACCTTTTTAATGTTGGAGGCCATCATGCGCATATTAAATATGCCCACGGATATAGTGTTTTAAATACCATGGCGGCAGCCGCAAGATATGCTCAAAGTAAGGGGCTGGCTAAAATATTGATCATCGATTGGGACATCCATCATGGTGATGGCACCCAGGAGATTTTTGAAAACGATCCTGATGTTCATCAAATCAGTATTCACAGTGCAGTGGATTTGTACATGATGAAAGCCTCGGAAATAAATAAAGGAACAACAACTTATGCTGAATCGGTGGGGCATTGCAACATCCCCGTTTTGTGGGATGGCTTCGAGGATGATTTCTATGAAGAAATTAATCTGCCGGGGAAATTTTACCGCTCAGCCCAAATAAAATCCACCTTACAGCAGGCCTTGGACAATGTTCCCTTTACACCCGGTTTGGTTTTTATATTCTCAGGATATGATGGACATAAAGATGATTGTGGAGCCGGTGTAACAAATTTCACCAACTCAGATTATGAAACAATGACCCGCATGGTTCTCGATTATGCCGCCAAAAAATCCCTTCCCGTAATATCAGTTCATGGAGGTGGTTATGCCAATCCTTTAACCGTTACCATCGATGCCGCTTTGGCACATGTAAATGTGCTTGCTTCCTGTTCATCAAAACCAGATGGTTTGAGCCATTCCACTCACAGTAAAATTTGAACGAAAGGTTCCGGGAGTGTAAACACCGCCGGTATAAAGCCCGTTGAGCAAGATTCCGGTTGACGAACCCCCGGTATAAATGCTGTAGGTTTCCCCACTTGTCAACGCATCCGATGAAAATATAATCGAGTAATATTGCCTGTTGGGGGCAAATGTGAGCAGGTTGTTGCCGTTGCTGTCTTCGATATGGAAAATGGTGTTTGCACTTATGCTTTGGTTGGTACGTAACAACACAGAGCGTTGTGTTGAGCTGTTAGACGGCCCTTCGGTCATGTTGGAGTTTGTGCCTGATACCACCAGAAATCCTCCGGATATTATGCAGGTACCATTCACATCCATACCCACTTCCGGAGATGATTGTGGGCCATGCACAACGATAGTTCCGCCTGAGATGGTGATATTTCCGTTGCTGTCCAACGGATCGCCGTTGGTAGAACTCAGCATAGTGTAGCCTCCAGTAATCAGCAGCAGGCTGCCATCGTTTCCTCCGCCACCATTACCGTAAGTTGCGTTTAATCCGTCATCTGATGAATACACCGTAACTTCGCCATCGTTGATGGTGATATTGGGTGCTTCAAGGCCTTCTTTGGAATTATTGATCATCACTGTGCCGTTATTGATGGTTAGCACGTCACCGGATTTAATGCCATCGTCAGCCGATGAGATAATTATTTCTCCACTATTGATGATCACCGAAACATCAGATTTAACGGCTTTCGACTCGTCGTAATCACCCGGGTTGTTGGGGCCGGGGCCTCCCGGAGTAATTTCGATACTTTGTCCGGTTGTAGTTACATCAATAAAAGGAGAATTTGTACCATCACCAATCAGCAGGTTTCCATCAATAGAAATTCCCTTTCCTCCCGATCCTGAATTTGAAACTGTAATTTCACCACTGTTAATGGTAAAATCTCCATCAGCATCAATACAGGCACCATGATAGGCATCATCTTCACCAAAGGTATTGGTGTATTTTTCTCCATCTCCGTTACATTCTATCTGAAGGTTACCACTTTCTAAAACAATATTTCCGTTGCAGGACAGGCCTCTCCCGGCTTCACCATCAGCAGTGATGTTAATAATACAGCCATCGATAAAGATGTTTGTTTCGCCTTTGATGGCGGCACAATAGGATGGGTCGTAGCCTTGACCTGAAGCTTCAAGAACTACACCACCTGTAGCTTCAATATTAATATTGCCACCATTGAGCAACATGTCCTTATCACATTTGATCCCTTTGGACTGATCTCCGGCAAGTGTCATGTTCAGTGCACCTCCGTTAAAGGTAATCGTGCTGTCGCATTGAATACCTTTCACATCATCTCCGGTACTTTCGATGCTAATTGTACCAGCCGTGATTATAATATGCCCTTCATCACCATCAATCCCATCGCCCAAAGAGCTGACATTCACCGATCCTCCGTGCATATAAAAACCATCTTTTCCATGAATGCCATCTTTTACTGCCGAGGTTATGGTTAGGGTTCCTCCATCAATTTCAATTTCATCGTCACTGCGAAGCCCGTGTTGATTTCCCCCAAAACCATTGATGTTAAGATTTCCGGGGCCTAAAAACAAAAGTTCTCCCTCGCTAAAAAAGGCAGCATCCTGGTCTTCCTCTCCATTCGGGCCAATGGGTGGATCGGCATATTCTGGCCCATCGGTAAGGTTATTCAGGGTTCCTTCGGCCATGTGAACACTTACTTTTTTGTTTGCCTGAACATTTATTGCCGGGCCATCAGGATTCGTAATATCTACTCCGTTTAATATCAAATTGAATCGTTTTTCGGCATATATTTTAAACATTCCGTCACTGGTAGTTCCGGAAAGCTGAAAGTTCAGATCCCTGATCCCGGCAGTGGAAGTTACTGTAACATCTGCTCCGACGATTGCAAGTGTAACGCCGGCCTGCGAGAGCGGATTGATAACAGAGACCGTTTCGCCCTGAAAAGCTACATAGATGGTGCTGTCGTTGATGCCAGGCTCTTCAAAAGTGATGCTGTCGATGGTCGAAATCAAATACTCAGAAAGTGCATTACCTATGTTGAAATACATTGTGGTGCCGTTTTCATCAAAGTATAAACTGTCGTTTTCTGAAATGAGATATTCCTCAGTCCCATTTGAAGTATGAACCAGTATTTTGTTTTGTGCGAATGCAACAATTCCGGAAATCAGGAGAATAGTAAGTATGGTTAGCTTTCTCATAGTTTTATAAATTTAACGGTTTGTCTGTTGAAATTTAAAAAATACAAACCATTTTTCAGGCTGCTGACATCGATGTTGTTGCTTTGGGCGGAGATTGGTTTTTGTAAAATTACTCCACCCTGAATCGAATATATGGTGACTTGTGAAGGCTGATTCGGTAAGTCATGAATATTAATAAAGCTGGATGCGGGGTTTGGATAAATGACCAATTCTTTACTTTCAGGAATATTTTCAATTGGGTCAACCCTTGTTGCCAAATCAAAGTACACTTTTTTGACCGATGCCAAACTGTAAGAAGTTGCAGAATTGTCTTTCATTTTAAGAACGAAGTTGTTGTCTGGCAGGCTTAGTTTCCTGATCGAATCGATTTTCTCAGAAAAAACATCACCATCCCTGGTTTCCAGTAAGAGGTACTGAGCATTGGTTCTGAGAGATATTAATCCGGTCAGAAGCAAAAAGATTGTGAGAAATTTGTAGTTCATTTAAATTTAGTTTTTGATAAAAAAATGTTGATAAAACGACTTGGAGATATCTTTGGCAGATCATTTCCCTAAATGTACATTTACCTAAAGCCATCAATAACCAGACATAGACAAAAGGATCGATAGAAATATTCCCCAATATTAAATATTGTTTTTAGGTTTATCAATGGTGAAGAAAAAAGCATAAAAAAATCCGGGAAAATTCAATTTCATAATTACTTTCCCGGATTTTCCATAAGCAATAATGTCAAAATGACTTACACAAAAGAACACCAATTAAACCTTGATAATCCCTATTTGAAGAATTGAAATAGATATCTCTCCGCCAACTGGCGGAGAGGACTCTTTTGACTTCACGTCACTCCGATTCATAATCCTTATTGTAAATTAATGGGGAAGTAGTCTTACTAATCTATCTTCTAAGCTCTGCCTTCCAACTTCTAACCTCCATCTTCCACCTTCTCAAGCTCTACGGTGAAGTGCCTCATAATGGGGGCTTCTTTGATTATCCTTACTCCGGTTTTTATCGAGTTTCTGCGTTCGAAAACATTGCCCATTGTTACTGCAACATATTCCATGTGATTGTTGGTGTAAACCCTTCTGGGGATGGTGAGCCTGAGCAATTCCAGGTTTGGAAATCTGTTTTCACGGGTAATCGGATCACGGTCGGCGAGGATGGCACCGATTTCCACACCACGAACACCTCCCTCAAGATATGCTTCTATTCCCAGGGTTTGTGCGGCAAACTGCTCTTTGGGAAGCTGCGGTAAAAAGCGTTTGGCATCCACAAAAATGGCATGGCCTCCAAAGGGTTCCTGAACCGGAATACCATAATCCCTGAGTTTTTGTCCCAAAAAAGCAACCTGCCTGATGCGGGTATCCAGATAATCAAACTCGGTTCCTTCGTTAAGCCCTTGTGCCAGGGCATTCATATCCCTGCCAGACATACCTCCGTATGTTATAAAACCTTCGAACATGATATTGTAGGTTTGCGAACGCTTCCAGAGCTCTTCTTCCCTGAAACCAATAAATCCACCCATATTCACAATTGCATCTTTCTTGCTGCTCATGGTCATGGCATCAGCATAGGTAAACATTTCCCTCACGATATCTTTGATGCTTTTATTTTCGTAGCCGGCTTCACGCATTTTAATGAAATAAGCATTTTCGGCAAACCTGGCTGAATCGAAAACCACACGGATGCCATACTTCTGTGCCATTTCATAAACATCTTTCATGTTGCGCATCGAAACGGGCTGGCCGCCTGAAGAGTTGCAGGTAACGGTAACGATAATCATGGGAATGCGCTCACGCGGGTATTTTTTCAGAACATCTTCGAGTTTGTACAGGTCGATGTTTCCCTTGAAAGGATGATAGATTTGTGTGTCAAACGCTTCGTCGATGGTGCAATCCACAGCAGTTGCACGACGAAATTCGATGTGGCCTTTGGTGGTGTCGAAATGCGAATTTCCGGGAACGATATCTCCTTCTTTAACAAGTGCCGAAAAAAGTACATTCTCAGCGGCCCGCCCCTGGTGGGTAGGTAAAAAATAAGGGAAGCCCAGAGTTTCCTCAATGGCGTTTTTCATTTTATAATAGGATGATGCCCCGGCATAACTCTCGTCGCCCAGCATCATCTCCGACCACTGTTTGTCGCTCATGGCTCCGGTGCCTGAGTCCGTGAGCAGATCGATAAAAACCTGGCTGCTCCTGAGGTTAAACAAATTGTATTTGGCAGTTTTGAGCCATTGTTCGCGCTCTTCGCGGGTGCTTTTTTTAATGGTTTCAACCATCTTTATTTTATAGGATTCTGCAAATGGTAATTCCATGATTTTATGATATTAAAAAATTGAATGAAATAAATTGTAATAAATAATTTGGCCGGACGGCCAATTGGCTGGAGATTAGCAGCAATGAAAAGCGTCCCTGTTTTTGATATTGAGGAAAATACGCATGCCTTTGATGTTTAATTGCTCGAAAAAGCCTATCATTTGCAAGGTTTTTAATTAGAATCCAAAAATAATTTTATTTTCTTAATAAATTGCAACCCTTACTTTTACGGCTTGTCATTGAAAACGTAAGAATCATCAGCAAATTCGGAACAACATTGCAAACGGAGATACATAAAGATATCATCGAGAAGTGTAAACGGGGTAATGCACAGTCGCAGTACAAGCTGTACAATCAGTATTCCCGCGCTATGTACAATATCTGTGTGCGGATGATGAATTCGCATGAGGAAGCTGAGGATATGCTCCAGGAATCCTTCACCGATGCATTTGCCAAGCTGCACACCTTCAGGTACGAATCCACATTCGGAGCCTGGCTGAAGCGCATTGTGGTGAATAAGTGTATCAACGAGATCAACCGCAGAAAAGTTGATCTGGACTATTTTGATGAAATGCACCACTTCGATGAGGAAGATAAAAAAGATGACGACAAAGAATATGAGAACATGCTGAATGTGCAGAATATTAAGAAAGCAATGGAGCATTTGCCGAGGGGAAGCAAAATGATCTTTTCGCTTTATCTGTTGGAGGGCTACGACCATGTGGAGATATCGGAGATTCTCAACATTTCGGAATCCAATTCTAAATCGCAGTTTATGCGCGCAAGGCTAAAAGTAAAAGAGTTATTAATGAACATGCAATCAAAGGAGATATAATCATGAGCAGAGATAAATTAGAGCAATTTATTAGGGATAACAGGGACGAATTTGATGAATTCGAACCCAATCCTGCCCTTTTTGCAGGGGTGAAAACCCGCAAGGCTAAGCTTATAATGGGCAAGTGGAACAGCATCGCCTGGAAAGCCGCTGCGGCTGTGGCCATCTTTGTTTCGTCCTACTTTTTTCACGATTGGGTGAATGCACCGGATCAAGCATCAATGGCTGCTGTTAATGAAGAACAGGAAAAACCATCCGAAATATTTAAGGTATTGATGGAAGCTGAAATGTATTACACCTCCAAGATAAACTCCAAAAAGGAAGAATTTTATCATCTCTCATCCTCCAACCCCGGAATAAGAGAGGAAATTGACTCGGAATTGGTTGATCTTGACAAGGTGTATGCCGAGCTAAAATGCGACCTCAAGGACAATGCTGCCAACGAAGAAGTGATTGAAGCCATGATACAAAATTACAGGATCAAACTGGAGATACTTGAAGACGTATTGCAGCAAATAAATGAAGCAAATAATCCAAAAAGCGGAAAGGAGGATGACTATGAAACTGAACTGTAAATTACTGTTGATAGCCGCGGCGCTTGCGCTGATGCTTCCTGCACGAGGACAAACCTATGAACGCACCCGCGATGTAAATAAATCATTTGCCGTCAGACCCAACACCGAAGTCCAGATATTCAATAAATATGGCAACGTCCATGTGATACAATGGGAAAAAGATTCGGTGAAATTTGAAATTCATCTGTTGGTAAAAGGAAGCAAGCAGTCGAAAATCCAGAAAAACTTCGACATGATAGAATTTGATTTTACTGCCACCGATCATTTTGTAATCGGGCAAACAACTTTCAGCAGCAGCAAAGGAGCCTTTTGGGATGAGGTGTCCGACCTGACCAATACAATTTTCAGCGGAAGCAACCGCACACAAATAGATTATAAGGTGTACATCCCGGATGGCTGTCCATTGAAAATTGAAAATAAATTTGGTAACATCTACCTCGATGATATTCAGTCGAAAGCTGACATTGTAATTTCAAACGGCGATCTGAAAGCCAATAAATTTGATGCAGATTTAAAACTGGAAATCGATTTCGGAAGTGTAAGTATTAGAAGCGTAAAGGATGCAGAAATCAAAGCCGGCTATGCTGAGATTGAGATTAGAAAGGCGGATAAACTTGAAATCGACAGCAAATCCTCAACGTTTGACCTGCCTGTGGTTCAGGAAATGATCATCGAATCAAGGCGTGATAAATTCAATATTGAAGAAATTGGAATAATAAAAGGGAATTTATCTTTTTCTGATTTGAAAGTTGAATACTTTTCTGAGCTTTCTATTTTAACTTCAAACTATGGTTCATTGGATTTCAGGTCGGTTTCCGAAACTTTCAGGCAGGTAAAAATTGATGCAAAATATACCGATCTGGATTTAAATTTTGCAGCATCGGCAGCCTTTGAGCTCGAGTTGGTTCACAATGATAAAACCATGATTTCGTTGCCGTTATCTGCCGAAGCAGTTCAAAAGGAATCTGATCCCGATAAGCCCGGCATATTCAGAACTTCTGGTGTGATCGGAAAGGGTTCGAAACTTCCAAAAGTGGATATCACCATCGAATCAGGACATGTTTTTATCACCAATTATTAAAAAAAATTGCAACCCATAAAAAGATAGCTTGTCATTAATGTTGAATTTACAAATGAAGAAATTTATGAAACTCATATTTACCGTAGTTCTTTTTTTATTGATCAATCTGGTATCCGCACAGGAAGTGGTTCAATCGATAGGCCTGAGAGCAGGTGGTGGAAGCGGATTTACCTACAAATACATCGAAGATTACAACTATGCTTTTGAAGGCATCCTGAGTTATCGCGAAAACGGATTTCAGGTTACCGGTTTGTGGGAACGTTACAAGCCTTTTATGACCGACCGTCTGCGCAATTTTTATTCGTATTGGGGATTTGGTGCACACGCCGGTTATATTAGGGCAAAGGAGCAATTTTGTGTTCAAACTGCCGATGGTTGTGAGCTTTTCCAGGACAGGCGGACAAGGGTTGTTGGCGGGCTGGACGGCGTGATGGGATTTGAATACCATTTTTATTCAGCACCCCTGGCTGTTAGCCTGGATTATAAACCCTTTGTAGAGTTTTTTGGTGAAGAGTTTTTCAGGATCGATTTCTGGAATTTCGGATTGACCTTTAAATATACCTTCTGACCTATCGAGTATTAATTATCATATCGAAAATAAATTTTAAAAATAGAACACATGAAAAAGACAGTATTATCAATTTTATTTGCTTTTGCGGCAATGGCAACTTTTGCCCAGGACAAAGCACAACCTCAGGAAATGAGAACTATTTTTGGTGGTCAAAACGACCGGATAGCACATGGCGGTTATGGAGCGCTGAATGTTGAATATGGCCAGATTGATGGTAAAGATGCCGTGTTGGTTGGAGGACGTGGCGGCTGGATTATAAACCATCGCCTGGTGCTTGGCCTTGGAGGCAAAGGAATTGCCAGCACTGTTTCGTATCCTTACGAAGATGCCGGCAGTCTTTTCAACGAGAAATACTATCTGAACGGCGGATACGGCGGATTTCTGATTGAACCTATTATTGCCCCATTTTCGCCGGTGCATGTTTCCTTTCCCGTGCTGATCGGTGGGGGAGGAGTAGCTTACAGCCTCCAGTATAAATATCAGAACAACTGGGATAACTCATATTGGGAAACCATAGATGCATCAGCATTCTTTGTGGTGGAGCCAGGGATGGAAATCAACCTCAACCTGGTTAAGTTTATGAGGATTTCCTTCGGAGGATATTACAGGTTTACCTCCGGCCTTGCACTTGAAGATCCCTTTGGTGAGAAAGCCCCCAAGGATTTGATAGATGGCTTCTCAGCCGGAGTTTCACTGAAGTTTGGAAAATTTTAATAAAAATTGGTTATTCATTAACCATATTCCGATTGCTGATCAATCCCGGTAGCACAAGTTACCGGGATTTTTTTGTGAGATATAAACTCTGACAGGGTTTAAAACCCTGTCAGAGTTCGATTTCTTATGATGCGAAAATTTGCAAAAGAGGAATAAACAGTTTAGATGAGGATAAAGCAGGTAGCGAAAGTTTCCTGGATTTTTTTATGAGATACAAACTCTGACAGGGTTCAAAACCCTGTCAGAGTTCAGGACAAAAAC
>JAIOZV010000173.1 GCA_021740425.1 Bacteroidales bacterium | reverse complement strand
CCGGATATGCATTTTCGAAGGCACATTCGGCATCCTATGCCGTGGAGAGTTTCCAAAGTCTATACCTCAAAGCGCATTATCCGCTGGAGTTTATGACGGCGGTAATCAACAATTTTGGCGGCTACTACAAAACGTGGGTATATTTCAACGAGGCCCGCCGCTGTGGGGCAAAGATTGAACTGCCTTGTGTGAACCGCAGCGATCACAAAACTACCATTTATGGCGATGAAATTTTTGTGGGATTCGTCCACATCCAAAATCTTGAACACAAGCTGGCGCTGCGCATCGCCGAAGAACGAAGTATAAGGGGGGTGTTTGCCGATCTCGAGGATTTTGTGGAACGTGCACACCCCGGATTGGAGCAGCTCATCCTGCTGATACGTGTGGGAGCTTTGCGATTTACGGGAATTTCAAAAAGCCGCCTGCTGTGGAATGCACATCTTTTTTTCGGGAAAAGCAAAAAGGAGGTGGTGCAAAACTCCCTCTTTAAAGTGAGAAGCAAACAATTTGAATTTCCGGCACTTGAACACAGCGACCTCGAAGATGCCTACGACGAAATTGAGCTGATCGGATTTCCGGTTACAATTACATATTTCGATCTGCTCAAAACCACCTTTCGCGGTGAGATTAAAGCACGGGAGTTGAAAACCAATGTTGGAAAAACTGTTCGCATGCTTGGCGAGGTGGTCACCCGGAAATTTGTGAAAACCGTAAAAGGTGAGATCATGCACTTCGGCACTTTCATAGATGATGAAGGTGAATTTTTTGATACCACCCATTTCCCCAATTCGTTAAAATATTACAACTTCAAAGGTCATGGCATTTATCTTCTTTTAGGCAAAATAGAAGAGGAGTTTGGCTTCCCGAGCCTGGTGGTACAAAAAATGGCCAGGCTTCCGGTGAAGGAGGACCCAAGAAATGGGTAAAGGCGAAAGCAGAAGTTAATAGTTAATAGTTAATCGTGAAACGGTTAATGATAATGGTTACAATTGGTTTACCGAATAACGATGAACGGAGTATGGATAACAAATTTTGCATAAATTTTGAACCAAGGAAAAAAGTTACGGGGCGAAACCGATTAAACTGAAAGCAGGCTTGCTTAATCAGGGGCTGCTGAAAAAGGCCTAATCCATTGGATAGTTGGAAGTTGTTTCAATAATATCGGATTCCTTGTGCAAGGGTTTAGGAGATATTGATTGAAAAACCTTGCATCAAATATTACGGTGCGATGCACCTGAAAATTGAGCCACAGAGTGGCGATAATCTTTGTAAAAAAATCAAGTTGAATTGAAACAAGAGGTGCAGCCCCGAAGGACGGGGCAGGCGCACCGAAATATAAACATTCTGAGTTTTTCAACAAGCCCTAATTAAGACAGCGTATCACCCTTCACCCAATAATCTTCAGGAAGTTGTTGCCTGGATTGATCTATCGAAAATCAGTCACGCAGAAAAGATAAAACTATTTTGAATTTCCCTTGCGCCAGAGCTGCCTGCACACACCACGATAAATCTTCCCATTCGATGTGAGCTTCTTCAAAAAATTAAAAGATGTATTTTTGAGCGATTAATATCCAAAGCTTGAAAAAACCACTTGCAAATATCGGCATCCTGCTTTTACTTATCATAGCCATGCCTCCATTGTTTTTTACTTCCTATGAGGTAAGTAATTACTATCAGAATGAGCAAATGATCGACTCCATTTACACCAGCCAGCTCGAATCGGTTATATTTTCGGTAAATCAATATTCTGATGATATTGTTAGCGGCTGGGCCAATCAGATTGAGCAGGACATTCAAAATGCAGATACTTCAGCAGCCGCTTTTGTTTCGGCATTTATTAAAAGAAATGTATCCATCCGAACGGTGTTTTTTATGTGCTCAGGAAAGCAGAATAGTTTTCATACACTGAATACATCAAGGGCTTTTAAAACTTCGGGTGATTCAATTTTTAACGGGGTATTGGAAAATAATGTGGCAATGATTGAACGGCTGAAGCAATATCTGGAAGCAGGGTATCGAAAAATACAGCCTGTTGAAACCGGCCTGCCGGGATATAGTTTGTTTCTGTTTGCCTGCCGGGATTCGGGGGGAAGCACCGGGATTTGCGCACTTTTAGCTGATTCTAAAAAATTTATCAGCGAAAATCTGGGAACAAAAATCCAGTCTGTTGCCCGGGATAAGTTTTATTTATCGGCTTTTGAGCTGGATAGCGAAACAGAGATTTATTCAAGCGATCTTCGAAAGGTATCAGGCAAAAATTTTGAGCATAAGCAGAAATTATGGCTTTTGCCCGGATATCAACTTGGCATCCGGCTCAAAGGCGAAACCATCGAGGATATGGTGCAGGAACGTATGTGGACAAATATCTGGTTAATCATTATCATGGATCTCATTTTGATTCTGGCCGCATTTTTTGTTTATCGGGGAGTGCATCAGCAAATGAAGCTGGCTCAGCTTAAATCTGAATTTGTTTCCAACGTATCCCACGAAATCCGAACGCCTTTGGCCATCATTAATATGTATTCCGAAACATTGGAAATGGGGCGGATTAAAGATGAATCCAAAAAAATGGAATATTACAGGGTTATTCACAACGAAACCAATCGCCTGTCAGGCATCGTGAATAAAATTCTGAATTTTTCTAAAATAGAGAGTGGCAACCGTGAAATGAAATTCACGGAAACAAACATCAATATGCTCCTTCAACAAATCATACAAAATTATCAGCACCATTTCAAAAATGAAGGGCTGATTTGTAATTTTTACCCTGCCGGTCATTTGCCTTTAATCAACATCGACCCCGATGCAATTACAGATGCAACAATCAACCTTATCGATAATGCCATTAAATACAGTACCGATAAAAAGCAGATTGACATCAGCACAGGCACCGACGGAAATAACATTTTTATTGAAGTTAAGGATTACGGCATTGGTATCGAGGAGAAATATCAAAAGCTGGTTTTTGATAAATTTTTCAGGGTAACCAAAGGTAATTTAGCACATAAGGCCAAAGGCTCGGGCATTGGTTTGAGCATTGTTAAGCAAATTATAATCGCCCATCAGGGGAGTATTGGCCTGGTGAGCAAAGCCGGTGAAGGATCAAAATTCCGGCTCAATTTTCCAATACATAAAACATAAAATCATTAAGTATATGTTTCGCATTTTAGTAATCGAAGATGAGCAGGCCATGCTGATGGGACTGAAGGACAACCTGGAAATTGAAGGTTACCAGGTTGATACTGCCAGCGACGGTGCCAAAGGCCTGGATATGATATTGAAAAATGAACACAGCCTGATCCTTTTGGATGTCATGCTACCCACAATGTCAGGTTTTGATGTGTGCCACAATGCCCGAAGCAAAGGAATTACTACACCAATTGTTTTGCTCACAGCCAAGGGCGAGGAAATTGATAAGGTTTTGGGGCTTGAACTGGGTGCAGATGATTACATGACAAAACCTTTTAGCCTGCGCGAACTGCTTGCCCGCATCAAAGCTCTACTTCGACGTCTTGACCACGCATCACACAAGCCTGAACATAAACTATTCGCTGCAGGAAAAATGACTGTTAATTTTGATACTTATGAAGCATTTGTTGACGGGCAGCCTGTAAAAATGTCGCACAAAGAATTTGAATTCCTTCACTATTTACTGGATAACCCGAATAAAGTGATCAGTCGCGATGAGTTGCTCGACAATGTATGGGGAACTGATTACATGCCTTCAGCACGCACCGTTGACAATTTTGTTTTAAAACTTCGCCAGCTTATCGAACAAGATTCCAACAAGCCCAAAATAATACTTACCGTTCATGGCGTTGGGTACAAATTTATTGGTTGAAAAGTTTAAAAGTTTAAAGTTTAAAGTTGAATAAAAAATAGCCTGAAAACTTACGAAGCAGTTGTCAGGCGGGCTCTTCAAGTAAAATCAAAACCCTAACGCCTCCTTATAAATTTTTGGTGTCAGGTTGTAAGATGACACTTCATGACAATTCATGACATCTCCTGATTTGACTGTGACATTTATGCTGTTTGCACAATGTAGTTTTGCAGCATAATTTTTAATCAATAAATGTTTAATAAATAAATGTCAGGTCATGAAAACTAAAATCTTAGTACTGGTAATTGCAATCTTTGGAACAGCATTGTTCTTTTCGCAAACTGCAAATGCGCAATCAAATTTGAAATGCGAAAAGAAAGTTGTAAAACAAATCAAACGCAGCATGAATGTGTTGGACGTTACAGATTATGTACCCGAAAATCACAAAGTCCATGTAATTTTAACCTTCGCCATCAACGATGATCACCTCGTTGATATAGTTAAAATTGAAGGGTACGATCAGAAATTAAACAATGCGGTGAAGGAAATTCTTGATCGTCTTCCTGTAAAATGTGATGCCGATCCAATCGGAAATCAATATACTTTGCTACTTACATTCAAACATTTACCAGTTTAAAATTAAAGCTGATAAGCATTCTCATCAACTACATGGATTATGTTGTTCCCGGTAATTTTGACTACTTTTGTCAGACCGGGAACTTTTTTTTGTACCGTTCAAAACATTGAGATGACAAGGGTTAAGGGAAATATGTTAAGAAATGGGTTTTTAGTATCAGCAATCTTTTTATTGTCGATTTTTTCACAAGCTCAGGATTTTAAGGTCGTGGTTGATTTGGAGGGAGAATGGAAATTTTCCATTGGCGATGACCCCGCCCGGGCTGCTGCAGATTTCCGGGACAATGATTGGGATATTATTAATGTCCCCGGTAGCTGGGAAAATAACGGCTATACAGATTACAATGGCTTTGCCTGGTACCGTAAGGAATTTTATGTGCCCGAAAACATGGGTTCAATAAATCCTTTGCTCCTGTTGGGAAAAATTGATGATGTTGATGAAGTTTATATAAATGGGCAACTTGTGGCAGCTTCGGGAGTGATGCCTCCTTCGGTGGTTACTGCTTTTGAATTGCAGCGACGCTATTGGGTTCCTGACAACATATTTAACCAACATGAAAAAAATGTAATTGCCATCAGGGTTTTCGATGATTGGGGTGAAGGTGGAATTGTAGCAGGCCCGGTGGGCTTTTTTACTGATGATAACAATCGCTTGCTGGCTTTAAATCTTGAAGGACTTTGGGATTTTGAAACTTTTCTCGGAAAGAAAAGCAGCAAACACGTGTTATTTCAGGATGAAGGAAAAATTTATGTGCCAGGATATTGGGAAAACTTTGGATATCCCAACCTTGACGGTAAGGCCACATATTCCCGGACCTTTAATCTTCCTTTAAATTTTGACGAAAGAAATATCATGATTGTTCTTGGATACATTGATGATTTGGATGAAGTGTATATAAACGGAGCACGCATTGGTGAACGGGAACAAATGAGCATGAACTATGATGCTGTAAGGTACAAGGATAATATTTTCAGAGCCTACAAAATACCCGCAGGAACACTTAAGCCAGGCATGGAGAATTATATTGAAGTAACCGTCACAGATACCGGCGGTTTAGGAGGAATTTACGAAGGGCCTGTTGGACTGATTTCAGCGCGAAATTTTGAATTGCTGAAAAGCCCAAAAAAAAACAATACATGGAATATATGGGATAATTTTCTGAAAGATTTTTTTGAATGAGCATGATGGTTCAACATAGAGGCACTTTTAATTCCATTGTCAGACTGGCATTTCTAACTTTGCTCGTATTGTCGTTTTTTAATCTGAAGTCTCAGGATTTAAAAAGGATTGTTGACTTACAGGGTATTTGGAAATTTACAATTGGTGACAATGAAAATTGGGCAAGGCCTGATTTTAATGATGCGCAATGGGAAGAAATTCGCGTGCCCGGGAATTGGGAAAGTCAGGGTTTTAACGGTTATGACGGATATGCCTGGTATCGCACCACGGCAATTTTGCCGCCTGATTTGAAGGAGGCTGCCTGCTATCTTAAACTCGGCTACATTGATGATGTGGACGAAGTTTACATCAATGGCATCAGGATAGGCCAAACCGGACAATTCCCGCCAGATTATTCCACGGCTTTTCGTGCTGATCGTTTATACATCATTCCACACAAAATCGAATGTACTGATGGTGAAATTTCAATAGCTGTGCGTGTGTTCGATGAAGGTGGCGAAGGAGGTTTTATACAGGGTGAAGTTTCGATTGTTGCAGACCTGTCAGCTATCAAAGCAGATTTTGATTTGCAGGGCACATGGAAATTTAAAACCGGCGAATGTTCAGGGATTCCTATAAAAATGGATTATCAGAACTGGGGTGAAATTACAGTGCCCGGAACATGGGAAGATCAGG
This sequence comes from Bacteroidales bacterium, assembly GCA_021740425.1. Lineage (GTDB taxonomy): Bacteria > Bacteroidota > Bacteroidia > Bacteroidales > 4484-276 > SABY01. The sequence continues at coordinate 2,976 of JAIOZV010000173.1, read as the reverse complement.
GATATAAAGATTATGATGGTGTGGCCTGCTATGCAACAGAATTTGAATTGAATGGCCGGTTCGGTGAACAGCGCATGGTTCTTATCCTGGGCAGGATTGATGACCTGGATATGGTTTACCTCAATGGTGTTTTTATTGGACAGGCAGGTGAATTTAATGTTGAAACAGTGTGGCAAAGGCCGGATGTTTACAAGCAAATAAGGGGATATTACATACCTCCCGGAATTCTTAAGGATAAGGATAAAAATGTGCTTGTGGTAAAAGTACTCGATAATGGCGGACTGGGTGGCATTTGGGATGGTACAATCGGCCTCATAACGCAGGATAATTATATCAGGCATTGGCGGAACAAACGCAGCCGGATGCGGTAACTTATCCTGACTGGGGTTGGAAAATCCGGCAGGTGAAGTTTTAGAAATGGTTTTAATTTTTTCTTTCCATTTTTTTTTGACCACATTTTCCTGAGATGAGCTTTTTTAAAACATTTTCTGAAATAGATTTCTCGTAAATAATTATTCTTGTCGCATGAAAAAAAAACTTTTCTCTTTCGCATTTTTACTAATAGTCATCAGTGCGTGTAATGAAAAAACGAAAGAAACTTCCCATCAGAGAATCTTAATTCAATACCTTGAAGCCTACAATAATTTTGATTTGGAAAAGGCTGCATTTTTCATTCACGATAGTATTGTAGTTTCTGAAAATGAATTTATTCAAACAACCGGCAAAACGGAGTGGTTAACTCAAAGCCAATGGGATTTTGCCTTTATCCCCGAATACAGCATCATCGAAACGAAAGCTGTTGATGGAAACCTTGAAGCAACAATTGAAAAAACCTGCAAGCGCATCAAATTCCTCAACGATTCGGCCATCATTTCAAAATCACTGATTAAATTTTTGGATGGAAAGATCAGTGGTATTCATATTCACGAATATGTGAAATTTGATTTTGAAAAATGGCAATCGCGCCGCGATTCACTGGTAGCCTGGATTGATATTAACCATCCTGAGCTTTCCGGTTTTATTTATGATCAAACAAAATCAGGTGCCGAAAAATACCTAAAGGCTATCGACTATTATGAAAAAAAATAAAAGAAATATTGTAGCAGATGCCTTGAAAGGTTTTGCACACCTGGAACTTGCACGCTCACTTTTTGTGATACATTTCTATTATTTTAGGGGCTGTTTCGATAAGGATTGGATGAAATCCGCAAATGATTAAAAACAGAAGATGAAAATTTCAGGAATAAAAAAAAGGTGGAGCATTGTATTGTTGGTGCTGGTTCTGATTTTCGGACTGGCATTGTACCCGCTCCCGGAACAAAACCCCATAAAGTATGTGGATAGGGATAGTGGTCAAATTAAAACCGAAAAAGTGGCCGGTGAAAGATGGCTGGTGTGGCTGTATAATAATCCTGTTGGAGAAGCAACTTTGTGGAATTTGGCCAAACGGAAAGTAGTTTCATCCATTTACGGTAATATGATGGACCGGCCATCTTCGACAAAAAAAATTGAACCCTTTGTTGAAGAGTTTGACATTGATATGCGCATTGCACAAGAGCAGCAGTTTGAATCTTTCAACGATTTCTTTACCCGGAAACTTAAAAATGATGCCAGGCCGATCGACACCAACTCAAATGTTGTGGTTTCGCCTGCCGATGGAAAAGTGCTAGCCTATTCCGGTATCCTCAACTCCGATTTCATCATTAAAGGATACCGCTTTGATATCTACTCCTTTTTAAAGGACTCTTCATTAGCCCAAAAATATTTTGATGGCAGTATGCTTATTATCCGTCTTGCTCCCAGCGATTACCACCGCTTTCATTTTCCTGTGGGCGGAAAAGTATCACCTTTAGTCAGGATCGATGGCTTTTATTACTCTGTCAATCCTATTGCCCTGCGGAAAAAGGCTGAAATATTCTTTCTGAATAAACGGGAGTATGTCATCATTTCAAACCCGCAATTTGGCGATATGCTTATGGCCGAAGTGGGTGCAACCATGGTTGGAAGCATTGTCCAGACCTACGAAGGTGAAAAGGTAACCAAAGGCTGGGAGAAAGGGTTTTTCAAATTCGGGGGCTCAACAGTGGTACTTTTATTCGAGAAAAACAAAATCCGGATTGACAGTGATTTTTTAAACAATACAAAGATGGGTCTTGAAACTACTGTGAAAGTTGGAGAAAGGCTTGGGGTTGGGTTAGTATTGCCATAGCTTGAAGTACAATGTTGATTGCGGAAAATATTGCTGTAAAAAAAGGAATCACCTTGAAGTGAAAACAAGATTGTATTAATGAATAAACTCACAAATTATGAATGTTAACTTTAATCTTTGTAAAATCAGCAGAATGATAGCTATGAATGCGAAAACATGGATATTTCTTCTATTGATAATGCTAACTGCATCCTGTCAAAAGTCTGAAAAAAAATACGCCTATGTAAATGGTCAGGACATCTATTCTCCACAAGGTGAGCTATTGTTTTTAAAAGGAGTGAATTTGGGAAATTGGCTGCTGCCTGAAGGGTACATGTTCAAAATGCGTGATTGTAATTCACCACGCAAAATAGACCAGGCCATTCGCGAACTGATCGGCAATAGCGCTACTACTGCCTTTTGGGATTCTTTCCTGGAGAATTACATCACCGAAGCAGATATTAAATGGTTATCCGATGCCGGAACAAATATTATTCGACTACCTTTTGATTATCGCTTGCTGACCAACGATGATTTTTTGGGAAGGGATATGCACGGCTTTAAGTATCTTGATAATGCTGTGCGTTGGTGTGAGAAATACAATATCTATGTTTTGCTCGATATGCACGGGGCTCCGGGTGGGCAAACGGGTGATAATATCGACAATAGCGATGGCTATCCCTGGCTGATGGTAGATGAAGGCATGAAACAACAGACATGTGATGTTTGGCGGATGATTGCGGAGAGGTATGCAAATAACAATACCATTATCGGTTATAATTTATTGA
>JAIOZV010000172.1 GCA_021740425.1 Bacteroidales bacterium | reverse complement strand
AAAGTTTGCATAATCAAGGGTGCTTAATTTTCGTGCTAAAATAGGTAAAAATGAAGTCTGAGTCAGGAGGACAGATATTTTTTAATGATTCACCATTGGAAATTCCGTATTACAATCATCTCAAAAGCAGTTATCTTTGCCGCTATGGAAGCAATTTTAAAATATTTCCCGGATTTAAACGCCAGGCAAAAGAAGCAAATCGAGATGCTTGGCCCGCTTTATGCCGAATGGAACGAGAAGATCAATGTGATTTCACGAAAGGATATCGAAAATATTTATGAACGCCACGTGTTGCACTCGCTGGGTATCGCAAGGGTGCTTTCATTTCGTGCCGGCACAAAAATTCTGGATGTGGGAACTGGTGGCGGATTTCCGGGAATTCCCCTGGCCATTCTGTTTCCTGAAGTAAGCTTTCACCTCATCGATTCGGTGGGTAAAAAAATAAAGGTTGTTGATGCCGTGGCAAAAGCCCTGGAGCTTGAAAATTTGACCTGCGAACAAAAACGGCTGGAAGCTGTCAGGGATTCCTACGATTTTATTGTGAGCCGTGCAGTAACTGCCATTCCGCAGTTTGTGGCATGGTGCCGGGGGAGGGTTGTCAAAAAAAACAGCAACAAAATTCCAAATGGCATCCTTTATTTGAAAGGGGGGGATTTTATGGAGGAGTTGTTAAATATCAGGCAACATTCACAGGTTTATCCTCTTGATAAATATTTTAATGAAGCGTTTTTTGAAACCAAAAAACTGGTGCATATTTGGGAGCCGCAGCGATAAGCAGAGTGCTTTCACAGGCGTGGATAGAACGCATTGATAAAAATATTTTTGATAAGATTAGATGTTATTTCCCATGGAAACAGATTTCATCCCGATTCATTTTATTCTTGTGGAACCTGCTGTGCCTGAAAATGTGGGTGCCGCTGCACGGGCGATAAAAACCATGGGTTTCGAATCGCTGCGCCTGGTTAATCCATGTGAATTCGTTGATGGCAAGGCCAGATGGCTTGCCCATGCCTCAGGTGAGATTCTCGACAATGCCTTGGTTTACACATCACTGGCCGATGCTTTGAAAGATGTGGATTTTGTGATTGCTTCGAGTGCCAAATCGCGATCGGTTAAAGGGGATCATCATCCTGCTGAAAAAATTCCGGCTATCATTAATGAAAAATCGGGAAGTGTAAATTCGGTTGCCATCGTTTTTGGCCGCGAAGAGTCCGGCTTGTCCAACGACGAGTTGTCGCTGTGCCATATTTCCACCTATATTCCTATGGCTGCCATGTATCCCTCGCTCAATCTTGCGCAGGCAGTGATGATCTATGCTTATCTGCTTTCAAAATTAAATATCCAGGCAAAGCCCGAACAAAAAGAAGTCGTGCAGGAATCCAAGTATAAAGCCATGAAACATGAGCTTGAACTTTTGTTGAGCAATACGAAAATTGAGAAAAACCAAATCCTTTACAGGCGCATATTCGAACGTGTTGCTTTGCTTGGCGACAATGATATCAATTTATTGATGTCGGTACTTGCTTCTTTGAAAGAAAAATATGAAAATCACTAAACGGTGGGACAGATGTTCAGGTCGAAATATAAAATTTCAGGGATGGATTGTCCATCGGAGGAACAAATGATCCGGATGCAGCTTGAAAATACGGAAGGTATAAAAAAGCTCGATTTTGATATTCCCAATCGAAGCCTTGAGGTTTTTCATTCCCATAAAAATTTGGATCAGATTAATGCATTATTGGATGATTTAAAAATGGGCTCTGAACTTGAAAGTTCTGAAAGTGCTGATGAAACTGCCTTAGAGGATGCCGGTCAAAATCAAAGAAAAATACTCTGGTGGGTGCTTGCCATTAATTTTGGCTTTTTTATCATCGAATTCACTACCGGATTTATTTCCCGTTCGATGGGACTGGTGGCCGATTCGCTTGATATGCTGGCTGATAGTTTCGTTTATGGCATGAGTTTGATGGTTGTTGGCAGCTCTGTTTTTCGCAAAAAGAAGGTTGCCACCCTCAGCGGATATTTTCAGATAATGCTTGCCATTTTGGGATTTGCTGAAGTTATCCGCAGGTTTATGGGGGCGGAAATAGTTCCTGATTACAAAACAATGATCATTGTTTCAGCTTTTGCTTTGCTTGGCAATTCAGTTTGTCTTTATCTTTTAAATAAAGCAAAAAGCAAGGAGGCGCACATGAGAGCAAGCTGGATTTTTACTTCCAATGATGTTTTGGTAAATCTGGGTGTGATTGTCGCAGCGGTTTTGATTATTTTCACAAATTCAAATCTTCCTGACCTTATTGTTGGAACATTGGTGTTTGCTCTGGTTTTGAGGGGAGCATTCAGAATTTTGAAGCTGGGGAAATAGGGGTTATTGGTTAATCGTTAATAGTTATTAGTTAATAGTTAATTAATAGTTAATTGAAATTCATAATTCGCGGTTTTGTGTTCCATATTTGTCGAAAGAAGTGAAGAGGTGTTTTTACGGGATTAATTGCTGAGTTATGCGAGCTTCCAGTTATCCGGGATTGTTTTTTGTTTCATAACTAATAACTCAATAACGAATAACCAATAACGAATAACCAATAACGAATATCTCAAAAACAATGCTTCTCCTCGCACCTTTACAAGGATACACTGAAGTTGAATTCAGAAGGGCCTGGTCAACGGTTTTTTCCGGCATCGATTTGGCGGTAAGTCCGTTTATACCTCTTGCTGAAGGAATAAGGTTTCGCGATAAGCACCTCAGGGATGTTTTGCCAAATGAAAACAAAAGACTTCCGGTTATTCCACAGGTTTTGGGAAACGATCCTGCAAAGTTCCTAAACCTTGCTACTAGGTTAAAAGATTTGGGCTACGAAACCGTGAACTGGAATCTTGGCTGTCCTAAAAGAACCGTTGCCCGGAAAAAACGTGGCTCAGGAATATTACCTTATCCGGAATTATTGAGAGATATTTTAGAAAAAATTATTCCAGAGTTGCCGCTTAGACTTTCTATAAAAACAAGGCTTGGATACGAAAACCCTGAGGAGTTCTTTCGCTTGATTGAAGTTTATAACGACTTCCCGCTGGAATCACTGATCATCCATCCACGCACCGGAATTCAGCAATACGAAGGCGACATGTTTTTGGATGTACTCGACCAAACTATTGCTCAGATAAAACATCCAATTGTTTTTAGTGGCGACATTAAAGATAAGCAGAGCTATCTGGATTTAAAAACCCGCTATCCCCAAATCAACGATTGGATGATTGGGCGGGGTGTACTGTCCAATCCTATGCTCCCAGAAATTATTATCAATAAAGATAATGACAAAGATTTGCGAGACAGGCAGATTTATTTTCACGAAGAGTTGTATTGCGAAATCAGGGCCAAGTTTGAGCGCACCAACCCAACCCTGAATAAGATGAAAGATTATTGGTCATATTTTTCCTTGTGGTTCACAGATTCGGAAAAAATATTCCTGAAGCTTGCCAGGATGGACGACCTTTCTAAATTTATGATTTTCGCAAAACGAACCCTCAAAGAACAAGCCTTCGCACCCATCGAGGGAAGAACAAACCGCCAGGTAAAAGTGGGGGAATTCAAAGTTTAAAAGTTGAGCGAAGCGAAATCCCGAGAGCGGAGCGATTCGGGAAGCGAAGCGAAACCCCGCTTTTGCGGGGTTCAAAGTTTGGAGGTTCAAAGTTGCGTAGCCCCGTGGCTTTAGCCCGGGGCAAGGATGAAGAACCCACTCACCCGCCGGGCTTTAGCCCATTTTGTGAGTTCAAAGTATAGAATTGAACTCCCTCATGGCTTTAGCCTGAGGGAAATGAACAAGCCCTTTTCCCGATTCATTATAAATTAGCATTGTTTTAACGTAGTTTCTGATAAAAGAATAATTTCGTTTACTAATTATTTTCGAGACCATTAATTTGACAAACAACATAAAATATATTTCCTCCTTCCTTAAGTATGATACATGGGGCTTTCTGGCCATTGCAAACTTTTTGATCTGTGCTTTAAGCGGGGTGTTTCTGGCCATTCCCTTCGATGTGAATAATGCCTTCGATTCCATTGTTCAGATACTGCTCACAAATCCCGGAGCAAGTTTCCTGAGGAATGCCCATTACTGGAGTGCACAACTGTTTTTGGTTTTTACAATTCTTCATACCTGGGAATACCTCAAATCATCGAAAAGCGGGAAAGTAAAAAATGGGATTTGGCTACGTTTGGTAGTTAGCCTGATCTTTGTTTTTTATGTCATGATATCAGGATTTATTCTCAAAGCGGATATGGATAGCCTGCAAGCCCGCAATATCATCAGTTCACTGGCCGAGGGCATCCCATGGATTGGGGGCTTGCTGGCATGGTCTCTTATTGGAAAAGAGGAGAGTTTTCAGGTGCTTTATGTACACCACATTGCAACAGCTACCATTTTCCTGGCCATTATCATTCTTGAACACGCCAAAACCATTTGGACCAAAGGGCGGACATTTTTTATCACAGCCCTAATCATTTCAGCACTAAGTTTTTTATTTCGCGCACCCCTGCATGATAATATTACACCCGTAGTGAAGGGTCCCTGGTATTTTCTGGGATTGCAGGAAATTCTTCATTGGATGAGCAGTCCTGAATGGCTCATTTTAATTTTAACGGGCTTTTTGGTGCTGATTTATTTTATCCCAAAATTAACCCTGCCAAAGGCCTCTTTCATTCGCCGGATTGTTTTGTACTCCTTTTATTTATATGCCATTTTAACTTTGATTGCCTATTTCTTCAGGGGCGAAAACTGGGAATGGGACTGGCAGATGAAGGATGTTTATTATCCTTTCGAGTTTAAAGAAACCAACTTTGGTAATTTGCCTGATACTTTGCTGATGAGCATTGCACAGAATCCTGACGAAACAGAGAGTTGCGTAATTTGCCATCACAATATGAAAGGTTTTACTCCTTCGCATGATCCGCAGGCCGTTGGTTGCGTGGCCTGCCATTTGGGCGATCCTTACACTTTTGATAAAGATATTTCACACCGCAATATGCTGAAAATTCCCGGCAATCTTGCCAATGCAGGCAGAACCTGCGGGACTTCAAATTGTCATCCCGAAATTACCGGGCGTATTCAAAATACTTTAATGACGACCCTAAGCGGTGTGGTGAGTGTGGATAGGTTTGTATTCAACGAAATTGAAACTCCGGGGCAATTATCCCATATTACTGAAATTGGTCATTCGGCTGCCGATCAGCATCTGCGCGATATGTGTGCCAATTGCCATCTCGGTAATCCGAAAATATCCTATGGTCCCATTACCCAGCTATCAAGAGGTGGTGGATGCAATGCCTGCCATTTGAACTATCCTGACAAAGAAATTAAAAAAGATGAAACCTTCGAAATTGATTTGTCGTACCATCCACAACTTTCTCTGGATATATCAAATAATCATTGTTTTGGCTGCCACAGCCGATCGGGGAGAATAGCAACCAACTACGAAGGCTGGCACGAAACGCAGTTGGAGAAAGAAGAGGTGACTGACTGGGAGAAATACCGACAATTGGAAGACCGGCGAATATTTGAACGGGTGAGTGAGGATGTGCATCACGAAAGTGGTATGGATTGCATCGACTGCCACAATTCATTCGAGCTGATGGGTGATGGAAATTTGTATATGCACGAAGAGTACCAGGTGAAAATTGAATGTACTGATTGTCATTTCGCCCAGGAAACAAAAACCTTAAGTGTGGATGAGTTAGACTTCGAAACCAAAAAAATATCCAATCTTAGGAAATATCCGGAGGACAGCAGTTTCCTCATGATTGAAAAATCAGGAATTGCGATGATTCATACTTTCGTGGATGTGGCCGGCGATAAATGGCTGATTACAAAAAATACCGGAAAAGTACTACCCATGATTGCTCCTGCTGAAGATTGTGCACGCGGCAAAGCGCACAAAGATTTATCCTGCGATGCCTGCCACACGGCATGGGCACCACAATGCATCGGTTGCCACAATAGTTATGAGGAAAATACTCAGGGTTACGACTTGTTGGAGAATAAGTTCAAAACAGGAACATGGGTGGAATATACCGGGAAGTTTTTGGCCGAGCCACCGGTTTTGGGTGTGGACGAGCGAAAAGAGATTGCTGGCGATGACAGGCGAATGATAGGCACTTTTATCAATGGCATGGTGCTTAGCATCGATAAAGAGAGTTTTGAAGGAGAGGAAAATGAGGAAATTTTCCACCGCCTTTATGCGCCCACCGTAGCGCATACTACAACACGCGAAGGGCGATCATGCAAATCATGTCACAACGACCCATTGGCCATCGGTTACGGGCGGGGAAAGTTGGATTATGTTGTTGATGGTGAAATGGGAACCTGGAGCTTCACTCCGAAATATGCCCCCAACAAACACGATGGCTTACCCGAAGATGCATGGATAGGATTTTTGCAGGAGCGTACCGGCTGGACGGCTACCCGTGAAGGAGTGCGGCCATTCAGTATTGCCGAGCAAAAGAAAATGCTCACCGTTGGTGCCTGCCTTACCTGCCATACTGATGATTCGGAGGTAATGTTGAAAAGTTTGGAGGATTTTGAGAAATCGCTAAGCAATATTTCTGAAAGTTGTATTTTGCCGTGTTGGGATTAATATTAATGGATTGTCCATAACCGAGGAACAAAATCTTGAAAATGAAAACACTTTTCTCAATCGTTTTATTATTGATGTCCTTTCCGACTTTTAGTCAGAGTCTATATCAAATTGCAGATACCACAAAAAAATGGAGTACGCTTACCTATGGGTATTGGATATGGAATGTGATACAATGTGGCGGGACCAGTAGGCATAAATTCGGAGAAGAAGTTGTGATAAACGGCACTCCTTACTTAAGTGTTTATGAGTCGCAGGACTCTTTGCAACAAAATTGGTATCAGGTTGGTTTTTTGAGAGAGGATACGATGAGCAGTAAAGTCTGGTTTACACGAGGTGATCCTGATGAAATAGGGCTAATCTATGATTTTAACCTGCAGGTGGGAGATACTGTAAACATCGATAATTATTATGTTTTTGAGGATGCTCTGTTGGTTTGTCAAAGTATTGATTCCATTATTATCAATGGCTCTGTCAAAAAATGCATCTTCCTTCATGCTCCTGATTCTTATGAATTTGATGTGTGGATTGAAGGTATTGGAAGCCGGTATGGCTTGTTGGTTGGAGGGTTTTATAATGCGCCCGGTGGGGCTTCAAGCTTGCTTTGCTGTACTAAAAACGACACGCTCATTTTTGCCGATACGGTTTTTAATACCTGCTACATCGATGAATTTTATCCAACCATAACATCCGAATTCTTCGACACAGCCTATTTAAATACAGCGTACGAATTTCAGGTGCAGCTTGGAGGCATATCCACCGTTGATTCGTTTGCACTCATTGGGGATGTAATTCCGGAGGGTTTTGATTTTGACGAAACAACTGGTCTGCTCACCGGAATTCCTGCTTCCACAGGTTTATTGCCCTGCGTTATCACTGTGATGAATTATGATATCGGCAACCTCACCGATATTCTGTATTCCTACATTCCCGTGGTTTTACCTGCAAAAATTGAAGAAATCCCAAAACAGTCCGAAATTGAAATATATCCCAATCCATGCGGCACAAGTTTTTTAATTTCATATACAGGAAATCTCATCCACAATTTCAATGTGGGTATTTATAATTGTCATGGTAAACTGATTGATGAATTTACCATGGATTGTAATGCTTTCCGGGTAGATTGTAGTGCCTATAAAAATGGGGTGTATTTTCTAAAGTTCACCGACCTAAATAATAGAATATTCAAAATCGAAAAGCTCATTAAAAAGTAAAGTATGGATTTTTGTGCATTAAATGAACTGTAATGCACAAATTTCCATACTTTTGTGCATTATAGTGTAAATGCTGCAAAAATGATAAGAGATATTATTTTAATTCAGAAACAGGAACTTGAAATAAAACGCAAGGATAAATACGTTCAAAGGATTGTTACGGTAAGCGAAAATAATGCAAACCTTGTCCGTGTAATCATTGGGCCAAGAAGAGCCGGTAAATCATTTTTTGGAATGCATCAACTTGTAAATGAGCAATCCTTTGGTTTTGTGAACTTTGATGATGAGCGATTGCTTAGGATTAAAAATTTCGATGAAATTCTTCAAGCGGTTTTGTCGGTTTACAACAATCCCCAAGTGCTTTTGCTGGATGAAATTCAAAATCTCCCTGATTGGGAAATCATTGTAAACCGCTTACAACGACAAGAATACCAATTAATCATTACCGGGAGCAATTCCAATTTGTTGAGCAGCGAATTGGCCACCCACCTCACCGGTCGTCATCTCCCAATTCATATCTACACCTTTTCGTTTGCCGAGTATATTACCTCCTTTGAGAAGGAACTCACCGAAGCAGAGAAAAAGGAAAAGTTCAACGACTTTTTGATTTGTGGGGGATACCCTGAACCCTTAATGAAATCGATAAACTACAATGAATACCTGCAGGTTTTGTTTGATTCGATATTGTTTAAAGATATTGTGAAGCGCCACAGAATCAGGCAGCCGGAAATGCTTGAAAATATGGCGGTGTGGCTGATTTCGAATATTACAGCAGAGTTTTCCATGAATTCCTTATCGAAGCAAATTGATATTTCAAGCGTTCATACCATAAAACGTTATCTGAATTATTTGCATGAATCTTTTGTGTTTTTTACCATCAATGGATTTTCATATAAAACCGGTAAACAATTGCAGTCGAATCAAAAAGTATATTGTTTTGACAATGGATTTTACAGGGCCAAAGCGAATTATTTTAGCGATGATTGGGTTAAGCTACTCGAAAATTTGATTGCTGCAGAGTTGATGAAAAACCAAAAAAAGGATGGCTCCAAAGTATATTTTTGGAAGGGGCCGAACCAGGAGGAAGTGGATTTTGTGGTACAAAAAGGAAATAAAATTGAAAAACTGATTCAGGTATGTTGGAACGCTGAAAATGCCAAAACCCGAAAGCGCGAAGTGAGAGCTTTACTAAATGCCTGGCAAAAATTGAAACAGGGTGAACTTATCGTTATAACCAACAATGAAGAATCACGGGAAATGCATAGTTGGTTTGGGACAGAAAAAGAAATCCAGTTTATCCCCGCCTGGAAATGGCTGCTAAAAAAGGATTAAAAACTTTTATCACCATTGGCAGTTATAGCAACTCCGTCAGAGTTGTGCTATTGTAGTAAGGGGTATTAACAAAATTTCCACAACTCTGTAGGAGTTGCGCTATGTAGATTTATGTGTTTTTACGTTTTTCTTTATCTTCTCTGAAATAGCGAAACCCTTA
>JAIOZV010000171.1 GCA_021740425.1 Bacteroidales bacterium | reverse complement strand
GTGTTTTGCTCGACAGCACCGTGTTGGTTTCAACCCTGCATCCAACGTTTTGGGGTACTTCGATAAAGGTTGCAGCAGCACCAGAGTTGATGATTAGCTCAGTATTTTCGTACCTGTCTCCCAATTTTATATTTATTGAAGAAGCCCCTCCATCAATATCCATACGATCAATTTTAAAAGGGCTCAGGTCAAAATCCAGTTTTGAGGCACCAGCATCAACTTTTATATTCCAGAGTGGATCGGGATGCAAACGAATACGTGCTTCATTTTTTAGTTTTGGCCCGTTTTCGATGTAAGAATCCATATCTATTTTCAGCACCACGGCGCTGCCGGCATTGTCGGCCCGGAGGTAATATTTCCCGAAATTGCCCTGGCGGTCAAATTTCAACAGATAATCTGTGGTCTCAGAAATCACAAATTCGCCGGCAATAGCATCCAGATCAAGCACTGCATTGTTAATTTCTTCATTGTAATCTTCGAATAGTTGCTGATCGCGCCATTCATAGTTTTCATCCTCATCAAAGTTGCTGTAATCGTCATTTTCCCACCTGAACCAATTGTGTGGTTCAAAGTATTGGTAACGATTATAATAATCTGTATTGGAAATAAAAATCAGCGAAAAAACAACAACAAAGAAGGCCAAAAGAATTCGAACAATCCCATTTATAGGGAGTAACGAAATGCCAAGTACTATCAGAAATACCGGCCACAAATTAAAAATGGAGCCCCAGGTAAAATAGATCACCCCTATATTCCTCAAAACAAACAAAATTCCGATGCTGACAAGTACAACACCCCAAAAAACATTTTTAGATCTCATAACAAAAGTGTATTTATGGTCAAAATAAGAAAAAAGATACTATGGCAAGCGCAGGCTAATGCTCCTTTTTGGGCCGGAGGTTTCCGGCAATGATCACGATGCCGATGACTATAATTATTACCGGCCAGATATCTCTGAAATTGATGTGTGGAATCAATCGGCTCACGAGAAACATCCCCCCAAGGGTAATCAAAACAATACCTACAATCAGGCTTCCGTCATTTTTGGGTTTAAAGTTTTTTACTGAATATGGATTTCCGGAATCTTGTTTTTCATCATGGGAGGTTTCACCGGCACCTGCTGATTTATCCTTAAAATAGGGTTCCTCATAACTGAAATTGACAGGCTCTAACGGCATTACAATCCAGAAAATGATGTAGGCAAGCACACCTCCTGCCGCCAGGAAAGTTAATACGACAAAAAGAATTCTGAAAACAACAGGATCGGTATTGAAATATTTACCAAGCCCGCCCGAAACGCCCCCGATTATTGAATCAGTGCGGCTTCTGCCAAGTGTTTTGTTTTGGATCACAATGTATTAATTTTAAATTTCAAAATTAGCTAAATAATTTCCATTTCTTACCAATTGAAGACGAAATTCTCCGTTAACAATTTCGTGCATGCATAAAGTATTTTAAAACTACTCATGCAGATTAATTGTTACTTTTGCTATTAACTACTGTTTATGCCATTAAAATTACGCAGATGCGATTTAGATTGATAATATTTTTGTTAAAAGCCATCGGGTTGATTATTGCCATCCTTATGGTGTTATTTTTTGTGATTTATGCCATTGCACCCGTTTACAAATTTAGTGAGCCCAATGCATTTTCAGGTGAAAAGATTTACAATCCATACCAGGGCATGGATAGTACGGACTGGAAGAAAGGTAATTTTCAGATTCAATCGAGGGTATGGCTCGGCATTACTAACGGCCGCGACAATTCCAACGAAGCCATTCAGGTTGTTTACAAGCAGTTGGGCTACGATATCATTATTACTTCTGATTACATGACAATCAACACGTTTGGTGAAGGAAACGATTGGTATATTCCTACTTATGAGCACGGATACAGTTGGAGAAAGGTGCATCAGGTTTGCATAGGTTCAGATAAAGTAAACTGGCTCGATTATCCCTTGTACCAAAGCATTAGTCACAAACAGCACATATTAAATACACTAAGAAAGAATAATGAAATTGTGTGCCTTGCCCATCCTGACCTGCGTGATGGCTACACATTGAACGACCTGAGGGTACTCACAAATTACGACCTGATGGAAGTGCTTAATGAATCCAGGTTTTCGATTGCACATTGGGATGCTGCACTTTCCAATGGTCACAAGGCTTTTATTTTAGCCAATGATGATGCCCACAACGTTTTCGACCCCACCGAAGTGGGTAGAATCTGCACCTTTATCAATACCGAAAGTTTAAAAAAGGATGATGTCCTCAACACTCTGAAAAGCGGAAATGCTTTTGGTGCCGATATTGCCATGCGCCAGGGGGCTGATTATGTTGAAAAAGCACAGGATCACAATAAAATTGCTGTGCTTAATAATGTTAGTGTTGTGAATGACACACTTTTTGTCAGCGTTAGCGAGGAGGCCTCACTTATTTCGTTTATCGGGCAAAATGGAATGATTCAGGCTACGGCAAGCGATACCGGCACTGCCATGTATCCTATCAAAAAGACTGATACCTATATCCGGACTGAAATCAGTTTTAAAAACGGCAATAAGTTTTATTTGAATCCTGTGTTTCGCTTTAGCGGGAATAGTCCGGCCAATCCGGCATTACCCAAAATGGATTATATTAAAACCTGGGTTCAGCGAGGTATTGCCCTTATTATAACCATCATCATCATTCTTATCATTTCAAGAATAAGAAAAGGGAAACCTGTAAAGGGGAGGATCAGCCGACGGTCGAATTACTATTACAGCCGCTAAAATTATGATGAGCGGCACTGATTTTTCGGGTGACCAAATTCCCAATAAGCGCAGTTTAAAAGGGATTTTAATTTCCATTATCCTCGCCTCTGTTGTTATTCGCGGTTTTTTAGCCTGGTTTCTGGAGCTGGGAAATGATGAGGTTTATTATTGGACTTATGCCTTGTTCCCCGATCTAAGCCATTTTGATCACCCTCCAATGGTTGGTTTTACCATCCAGGCATTTACCTGGAATTTATATTTCGACAGTGAATTTTTCATCCGTTTAGGTTCTGTTATTCTGGGTGGGGTAAATACTTACATGATTTTTCTCATCGCCGCAATGGTAAAAGACTTTAGAGCCGGGATCATTGCAGCATTGCTTTACAACGCCTCGGTATATTGCTTTGTAATTGCCGGTGTTTTTATTCTCCCCGACACACCTCAGTTGTTCTTTTGGTTGATTGGATTGTATATTCTGATAAAAATACTTCCGGGTAAACCTGTTTCAAAAGAAAGAGCAATGGCGCTTTTCTTTGCCTCCATCCCGCTTGGTCTGGCTCTGCTTTCCAAATACACTTCCATATTTTTATGGTTTGGTGCCGCTGCTTATATCTTACTTTACAATCGTGAATGGCTCCGCAAGAGCGAATTTTATCTTTCACTATTTTTAACCCTGCTTATTTTTAGCCCGGTTATATTTTGGAACATCGAGAATAAATTTATCAGTTTTACCTTTCAAAGCGAAAGGGTTAGTTTTTTTGGGTCGGGTATCCGGCCCGATTATTTTTTTACCGAATTGATTGGCCAGATACTTTACAATAATCCCATTAACTTCGTAATCATCGTTATTGCGCTGATAGCAATGTTTCGTAAAACATTTTCGATAAACAGAGAGCATAAACGTATTTTGTTGCTTACCTCGATCCCGTTGATCTTTTTGTTTTTATTTTTTGCCTTGTTTCGCAAGACCTTGCCCCATTGGACCGCACCCGGCTATATCAGCCTTATCGTAATTGCTGCTGCTTATCTTTCGGATAAAACCTCCAAATCGGCCAGAGCAAGACTGATACCACCTCTGGTTTTGGCTTCGTTGCTGCTGTTATTTTCTACTGTGATTTTAGGCCTTGTTGAAATTAAACTTGGCATTTTACCGGTTTCACAGTCGGAAAGAACAAAAACTTTGGGGAGCAATGATTTAACCCTTGATATGTATGGATGGAAACAATTTGGCTATAAATTTTCGGAACTGGCCGATGAAGATTTTTATTCAATGAATATGAATGCTGACGCGCCCATAATTTCCAATAAATGGTTTCCGGCAGCACATCTCGATTATTATGTGGCACGTTCTTGCGGTTTGCGCCTTATTGCCATTGGCAATTTAAACGACATCCATAAATATGCATGGATAAACAGGGAGCGATCCGAAATACGAATGGGAAGCGATGCCTATTTCATTACGAGTAGCAGGAATTTTACCAGCCCCGGCTATTTGTTTGCATATTTTAAAAACATAGAAGATCCTGAAATCATTAAAATTTACAAGCAGGACAAACATGTTGAGAATTTTTTTGTGTATCGACTGCGAACGCTGTACAAACAACCCGCTGATGTGCTCGAAGAATATGGCATCCCATTGATACCTGAAGAAAACATTTTTCAGGAGGATGAATAATATTTGTTACAAATTGATTTTTTTAGCTTCTGTCGTAATCAAACGTAGTGGCTGTAAAACAATATCCTGAAACCTGTCAAATGACAGTTGTTTCAATTTTAATGTGACCTTTACCATATTTGCATACAATATGCGTAACGATAATTGATCAATTCACGACTTCGATATCAATTTAATTTGTGATTATTATTCAGGCACCAAACGACAAGGGCCGGGCAGCCCTGAAATAACTCTTAAAGCCCTGAGCTTTATCGACAATCTTACCGAAAAATCCCAAATTGTGGATATTGGCTGTGGAACGGGAGGGCAAACAATGGTACTGGCGCAGCATACATCAGGAATAATCCGGGGTGTTGACCTTTTTCCCAATTTTATAAATCTGTTCAACGCCAATGCCGTCCTGCTTAATCTTCAGGACAGAGTGAAAGGTCTAATTGGTTCTATGGATAAGCTCCCTTTTCAGCAAGAGGAGTTTGACTTGATTTGGTCTGAAGGAGCCATTTATAATATTGGTTTTGAGCGTGGGCTTAACGAATGGAGGCAATTTTTAAAAACCGGAGGATATATTGCGGTTTCGGAGATTTCGTGGTTTACTGACGAGCGCCCGGCTAAAATTGACGAATTTTGGATGGTTGCTTATCCTGAAACAGACACAATTCCGAAAAAGGTTGAACAAATGCAAAAAGCCGGATACATTCCCGTTGCTACATTATTTTGCCTGAAAACTGCTGGACAGAGCATTTTTATGCTCCACAAATTTCAGTACAAAAGGTGTTTTTAAAAAAATATGCAAACAATAAACATGCAGAAGAATTTATTGCAAATCAACGGTTTGAAAAGCAATTGCATGATAAGTATAAAGCATTTTACGGCTATGTGTTTTATATTGGAAAAAAAATCTGAATTATTAAGCCTGAGGCTTTTTGCATTTTTGCCAGATTTCTCCACGCTTTTTTTTAATGAATGAGAATTTATGGGCAAAATATTTCTTGAACGAGGATGAATTGCTAAATCGTTTACCTTTTTTTTGAAAAGAAATCTTTTAAAATAGCAGAACATTCATTTTGTAAAATTCCTTGTACCCATTTAGTTTTTGGGTGTAGAATCCCCGGATCTGTTTTTGTAAAACCCCGTTTTTCGTCTAAGGCTCCAAAAACGATTTTTGATATTTGTGTCCAATAGGCTGCTCCTGCACACATAATACATGGTTCAAGGGTAACGTACAAGGTGCAGTTTTCGAGATATTTGCTGCCAAGATAATTTGATGCGGCGGTAAAGGCCTGCATTTCGGCATGTGCAGTAACATCGGTAAGTTGTTCGATAAGGTTGTGAGCCCTGGCAATGATAATGTTGTTGCAGGCTATAACGGCGCCAACGGGAACCTCATCAAGTTCAAATGCTTTGCGCGCTTCTTTCAGCGCCTCTTTCATAAAAAATTCATCTGTGTATAAGTCAAGCATAGCGCTTCAAATTTCCAGTCACAAACCTCTAATTTCAATTTTATCTTCCACTGTCTTATCAATTCAAGTTACTATCAAATACCAATTACCATCAACTTCCCTCTATCTTCTACTTTCTCCCTTCTGCTTCCCTCTTACACCCCCCAACTTGCTCTGTCCAAACTGCGGTAATGGATGGCCTCGGCAAGATGTTCGGTTTTTATGTCGGGACTTTCGTCCAAATCGGCGATGGTGCGCGAAACTTTCAGAATACGATCGTAGGCACGGGCTGAGAGGCTGAGTTTTTCCATGGCATTTTTGAGCAGCGTATGGCCTGCCTCATTTACAATGCAAATTTGCCTGAGCAGCTTACTCGACATTTGAGCATTGCAGTGTACTCCTTTATTTTCGGTGTAGCGTAATTCTTGAATCTGACGGGCTTTTTCCACGCGTTTTCGGATACTTTCGCTTTTTTCTGAGGCTCTGGCTTCGGTAAGCTCCCTGAATGGTACCGGCACAACTTCCACATGAATATCAATTCTGTCGAGCAGGGGTCCGGAAATCTTGTTGAGGTATTTTTGTACTATTCCCGGCCCGCATACACAATCCATATCAGGGTGGTTGTAATATCCACACGGGCATGGATTCATGGCGGCAATCAACATGAAACTGGCGGGGTATTCTACCGAGAATCTTGCCCTGGAAACTGTAATCATCCTATCCTCGATGGGCTGTCTCATCACCTCCAATACTGTTCGTTTAAATTCCGGTAATTCATCAAGAAAAAGTACTCCGTTGTGTGCAAGGGATATTTCGCCGGGTTGCGGGTTTTGTCCGCCACCTACCAGAGCCACATCGCTGATGGTATGATGGGGTGAGCGAAACGGCCTGACTGAAATCAGCGCTGTTTCGCGGTGCATTTTTCCGGCCACCGAGTGTATTTTGGTTGTTTCGAGTGCCTCGTGTAAATTAAGTGGAGGCAAAATGGAAGGCAATCTTTTGGCCAGCATGGTTTTTCCTGATCCCGGAGGGCCAATCAAAATTACATTGTGCCCGCCTGCTGCTGCGATCTCCAAAGCTCTTTTAATATTTTCCTGGCCTTTTACATCCGCAAAATCAAATTCGTATTCGTTGAGGCTGGAATAAAATTCGTCACGTGTGTTAATCACGGTAGGTTCAAGCTCAATTTCACCATTAAAAAAATCGATAACCTGCTTTATATTTTCTATTCCATAAACATCTAAATCGTTTACAATCGCGGCTTCCCGGGCATTCTGAGCAGGGAGGATAAAACCCTTAAACCCTTTTTTTCGGGCTTCGATGGCTATGGGTAAAGCGCCTTTGATGGGCTGCAGTCCACCATCCAGTGAAAGCTCTCCCATGATGATATATTGATCGATATTTTCTGATTTTATTTGCTCTGAGGCTGCCAGAACGCCAAGGGCTATGGTCAGGTCGTAGGCGGAGCCTTCTTTGCGGATATCGGCAGGAGCCATATTGATCACAATTTTTTTACCCGGTAGCCTGAACCCATTGTAAGTCAAAGCTGACTCGATGCGCTGCTGACTTTCCTTTACTGCGCTGTCGGGAAGCCCCACCAGAAAAAAGTTAACTCCTTTACCAATATTAACTTCAACAGTGATGGTAATCGCATTCACGCCTTGAATTGCACTTCCAAAAACTTTTACTAACATGGATATCCGGGTAAAAATTAATATGGGCGCAATTTAGTAATTATCAGAATCCAAAAAAAGGAAATCTTTGAAAATTTATCGAGCAAGCGCCTAATTCTCCCCCGTAACGCTTTAACCTCTTAATTGTCAAAGCTCTACCCTCTTTCCTGCCTGCCTTAAGGGTTTTTAATTCCAATAAATGCCTCTGAACCCATACGCTTAAGAGCATCAAAACAATCCCTGGCTTCAGCTTTGGTTTTGAAATATCCAAAACGTACTTTAAAGGCATCATCAATGGCAACAATGCCTGAAGGATAAATTTTTAATTCTTCATACTTTGCCAACTCTGTTTGGGCGATTCTCATGGTAGGGCACGATGCCGTTTGCACATAATAGATGCCGGCATTAACATCCAGCTCCGTGGAAATACCTGCCTGATTAAGCGGCCTGTTGGTTTCTTCCTTTTTATCAGTATCCTCAACTGCACCCACAAAAGCATCCACGTTTTGATTCCTGAGAACTTCCTTGCAGGCATCGGCTTCGGCTCTGGTTTTAAAATATCCAAGCCGTACTTTAAATTTGCCTTCCGAATTTACCACTCCTGCAGAACAGGTGCTTGTTAAACCAGCAATTTTTGCCACTTCCTGCTGAGCAATACCCATGCTGGGGCACGAAGCGGTTTGTACATAAAAATTTCCTGCCTGTTCATTAAATGGGACTGCAATACTGATTTCTTCAGAAGGCAGGGGGGTTTCTTCCTTTTTATCAGTATCCTCAACCGTTCCCACAAAAGCATCCACGTTTTGATTCCTGAGAACTTCCTTGCAGGCATCGGCATCGGCTCTGGTTTTAAAATATCCAAGCCGTACTTTAAATTTGCCTTCCGAATTTACCACTCCTGCAGAACAGGTGCTTGTTAAACCAGCAATTTTTGCCACTTCCTGCTGAGCAATGCCCATGCTGGGGCACGAAGCGGTTTGTACATAAAAGATTCCCCGCTCCTGACTGAAAGATAAAGCAGATTGTACATCAGTAGGAGGGATGATGTTTTTTTCGACAGCATCATCGGTGGTTTTACTCCTTTGCCTTACTGTAGGTTTATCATTATTCCCAACATTGGCAGTGCTTGTTTTTTTTATGGGGTTTTCATTTTGGGAAGCACCGGTATCACCAGCATCATTTACGGTAATGGTAAAGTCAATACCATCCACAATATCTCCCCATTCTGAAGGCTGAATTGAAAAATCAATCTGATCTGGTTGAAAACTCCAGCCTAATTTCTCCATCTGCTCAGTGTCAAGTATTGCATAATAATCTCCGGGGGCAAGTCCCAGGAAAGTGAAGTACCCATCGCGTTCGCTCATGATTTTTTTTACCAATTCGCCCGTTGCTGTGTAAATATCAACAAGTATCCTGCCTTGCCCGATCAGGGTTCTGCCTTTTTTAATGTAAACCATTCCGTTGATTTCACCCATAGGATACACCGGAATTTCGATGTGCTTAAACTGGTTGGGATCAATATAAACACGCATGGCCTTGTCGCGCAGTTGCCAGGCTATGTTTTCAAAGCCATCATTATTCAGCTCGATCAATACGCTGGAGTATGGCTCCAAATCCATCACGCGGGTCAGCGAATCTTTTTCCCTGTCGAGGAAACGACCCCCGTTGATCCGCAAATCCAGGTTGGGAATTACAGGTTCGTTATCGTCTTTTACATTGTTAAAATTGATATCTAAAAATGGGATCAGCGTAAGGCCTCCTCTTCCGGTTACGGAGCGATTATCAGTATGTACA
>JAIOZV010000170.1 GCA_021740425.1 Bacteroidales bacterium | reverse complement strand
GCTTTTATTTCACAAGCGAAAACAAAGTTTTTGTTTACAATTTTGATGATGAGAAATTGCTCAAAGTAAATGAATACCCCGAAGAAGCAGAAAATATTGAGATCGATTACAACACATTTTCGGTGGCTTATACTATTGGCAATAATTTATTTGTAGCCATTAACGGTGATCAGATTGCTGTGAGTGATGAATCTGATGCAGATATCCTGTTTGGGCATGTGCCTTCGCGAAATGAGTTTGGCATCAGCAATGGGTCATTCTGGTCACCCGATGGAAGTCTTTTGGCATTTTACCGCACCGACCAGACAAAAGTTACAAAATATCCCCTTGTGGATATTTTTCAGCCCATTGCAAAAGCTGATCCCATAAGCTATCCTATGGCAGGCGAAAAAAGCCAGGAAGTACAGTTGGGTGTTTTCAATCCGGGCTTAAATCAAATTACATACATCGCTACCACCGGCCCGCAAAACCAATATTTAACTTCCGTATCCTGGAATCCTGACGGGAAGTATCTCTTTATCGGTCTGCTCAATCGCGATCAGAATCATCTGGAGATGAATAAATATGACGCAATAAGCGGCAAATTCATAAAAACACTTTTTGAGGAAAAAAACGAAAGGTATGTGGAGCCCTTGCACGACTTATACTTTTTGAGTAAAAATCCGGAGCAGTTTGTCTGGCAAAGCCGCCGTGACGGTTGGAATCATCTCTATCTTTATACTGTCGAAGGCGAGATGATCAGCCAGATCACAAAAGGTGAATGGGAAGTTACAAACTTAATCGGGTTTGATGAAGGTGAAAAAAACGTGTATTACGAATCCACCCAGGCCAGCCCGATTGAACGCCATCTGTACAAAACTGATTTGAAAAAACATAAAACAGAAAAACTTACCACTGCAGAAGGAACCCACAACATTGTTGCCTCAAAGGGCAAAGATTATTTTATAGATATTTTTAGCAGTGTCAGCATGGCCAGGGCTTATTATGTGCTAGGCAGCGATGGGAAAATGCTGAATACACTACTTGAAGATGTTGATCCATGGAAAGATTATAAAATTGGAGAAATGGAGATTTTCACGCTCAAGGCCGATGATGGGGCAACGGATTTGTATTGCCGCCTGATTAAGCCAGCCGGCTTTGATCCGGCAAAAAAATATCCGGTGCTGGTTTATACCTATGGAGGTCCTCATGCCCAGCTCATCGATAATTCATGGACAGGTGGAGCAGGTTTTTGGCTCAATCTCATGGCTCAGCAGGGATACGTGGTTTTTACCCTCGATAATCGTGGCTCAGCCAACAGAGGTTTCGAGTTTGAAAGCATCATTCATCGCCGCTGCGGCGAAAAGGAAATGGCTGATCAAATGACAGGCGTAGAATATTTAAAAACGCTGGATTATGTGGATGCCGATAAAATGGGTGTAGATGGCTGGAGCTATGGCGGATTTTTAACTACCTCACTTTTTTTGAGAAATCCAGGAGTGTTCAAAGTGGCCTGTGCCGGAGGGCCCGTGATCGACTGGAAATGGTATGAGGTGATGTACGGCGAAAGATACATGGATACCCCCTTACAAAACCCCGAAGGTTATGAAAAAGCAAAGGTTTTAAATTATGTCGAAAATCTTGAAGGCAACCTGCTGATTATTCACGGAACCAACGATCCTGTGGTGATGTGGCAAAACAGCCTCACCTTTCTTGATGAGTGCATTAAGCAGGGCAAACAGGTTGATTATTTTGTGTATCCGGGGGCTGAACATAATATGCGCGGACAAGCCAGGGTTCACATGTTCGAAAAAATCACCAACTATTTTAATGATCATTTAAAATTTAGTTCAAAATAAGTTTCCTGATAAAAGTATGATCCGGGTTTGTGATTTTTACTAAATAAACACCTTTATTAAATGCAGTAAAATCCAGAGCCTTGTTGCCGGAAATGCTTTGGTGAAAAACTTCTTTTCCATTGATATTTTGAATGGTAAGCTCAAAAATATTTTCATCCGGGCTTTCGATATGAACGATGCCAGACGATGGATTGGGAAAAAATACCACATCTTGTGACGGTTCATCTTCGCCAGTGGAGGAAAACTTCAGGGTTTCAACTACCGACAATCCATTATCTGTAAAACGGCCGTCAGCAGAGGGAAAATTTCCGCTATAAGTTACCTCTGTGTTAATTTCTTCCTGGTTTTCCGAATCAAAAACTTTAAACAAGATTGATTCATAATCAGCAAACCCGTCTTTTTCG
This sequence comes from Bacteroidales bacterium, assembly GCA_021740425.1. GTDB lineage: Bacteria > Bacteroidota > Bacteroidia > Bacteroidales > 4484-276 > SABY01. The sequence continues at coordinate 7,118 of JAIOZV010000170.1, read as the reverse complement.
GGGCTTAAAGCATCATCGCCAAAAACAGTGATTGCTGTAGAGGTTTCCACATCATTAAGCTGTACCAGTCCAAAGCAAATATCATCCTGCGAAAACGCCCCGATAAAGTCTCCCGGATTCAGGTTTGTCAGTGCTTGATCTGTAAAAGCTACTATATGGCTTGAGCCTGATAATTCAGGAAGTTGCCAGGGTGCTTCAGTGTTTTTGTTTTCTGTTTCGGGCTGGGTTAAGTTTTTTGCCACTTCGCATCCCGAAAAGGTGACGGAGGTACTTTGGGTTACCGCTACAAAATAAGCGCGTCCGGGTTTGAGCACTTCCAGGGAATTAACACCCATTGCTGGCCAGTAAACTCCGGTTCCCGCAATGTCTTTAACGATCAAAAGTTTATCGCCAACCGGGCTGAAAAGTTCTAAAGGATCAACATCACATTTGCTCATCACCGGAAGGATATTCCAGGTGGGAACAAGGTTTATGGTTTTGTTTGCCTCCGGACATCCGTTTATGGGCAAATCAACTTGTTCGGAAACTTTAATTTTATAGCCCTTGTTGTAGGTCCACACAAACATGGTGTTTATCCCGCCAGCCGGATAGTATATTTTTTCCAGATCCTGGATGATAATCAGTTCATCCATTATCGGAGCCATTACGTTGCTGATGATCAACTGGACGTTGGGTTTGGTATAGCTGGATAGTCCGCTCCATCCTTCAGGCAGAGTGATGATGTTGGTAAAATATCCATCGATGGAATTTACAATGGACAATCCACCACTGGTAAATTTATTGTTCGTGCTTAAAAAACCGCCTGTCTGATAAACCGGTTTGGCAGGATAATTCAATTCGTTGGCGTAGGAATAGATTTTCCAGTTCATAAGTTCGAAATTCCCAAAACCATCTTTAACATCAGGGGTTAGGTTATCATCTCCCTGGGCAATCAGGGCAACATTACTTTCGTCCTGCCATCGGGCAAAACCGCCACATTTCAGCTCATTGTCGAAATCATAAAAAAATACACCGATCAAATCCCCAAGCTCAAGCTGGGTTCCGCAAATATCCGGGAATGCGGTATTGCGAATGGAAATAATATGCGCATCACCGGTTTGTGTGTAATTCCAATCGGGTGGTACGGGATATTCGAAATTGATAAAGGTATAATCCTGATCCGGCATGTCGGCTGCCAAATCGGTGTATTCGCGGGTAAACGGTTCAAGATAGTAATAACCTTCAACGGCAGGATTAACTACGTTGTCCCAGCAGGGAAGTTGCTCAAAACTGTACTCGCCTGCTGCGTTGGTTTCAACAACAATGGACCATGGGGTGCCACCAACAGATTTGCTAAAAATAATTTGCTTGTTTGCGAGTGGGTCGCCGGTATTTTTATCGGTAATCTTTCCCGATATTACAAAAGTAGTATCGGCCTCTCCATCATAATTTTGATCGTTTATATCTGCAAAAACCTCTACATAGGAAATTTGAGACGGATAAAATGTATAAAAGTTTCCTTCGCACAAATGAGGTGTAGCTTCACCGTTCCAGCCTTCCGGAACTTCCATTGTGTAAAACCCACTGTCATCAGTAAGGGCATCCCCGATGCCCGAAAACGTAACTATCACGTCATTGAAAGGATCATTGCCTGGCAATAAATTAATGTATCCTGAAATCACATGATTTACACGTAAAGAATCTTCCAACGAAAATATCTGACAATGCCTTGTGTTGTCGTCAATACGATCGTTTGCATACATATTTACCGACGAAAAAATAAGTGCAAACACTAATGCAAAGAATTGCTGAATTGAAAATATTTTAAAAATTTTCATAAAGAATATTTGTTAAATTTCTGCTGTTGCGGTAATGAAATTTTGTTACAAAAATAGGCTAAGTTTGTTGAGAGCAGCAGTTCAAAATATTTAAAGATTGTGAATATCATTCACTTTTGCCTTTGATATCAAGAGAAATTTGTGATTGCTTACTTTAAAATTAATTTACTTATAAGGATTTGTTCCTCGCTTTCAAGTTTCAGGATGTAAATCCCGTGTTCAAAAAACGACAAATCGAGTTGCCCGTTTTCGGTAATTTCCGTTTCAAAAAGTGTTTGCCCATTCATATTTTGGATGGTCAGCACAAATGTTTCATCAGAATCTGTCTGGAATTTTACAATTCCGGAACTTGGGTTTGGGAAGCATTTTAATTGTCCGGTTGGTGATATTAACCCTGATGGATTCACTTCCATTTTGTTGATTACCGAAACGCCATTATCAGTAAAGGCGGCGTGGTCGGGGTAATAATTACAATCAAAAGTTGCAAATGCTATGAGTTCCTCGTTTGTTTCAGATTTATAGATTTTAAAAATAATTTCTTCGTCAGCAATAAATCCATCTGTTTCATTCGTGGAAATATCATCACCAAAAATGGTAAGCCCTATATTTGTTTCCCTTTCCTTTATCTCGGTGATACCTGCACAATATCCATCGCGGGTAAATGCGCCCAAAAAATCCCCCTTCCTGATATCTGAAAATGCTTCCGATTTGAAAAGCAGGGTATGACTCGAACCGGTTTTTACAGGAATTTCCCAGGGAGAAAAATCAGGTTCCTTCAAAGTTTCAGAAATCAATTTGCTTTTGGCATTTTCGCATGGGGCAAAGGTTATTGAGGCATTTCCGGAAACTGCTGCGAGATATGCTTTTCCCGATTGAAGAACCCCCAGAGTATTTATTTCCATTTGAGGCCAGTAAATACCTGTGCCGCCAATTTCCTTCACAAGAATCAGCTTATTGGTGATGGGGAAAAATAAATCTTCGACAAGCACATCACATTTGCTTAATACAGGGATGAGGTTCCAGGTGGCAGTGAGATTTATGGTTCGGTTTGCCTCCGGACAGCCATCCATTGGTAATTCCACATCGTTGTTCACTTTAATTTTGTACCCTTTGTTGTAGTTCCAAAACAAGAGGTTATTAACGCCTGCTTCAGGATAATACATTTTATCCAGGGTTTGGATTATTACCAGATCATCGATAATGGGTTCCATAATATCATCGATAAATGCAGGATAAATATCAGGCAGGATGTAACTTGAGATTCCGCTCCAGCCCGCAAAAATCTGAAGGGAGTGTTCGTAAAAACCATCGAGGGCACTCACTTTTGAAAGCCCGAAACTTGACCAGTAATTGTTTCCGATACTCATATCCACATTCGCAGGATAGGATATTTGATCCGCATAAGAAAATATTTTCCAGGTATAGGTCTCAAAATTAGCAAAGCCATCTTTATTTGCCGTTGTGTTGTCATCGCCCTGTGCCGAAATAAATACATTGTTTTCGTCCTGCCATCGGCCAAAGCCGCCACATTTTGAAATTCCATTTTCATCATTGTAAAAAACCCCGATAAGATCACCAATATTGAGAGAGGCCTCGCAAATGTCGGGGTCTGAATTAATATCAACCGCGATGAAGCTAAAACTTCCTGTATTGATGGTTTCCCAGCCGGGTGGCTGCGGGTAATTATAGTATATCACTTCAAAATTCTGATTCAATTGATCAGAAGTGATGTGATCGTATGACCTTATTCTGGGTTCAAAATAGTATAACCCGCTTAAATAGGGGTCAAGCGTATTGCTCCAGCAAGGCAGCCGTTCAAAACTATATTCGCCAATCTCATTTGTGGTAACAATGATTTGCCCGGTTTCATCCCCCCCCGACAAGTTGAAAGTTATTTGCGTATTTGCCAGAGGTTCTCCTGAATTTATATCTGTAAAAGTACCAGAAATGGTGTGGATGGTTGTGGCTTCGCCCATATAATTTTGATTTGTTTTATCAAAAACAACATCCACGTAACTGATGGAGGCCGGCTCAAAAAGGTATCCTCCTCCTTCGCACAGATAAGGGGTAGCCGTTCCGGTCCAGTGCCTTGGCACATCCATACTGTAGGTTCCATTCTCTGCCACTACTGCCTCACCAACACCGGAAAAGGAAATTTTTAATCCGGCAAATGGTACCGACCCCGGTAAAAAAAGTGCCTGCCCCGATATTTTATGGTTTATGCGCAGGGAATCTTCTGTTGGTTTTACGCATAAGAAGATTGTTGAGCCATCGCTTTGCGCAATACTGAAACCAAGATGAAAAAAGAAGAAAAGACCAGACAAGCCAAGCGTTCGCAATATGGTTTTGTTTATTTTTCTCATGATTAATTGTATTAAATACATTCACAATTTTGCCGGTAATTCAATAGTAAACTTTCAACAAAGTTACTCGAAATTCAACACAAAATCAACCTGTGTTGGTCATACAAAAAACAAAAAACCTCCGGGTTTGATCCCGGAGGTTTGTCATTGTGTTGATGTTAAAAGCTATTTGATTACAAGTTTTTGAATATTTCTTGAATTTGAGTTTTCGATGATTATCACATAAATACCTTTGCTGTAATCAGACAGGTTGAGCTGAGTGTTGCCCGTAATTTGTTTTTGCATGAGCATCCGGCCGTTTACGGTTTGAATGGTGATGGTGGAATTTTCTGCATTTTCCTTTCTAAGCTCCACCATATCATTTGTTGGATTCGGGAAAATACTTATTCCGCAGTCCATTTCACTAATGCCTGTGGATGATAGCTTTAATGTATTTACAACACTAAGGCCGTTGTCATAAAAAAGTCCGTTGGAGGAAGGATAGTTCAAGTCGTACTCAGGCCTGACGTTTATCTCCTCACCGTTATTTGATTTAAAAACTTTGAAAGTGATTTCTTCCCCTTCAGCTATTCCATCGATTTCGGGAGTGGTGATATCATCGCCATAAACCGTGATTGCCTGATTTTTGCTGATGTCGTTTATTTGAACAAGTCCTGCGCAATAGCCATCGCTTGTGAAGGCTCCTATAAAATCATCCTGATGCAAATCTGCAAGGGCATCTGGATAAAATGCAATATTGTGGGTAAAGCCTGTTTTTACCGGATCGTTCCATGTGGTAAGATTTTGCATTTCGCTTTCCTGAGGAACAATTTCTTCTTTAAAGGACTGGCAATCCTGGTATGTTACGGAAGTGCTTGAGGTAACCGCCATGTAATAAGCCTTTCCCGGTTCAAGTACCTGCAGGGTTTCTATTCCCATGGCAGGCCAAAACACCCGGTTCCCGGCGATTTCTTTAACTACTATAATTTTACTCAAAATGGGGGCAAAAAGTTGTGAGGCCAGTACATTGCATCTGCTCAAAACCGGCAGCAGATTCCATGTGGCGGTTAAGCTCACAGTAGGGTTATCTACAGGGCAGCCCATCATGGGAAATACGGCTTCCTCGGATAATTTGATTTTGTACCCTTTTCCGTTTGTCCAAACAAACATGGTGTTGATGCCGGCCTCTGGATAATACATTTTGGTCATGTCCTGGATGATGATTAATTCGTTTGAAATGGGGCTCAACACGTTGTAAATAATCGGAGGGAATGACCTTGCCTTGGTGTAGCTCGAAAGTCCGCTCCAGCCCTGAGGAATTATTATATTGTTAGGGTAAAAGTAATTCAGCTCCCAAACTATCGAGAGTCCTCCGCTGCCAAACTTGTTGGTTGATTGCCAGGCCGGGTCATAAACTGGTGTGGCTGAAAAAATCTCATTATTCATCGAATATAAATACACGCGCCAAAGCAAGGTTTCTCCTTGTGCAAATCCATCTTTTATGGTAGTATAGTTGTCATCACCATAGGCAATCAGGGGTACATTTTCAGTTCCGGTCCATTGAGCGCAACCCCCACAGGTTTCCTCGCCGTTATCATTCATGTAAAAAAGGCCGATATAGTCGCCAGGTTCCATGGGGATACCACAAAGGTTTGGGTTTGCACTTGTGAAAACTGAAATAATATGCACTTTATCTGAAGTAAAAAACTCCCAGCCCGGTGGTATTGGATTGTCGAGTTCTCCTTTGCTAAAGTCAATTCCTGCAAGTTTTGAAAAATTTTCAAGGCTATCCATAGCCTGATTATTAATAACATTTGGTTGTGCTTGTAAAAGACTGCAATTTAAAACTATCAAAGCCATAGACAAACATAATATGTACATCCTTTTCATGATATTTTTGGTTTATTGATTAAAAATAATTTAAAATGATTCCCCCAATAAGATTAGCAAAGTTAAACCAATTTAATTCAAATCCCTAATTTTATGTTAAAGTATTTTAAATAAAAAAGCACTTTCTTTCCTGTTATTCATTCGATGTGGAAAGTATCGATACAATTCTGTTATAAAAAAGCTGCCATGTGTAAACATATTTTACACATGGCAGCTTGTTAGTTGCTTAAGCCTTTATTTTGATTGGCTTATTTTTGAATAATAATTTTACGCATCATATTGATGCCATTTCCTTTAATATTTAACATGTAAATACCTTCAGGAATAGTATTTAAATCAAGGTTAATTGTTTTTGTGGACTGAACTGAAATATTTTCCTGTTCGAATATTTTCCTGCCCATAGTATTGTAAATTACCAAACTTACAGGTACGCCATTCACCGAATTTAATTCTACGCTGAAAATACCATCGGATGGGTTGGGATAAACCTCAACAGCCCATTTTTCTGATAATTCAGTAACTCCTGTACAATCATCAAACTGGATGGTGATTTCATCGGAGCTTTCGCAGGTATTGCCATCAGTAACCAAAACAGAAACTATAACAGAACCAATTCCCACACCTGTTGTATCTATCTGGATAGTCTGGGTGGTTTCGCCTGTGGACCAAAGGTAGGTTGATCCGGGGTTTCCTGCATCAAGCAGGATGGTTTCATTTGCGCAGACGGTCATGTCAGCGCCAAGGTCAACCAATGGAAGTTCATGCATGTTAATTTCCAGGCTTACTGACATCGCACCGGCACCGCAATCGTTCATGCCTTCGACCATAACCTGTGCTGTTCCTACAAAAGTTTCATCCCAGGTAACTGTGGCTGTCATGCCTGCTCCGGCAATGCTTCCTGCTGTTTCAGGTTCGAGCATCCAGTTGTAACTGCTGGCTCCTTCGGCACCCAGTGTTTGGTAAACGGTTTGGAACACTCCCCAGCACATGTCGGTCTCACCTTCGGGAGTTGCAGCCTGATCGGGCATATCCTCAACAACAACTGTTACACTGCCTTCAAGTGTAGTTT
>JAIOZV010000169.1 GCA_021740425.1 Bacteroidales bacterium | reverse complement strand
AATTCGTGGATACCTGCATTTAAAGGAATATTCTTTTTCATTTTTGGCTTGTTCGCATTTCTTCAAACCGGTACCTTCGACACGCTTTCAATTTTTTTTGATGTACTGATCATCCTGATAGCAATACTTCACCTGAGCCTTGGATTGTTTGTAAAAGACATTAAAAATCGTATTTGGATAATAGTAGTCGGATTTTTTCATCTTGCCTTCGGTATATGGCTTTCAATAAATTATGGTGGGGAAAGGCTGGAATTACTGTGGATTGTAATTGGCTGGATACTTTTTTCTGCACTTACTGATTTGGTGGAAGCAATTATGCTGTATATAAACAAGAATGTATTGGGTACTTTATTTGTAATCAATACCATAATTACTTTAATCTTTGCCTATTTCACACTTGTAATGATTGAGCAGTACACGCCCAGGGTTTTAAGCTATTTGGGAATTATTGCAATTATGGTAGGATTGGTCACCGAATGCACTGCCTTTATTTTTTCAAAATCAAAGTATCTGCCGGAATAAATTAATTTGCAATGGGCGAAATGCACCCTCGGTTTTTTAACGCAAAGCCGGCAGGTTGACTGTCCACTTAAAAATATCGTATTTATTGATGGGGCGGTCGTCTTTTAGCCACTTAAAATCACGAAGAAAGTATTGGTCAGCAGGCAATTCGGATTCCGGGTAAAGCTGGGCATCAGGATTATCGAAGTAATAAATATCTACTACCTGCCGGTCTTCGATCCAAATTTCCATGCTGCTTGATACAGCTTTATTAATACCTATCAGGTTTCCATCTTCTTCGCGCACAAAATAAATGGTTTCGCTATTGCCGTCCACTTTTACAAGATTCAGTTCATTTTCTTCAAAATAAGCCACCATGTTCTTACCCTTGATCTGATTGTATTGATTGCGACCAAACTTATCGAGTGAAACAATAAACGAAGATTTAATCATATTCATCGAATCCACCCGCTGATTGGAGGTATAAATCTCTATCTGTTCAGCCGACAATTGATTTCCCTTTGTCCACAAAACAGGGTTCAAATACATGTTAATTGTTGAATCGTTAAAAGAATAAACCAGCGAATCGCTCATACCCTGAAGGTCGGGTTTAAAAAACTTGCACTTGTTAAAAGCCAGCAGACTGGCCGGGCTGTCGGTGCTATCGAAAGTAAGCCGAAGCGTATCAGCATGCATAAAAAGGCTGTCGTATTTATCTACCATAATCACCACCGCACTATCGGTGGCGAGGGCATAACCGTCATGCCGGTGATAATCGGCGTAGTTTCCGGTGATGATCACATTTTGTACAGAGTCTTTAATAAATGCATTTCCAAATACCTCACCCACGCCAAGAATTTTATCGTACAAAATACTGTCACCCGAAAGGTATTGTTCTTTGTAGGTCATGTATGAATTCAAATCCAACCTGGTGAATCCGGTTTTGGTGTTGTAAGTTCCATTTTCGGAATACAGAAATTCGTCCTTTCCGGTAATTCTTGTGGGCCCGGAAATGTCGGCAACCTCTGTTGCTGTATTAAAAATCAGGGTATCCGATGCTAAATGGTAATCGGGATTTACCAACACAACATTTTTTTTAAAATATAGCATTTTATCATCTGTATAATAGTAGCCTGCGGTGCTTGTCAATTCATTTTCATCACTGATAATTCGACCCCAGGTTTTGTAAAAAGCCAGGCCTGTATTTCGCTCATAAATCAGCCTGTCGGTGTAAAGTGTAGCATCATTATCTTCGAGAATAACATCGCCGGTTACGGTGGCAATGCGGGTATCGCCGTTGTAATACAACACATCGCCGTATAGGTTCAGTGTATCGCTTACCTTGACCCTCACATTCCTGTGGGCTTCGAGGTTGTTGGTTTCGCTGTAAAGCACTGCGCTATCGCAATAAAGGAAGGCGCTGTCGTGCTCAAAAACCACATTGCCAACAAAAATATTCAAATCCTGTCCGGTGGTTTTGGAGCCCAACAAATCATCTGCATTAACTATTCTGATTTTGGTTGTGTTTTGGGCATGAAGCAGAGGTTGAAAGCTATCAATAAAACAGACGGCCAAGAGGATAAAAAAGAAATATTTGTGTTTTGGCACTACTCGATTATTCATTTAATAACATGTAATAAGGATTTTTTTAACCGTATTTTCCGGGTTTTATTTTGTGATTGGCTTAAGAATAGCCGAACTGATACAATTATTTGACTTCGTAATACAATACCCAGGCATCCTTGTTTATGTCATTTTTTACAAACTTCAGAAAACTGGAAGCAGTATTCAAATCGTTGTAAGAACCAAAGCTTACAGCCTCCAATTTTCCGGGCCGGTAAATAATCTGCGATTCTCTGCCTTCACCAATCAGTTTATTATTGAGTTCGATCGCTTTTTGATGATCAGAAAAAACACCAACTATCACATGAAAATATTTGCCATCGGCTACGCGGTTATTATTTTGGCTTGCAGTGGTTTTTACAGGAGTGGTTTTTGTTTGCACAGCAGGTGCTGATTGTGTTTTTGACTCGCCGCCATCAGTCTGCACAGATTTTGTTTTTTGAGGTTCAACTTTGGCATGAGCCAACGGTTTTTTCTCAGGTTCAACATAGGATGGATCCTTCAGTAATTTTTGGATTAATTTTATTTGATCCAGGGGATAATCAGCATCCGGAAAAATATTTGCAGCATCAAAATAGTATTGGCTTGCACCGAGATAATCATTTGCATCAAATAACTGATCTGCCTTTTGAATTTTTTCATCGTAGCGAATTTGAAGTTCGGTTTGGCGCTTTATGCTGTCGATAACAACAATTCTTCGTCTTGGATAGGTTTCATCACTTTTTATTTCAAGAGCTTTTTCATAAAGCTTTCGTGACTCATCAAGCTGATTTGCCAGAAATAATTCATCGGCATTTCCCACCATTTTACTATACTTTGCAGATGGATTAAACATAAAATAATAAACCAATCCGCCAACGATCATTAAAGAAACAAGGGCTATCACTATTTTAATAATCCTGGAACTATTCATAACGCGTACTTTAAAATTTATGTAAAAATAGTACTTTTCTACCTGACAATATCTACATTTGATGCCCAATTTGATATTATCTGGCAAAACCAAATATGAAACAGAAATTTAATCCAAAAAAGAACTACGAAAATTCACGTAAAAGCATTGGATATGTTACGCGAAAAGAAGCTACTCAGGACGATTACAACAGAATTGGCTTCAAATCAGGGCTGGAGGTTCATCAGCAATTGCTCACCGAAAAAAAGTTGTTTTGCAACTGCCCTGCGGGGCTTTATCACAAAAGCGATGATTACGATGCTGAACTGATCAGGCACATGCGACCAACCTTGAGCGAACTGGGGGAGTATGATGGCACTGCACTCATGGAGTTTAAAACCAAAAAAGAAATTTTTTACCGCATAAAGCACCAAACCACCTGCACCTATGAGGTGGATGACACACCTCCTTTTCCGCTCAACAAAGATGCACTGGATATTTCCATAGCCATTTCATTACTGTCAAAACTCAATATTGTGGGAGAGGTACACATAACCAGAAAGCAATACCTCGATGGTTCTATTCCCACGGGTTTTCAGCGAACGGCCATCATAGGCGTTGAGGGGGAAATTCCATTAAAAAATAAAAAAATTAGGCTCATACAACTGAGCCTTGAAGAAGATTCATGCCGTGAGATTTCGGATATTGGCCATGTGCGGACATACAAAACCGACCGTCTGGGCATGCCCCTGATCGAAACCGTGACCTACCCCGACTGCGTTAATCCTGACGAAGTTGCGGAAGCCTGCGATTACATACGTTTCCTGAATCGCAGCACAGGAAAAGTAAGGACTGGGATTGGCGCAGGCCGCGAAGATGTAAACGTTAGCTGCCGTGGTGGCAGCCGTGTGGAAATCAAAGGGGTTTCACACACAAAATGGATACCTGAACTTACGCACAACGAATGTTTCAGGCAATGGGCTTTGCTGGCCATTAAAAACGAGCTCAACAAAAGAGTAAAGAAACCTTCGGGATGGGAACCCAAACACCAATACCTTAAATACCATGATTTTGATTTCACTTTTGAACCCCTTGTGCTGTCGAAGAAATCCGGAAGCAGGATTGTTGCAGTAAACCTGCCTCATTTTAAAGGGATTCTTTCTCATTTTACCCAGCCCGGCAAAATGTTTGCCGATGAACTTGCGGAAAGGCTCAAGGTAATCGCCTGTCTTGAACAACCAAATATGACCCACAGCGAAGCACTGGAACCTGTAATTTCTGCCAAAGATTTCAATCAATTGCGCGAACTCATTAAAGCAGCAGAAAATGATGCCCAAATTATCATTTGGGGGCCTGATGCTGATTTAATAACAGCCCTTGATGTAATAGAAGAACGGTGCCGGATGGCCTTCGAGGGTGTCCCAAACGAAACCCGTAAATGTTTTGAAGATGGAACCACCATTTTTGAACGGGTTTTGCCGGGTGCCGACAGGATGTATCCCGACACAGATTCGCCTCCCATTCCGCTCACCGATGAACATATCAATAACCTTGGCAAAAACCTGCCCGAGGATATCAGCGAAAGATACCTTAAACTAAAAGAGTGGAAAATCCCTGACGATACCTACACCTTTATATTCAAGAAAAATCTATTCCCGCTCATCGAGCAAATAGTGAATGAGCTGGGTGTAGATCCTGTGTTTGCAGGCACTTTTATGGGTCACACCATGAAATTTGTAGAAGGACATTACAAACCGATGGCAACTTTTGATTATAAAGTGATTTATTCGCTGTTTAAATTTTTAAAGGACGAGAACATCGATGTTGAACTTGCCAAAAACATGATCGCCGAAGTATATGAGCATCCAAAAATGGAGTTTGATTCCGTGCTCACCACCATCAAATTTAAACGGTATCCAAAAATGGATATCCTGGCTAAAATACCTTTCCTGAAAGAGAAATTCGAAAAAATTAAATTTTCGGACAAACCACGCAATGCCGTGGATTGGGCCATGGGTCAACTGCGCAATTCAGCCGTTGGCAACATTTCGATGAAGGAGCTGGTAAAAGAGGTGGAGAAAGGGATGCTCAATTAAAAAGTGATTACATCCATGAAAAACATCCAGTTTAATTAGGGGCTGCTGAAAAAGGCCAATCCATTGGATAGTTGGAAGTTGTTTCAATAATATAGGATTCCTTGTGCAAGGGTTTAGGAGATATTGATTGAAAAACCTTGCATCAAATATTACGGTGCGCTGCACCTTAAAACACATCATCGGACAAAATTCTAAAAAGATTATCGGTGCGCTGCACCTGAAAATTGAGCCACAGAGTGGCGATAATCTTTGTTGAAAAATCAAGTAGAATTGAAACAAGAGGTGCAGCGCACCGAAATATAAACATTCTGAGTTTTTCAACAAGCCCTGATTATAGCCGGTGAATAAAATTTATAAAGTTAACCCGGGTTAAAATGCTGCTGGTTTCCTGAGGTTTAAAGTTTTCAGGACAAGTAAAAAGAAAATAATAGAAGGGTAAAAATTTATTTCTATCTTTGTGGTCAAACACATAACAATGCAACGGTTACTTGTATATATATTTCTGTTTTTATTTGCGATAAATCTTAGTTCGCAGACACAGGAAGTCCCCTATACTCTTGCAGACAGGGATCGACTAATTCAGGTTGAAGCGGATATTCAGAGCCTAAGAAACGAGATGAATAGTCTAAGAAACGAGATGAACACCAACATGCAATCCATTGATCAACGTTTTGAAAATATTGAAAATAGATTGGATGATCAAAAAACATTTCTTTACTGGGGCTTTGGGATATTATTTAGTTTCATGTTGTTTTTGGTTGGCTTTGTTTTATGGGACAGGCGCAGCATGATCAAACCCTTAAATGATGAAGTTGAAACTCTGAAAAGAGAAAACGAAAAAATGAAAGAAATTTTCAGGAAGCAAGCTGAAATCCAACCACAATTGTGGGAAATATTAAAAAATGCCGGAATTTTATAACTTGCCTATATTTCCTCATCTCACCACAATAAACTCAACAGATTTGCCATCACAATTATAATATCCTGGCTTTCAACACAATTTATTCAAAACCGATAATGTGAGATGGAGACCAGCATTTTTATTATCACAGACATCTACAAAATATTTTGCTCTTGTGTAAGCGATATGGTTGGGGGTTTGCGGGGTAACCTGAATTAAATAATGAAATATTTTTTCAATATTACCTTAAATTTGTCAAAATCAATGGGCTTTGAAATATAATCATCACATCCGGCTTCTAATGCTTTGTTCTTGTCTTCATTATGTCCGTAGGCAGTTTGTGCTATAATTTTAACTTCTGTATTAAACAATCGGATTTGTCGAACAGCTTCCGGTCCGTCCATTTCAGGCATTTTAATATCCATTAAAATTAAATCGATATCAGGATTATTGCGACAGATTTCGAGAACCTGATAACCGTTATTGGCGCGTGTTACATTGGCATTAATATCCTGCAGTTTTGTTTCAAGGTACAAGTAGCTTACTTCATCATCTTCGGCGATAAGTATGGATGATAATTTTTTTGGGGAATCAATTTGAGCCATCACCACTTGCTGATCCTGATTGTTAAGATTATGGTTCGCGGGTATAGTAAGGCATACCTCGGTGCCAACATGTTTTTCGGATTCAATGTGTAGCTTACCTTCCATCAATTTAGCCAAACCTGCAGCAATACTCAAACCCAATCCACTTCCTTCATGTCCCCGTGTATTCAAATAATTTTCCTGTTCGAAGGCTTCCAGAATACGTTTTTGGGCATCAAGCATAATTCCTACGCCTGTATCTTTGACGGAAAATTTTAAATGCGTGCCGGATAGTTGGCAGCTAATATTTATAGTTCCACTTGTTGTAAACTTTATTGCATTGTCAAATAAATGTGACAGTGCCATGAACAGCAAATCCCCATCGGTTTCAAAAGTTAAATTATCAGGTAAAGCTGAATAATTCATTTTTAGTTCCAGGCCTTTCTTAGAGCAAGGCTCACTGAATTTTTCATTTAATCTTTCAAAAACCGAAGAAACACATATTGTTTGGTTTTTTACTTTCATATTGCCTGAAACAATCAACGACATATCCATTATGTCAGCAACGGTTTTGACCAGTCTGTCGCTACTTAAATATAGAAATTCAAGATACTGGTCTTTATCGTCTTGTGAAACATCAGGGTCAACGATGAAAGGGGCAAATCCCAAAATTCCGTTGAGGGGTGTACGAATTTCGTGAGAAATATTATTAAGAAATGCTGTTTTTAGCCTGTTGCTTTCCTGAGCCTTGTCTCTGGCAATAATTAATTCCTCGTTTGATAATTCCAGTTTAATGGTTCTCTCTTTTACTTTTTCCTCAAGCAGTTGATTTTGTTTTTCCATTAATTGATGCAAGTATCGGGTATGAAGCAGGTTTTTGATACGCATACCCACTTCGATTAAGTCAAAAGGCTTATTCAGGAAATCGCTTGCTCCCCCCGAAAGTGCTTTTTGCTTAGATTCTCTGGACACATCGGCTGTAAGTACCAGAATGGGCAGAAAGGTGGTGTCAGGGATGATTGGTTTTAAAAGTTCCATTACCTGAAATCCCGACAGGTAGGGCATGAATAAGTCGAGCAAAATCAAATCGGGATTAAAGGTTTTGTAAAGTTGGCTTACCTCTCTGGGATCGGTAACAGTTTTGATGCTGGTGTATCCCTGCATTTCAAGAAGTCCCTTTAATACATCAATATTGGCTTTCTGGTCATCAACAATAAGGATGTTTGCATTTTTTAGTGAGGATTCGATCATGACATTAATTTTTGATTGTTAAGATTATTGTGCATTTATTGTTTTCAAAAAAATTCTTACCCTGTGGGGATCATTTCATCCATAACCATTAAAAATTTGTTAAGGTCAAAAGGTTTTGTCAGATACTTTGCAGCACCCAATTTCAAGAGTTTTTCAATTTGACGCTGGGTAGCATCGGCGCTGACAATAACCACCGGAATATTTTTAGTTTTCTCGTTTGTTTTTAGCATCTCTAAAACTTCGCTTCCGTGAATGTCGGGCAGATTGAGATCGAGCAGGATTACATCCGCATTTGATTCCAGTGCGAGGATGATTGTTTCTCTGCCGCTAAAGTTACTTACCAACCGAATATGTGGCCGCTGATTGGCAAGAACCTGATTGATCAATTGAATATTCGACACATTGTCTTCGATGTATAACACACTGCCGGTTTTCACTATTTGCAAATCACCAGCTTCATCATTTGATTGGCTTGCACTGGGTTTGAGTAGTTCAATGTCGTGGTTATTCTTGCCGTATGAATAATTGATGTCGGCCAAAGGCAGTTCGATCCAAAATGTACTTTCTGAACCCAAAATGCTTTCAACACCAATTTTTCCTCCCATGGCGGTCATCAGGCTTTTAACCACCGACAGCCCCAGCCCCGTGCCCTGGGTAGTGGTTTTTTCGGCTCCTATGCGTTCGAACGGACTGAACAGTTTATCGATGTTTTCGGCAGCAATTCCCTCACCGGTATTTGTTATTGAAATCCTTGCCGGTGTATTACCTGTATCATCCTTTGGCATCACTTCGGCTTTTATACTTACCATACCATCAGTTTGGTTATATTTTATGGCATTGCTGAGTAAGTTGAGAAGTACCTGTCGCAATCGTCTGACATCAGTGGTTATAAAAAGCTGGTTGGCTGGTGATTCGGGAAATTGAAGAGAAACTTGCTGTTCGATGGTTTGCGGATAAACGCTTTCCATGGCATCAGTAATAATTTGGCCGATACGCGCGGGTTCCATCGAGAGCTCGAGCCTTCCGGCTTCGATACGTGAAATGTCGAGCACATCATCTATCAAAGCGAGCAAATGATGACCACTTGTTAAAATGTAGTTCAGGCTCTTTTTATTTGTTTCACCTTTTTCTTCCATCTCCAGGAGCTGAGCAAATCCCAGAATCGAATTCATTGGGGTGCGCAGTTCGTGACTCATGCGCGAGAGGAATTCGCTTTTTGCACGGTTTGCTTCTTCGGCTTCATTTTTGGCTTTCAGAATTTCTGCTTCAGCCAGTTTTCGCTCTGTAATGTCCAATGAAATACCTCCCAGCCACAATTCCTGACCTGATCGGTCGATTGTAAATTTTTGGGTTTCGTAATAATGCAATTTGCCATCAAGATGCATTAAGCTTTCTTCAATCTTCTGATAGCCCAATTCCATCGAATTTAGGTCATCAGCACATAATTTTTCACCAAGTTCATCAGGGAAAACTTCAAGCATGGTTTTACCCAGCCATGCTGATGCACCAAATGCCTCATCCATAAACTTGTTAACAAACAGGGTTTTCCCCTGATAGTCTTTAATAAAAACTACGGCAGGCAAATGATCCATAAACAGTGAAAATCTG
>JAIOZV010000168.1 GCA_021740425.1 Bacteroidales bacterium | reverse complement strand
GGTTTCCGGAATTGCACTAAACGTTTTTTTTCTCCAATCAAATTGCTACATCCTTCCAACCTGTCGAAGTAAAAAGTTTTAGATACTCAAAACCATTTTTTCTTAAAATTTCTTTAGCTTCATCGAAATAAGCCGAAAGTTCTTCTGGTTTATGTGCATCTGAATTCAGGGTTATTGGAATTCCCAATGCACGGATTTTTTTTAGAGCCATCAGCCCCGGGAACAATTCATTGGATCTGCCTTTATAAACACCGCGCGTATTTACTTCAACAATGGTGTTTTTCCTTGAAATCAGTTCGAGGGTTTGGTCGAGCTGATCTTCATACCAGGCTTCCTTTTCGGTGAAAAACCTGTTTTTATTATGCATTTTAATTTTATCCAAATGAGCAACAATGTCAGGATTTTGTGCTTCGATCATATCGCGCATTTGTTCCCAGTACGCGATCACACCTTTTTTAATGTCGTTTTTGAAAAGCAGGTGCAAGCCTTCATCGTAGGTTTCCTGTTTTGGCCCGTCAATAAACCATAGCCCATCGGCATGAGGATTTCTTACCAGATGCACGCCGCCAATTACATAATCAAGGTTAATCAGATTTTTAAAATATGAAAATTCCTGAGTAATTGCAGGGATGTAATCAATTTCAAGTGAGAGGAAAATATGGATTTCCTTTTTGTATTTTTCCTTGAGTTGTGCAATCTCATTGGCATATTGCAGCAATGCTGATTCATCCTGAATGGCAAATTTGTTTTCAAATGGCACCGGTGCATGGCTTGAAAAACCCAGCGTGTGAAATCCCTTTTTGATGGCGGCGTTGATGTATTCTTCGGGAGGTGAAGAACCATCGCAATAATGGGAGTGATTATGGAGGTTGAATAGAAGATTTTGCATTAAGTGTTGAAAGTTAAAAGTTCAAGATTAAAAGTTATTTCGTGCTGGGGTGATTAAATTTTTTTCAAAACTACAATTTTATCCTTAGTTTACTTTACAAATGGAGCGATTCCATTTTTCGGCCTTGAAAATACTCTGAATTTCTCTCTGATATTTTTACAATCGTCATCAATACCAAGGCAATGAGCTGAAACATTTATCCTTACTTTTGTCATCATTTAAAAAACTAAATGCGTGAGTATAATAGAAATTTTTGCACTTATTGCTGCCGGAGCCCTGGTGGGTTTTATAAACACACTTGCAGGAGGAGGATCCATTATTTCACTTTCGGTTCTCATGATGCTGGGATTACCGGCTACAGTTGCAAACGGAACCAACCGCATTGCCATCGCAGTGCAGAATTTAACTGCTGTATCCAGTTTCAGGCAACAGAAGGTATTGGATGTAAAAAAAGGTATTTGGTTGGCACTTCCTGCCGTTGTGGGTTCGGTTATCGGTGCCTGGATTGCTGCCGACATTAACGAATTGATTTTTGAACGCGCAGTGGCGGTGGTCATGCTGATAATGCTCATTTTTATTCTTTACAAACCTCAAAAATGGATCAAAGAGCGGGAAGAATTAACTTCCAGAAAGATTACCTTTTGGCAGGTTTTGCTTTTTTTCTTTATTGGGATGTATGGCGGATTTATTCAATTGGGTGTTGGATATTTTCTTTTGGCAGGTATCGTTTTGGGAGCAGGCTATGAACTTGTTAAGGCCAATGCCATAAAGGTTCTGATTGTCCTGCTTTATACTCCTTTTGCCCTTATGGTTTTTATCCTCAACGATCAGGTAAACTGGGCCTATGGCCTTGTGATGACCATCGGAAATGTGGCCGGTGCTTTCATTGCTTCACGAATGGCAGTTAAAAAAGGTGCTGCCTTTGTAAGGTGGGTTATCATTTTTGTAATTCTTTTAACCTCAGCGCATCTGTTTGGAATTATCGATATCAAAGCCATTATCCAATCCTTATCTATACCAAAATGAAAATTTTAATATTCCTTTTTTTAGTCCTGGTTATTTTAGCTGCCTGCACACCTGCTCATCAGAAGAAAACTGACAGTCAGGTCTCTGAAAAGCACGAATGGGCTCTTGTGGTTCATGGCGGTGCAGGCAATTTGAATCCTGATGATTTTACAGATGAAAAAGAAAAAGCTTACAGGGAGAAGCTTTCAGAAGCTTTATCTGCCGGTGGGAAGGTGCTGGAGAACAACGGATCGGCTCTGGATGCCGTTGAAACTGCTGTAAGAATTTTGGAAGACTCGCCGCTTTTTAATGCGGGGAAAGGGGCGGTTTTTAATGCTGATGGAGTAAATGAATTGGATGCCTCCATTATGGACGGCCTTACACTCAACGCCGGAGCCGTTGCCAATGTTACAAGAATTAAAAATCCGATTTCTGCCGCCCGGAAGGTGATGGAAAACTCATCACATGTAATGCTGATTAAAGAAGGTGCGGAACAATTTGCGGCAGAACAAAACATCGAAATGGTTGATCCCGGATACTTTTATACCGAAAATCGCTATAAGTCATTGGAGCAAGCCAAAGAAAGGGAAAATAAAAACCTGGAGGATAAAACAAAAAAGAGCGGTACTGTGGGTTGTGTAGCTTTGGATAAAAACGGAAATATTGCAGCAGGAACTTCCACAGGGGGAATGACCAATAAAAAATATGGAAGGGTAGGGGATTCGCCGATTATCGGTGCCGGAACCTACGCCGACAATAATTTCTGCGGGGTATCAGCCACAGGGCACGGGGAATATTTTATAAGAAATGTTGTGGCTTATGATATTGCTGCCCGGATGAAGTATAAAGGCGAAACCGCTGAATTCGCTGCAAATGATGTGATCACAAATAAACTCAAAGCAATTGATGCCAGCGGTGGAGTAATTGTGTTGGACAAAAGCGGAAATATCACCATGCCCTTCAACACTTCCGGGATGTTTCGCGGTTATCTTTATCCTGGAGACGGCCCGGAAATTTTTATCTTTCAGGATAATCAAGAAAATCCAAATCAATAAGCCATATCTATAACATCAAACTTCTAAGCTCTAACCTCATCAAAAAATGAAAACAATCAACTGGGGCATCATAGGCTGCGGCAATGTAGCTGAAGTGAAAAGCGGCCCGGCTTTCAGGCTGGCCGAAAATTCGGAACTGATTGCTGTGATGCGTCGAAATGAAGCCCTTGCACATGATTATGCCCTCCGTCACCAGGTAAAATACTGGTATGATGATGCTGATGCACTCATCAACAATCCGGAAGTTGATGCAGTATATGTTGCCACACCCCCCTCCACACATAAACAATTCGCGATGATGGCGGCAGATGCTGGCAAACCTGCCTACGTTGAAAAGCCTATGGCTATGAATTACAAAGAGTGTCGTGAAATGACATTATATTTTGAGGATAAGAAAATCCCGCTTTTTGTGGCCTATTATCGCCGTGCCCTCCCAAGATTTTTAAAGATAAAATCGATGATCAGTGAGGGGGAAATTGGCGAGGTAAGATTTGTAAATGTGCTCTACCATCAAAGACCCGGTGTGGATGATTTAGCTGGAAAACCCAATTGGCGGGTACAGCCTGAAATTTCGGGTGGAGGCTATTTTATTGATCTCGGAAGCCACATGCTCGACATATTGCAGTTTTTTCTGGGAGATATCATCTCAGCCGATGGCCGTGCAGCAAACCAGTCCGGTCTGTATCCTGCCGAAGATATCGTGAGTGGCAGTTTTATTTTTTCATCAGGTGCGCAGGGAACTGGCATTTGGAATTTTACTGCTTTTGACTACCTCGACAGAACAGAAATCGTTGGTGATAAAGGAAAAATCACCTTCGCCACCTTCGGAAACAGCCCGATAATTGTGGAAACAAAACATGGAATTCAATCTCTGGATCTGCCCAATCCACGGCATATCCAGCAGCATTTAATTCAAACCATAGTGGATGAACTCAACGAAACAGGTATCTGCCCAAGTACCGGGCTTACTGCTTCACGCACCAACTGGGCAATGGATAAATTGAGAAGTTGATTTACCTTCCGGCTAATGGACAAGCTATTTTACCACAGCAATTTTGATGGATTTTGACCATTTCCCCGCATCAAGTTTGCAGATATAAAAGCCATTGGCTAATTCAGCATTGTTAAAATCAATATGATTTTGTGAGGCAGAAACAGACCCACGCATCAAATCCCTGATATGATTTCCATAAACATCGAAAATAGCAATTGAAACCTCACTGTTTCTGGGAACGGAATAACGTATTACAGATTGTTCATTTACAGGATTGGGAACACATGAAAGTGATAAAGGATTTTTGGCAGATGCCATATCTTCAACATCAGTGATGTAGGGTGAAATCCTGCCATAATACACATCCTGTTCCTGATTGAAAGTTCCTGCCCAGGCCAGATGTGCACTCTCATCATCCGAACGCATATCAAAATAATCCCCCATTTTTTCCTGTTGCGGCCAGCCGATGTGCGGGTCGAAAAGTTCTGACAGTTCAAAATTTGCAGACCAGTTACTCCCCTGATCCAATGAATAGGCGTAATACAATTGCGACAGAACCGAATTTCCGGGTGAATTACGGGTATCAAGCCAAACCACGTCAATTCTGCCATTGGGAGCTACCGACAGGGTGCCAAACCACTGTGTGTCCATGGTTAGTTCATCATCATTTATTCTAATCGGGTCTTCCCAGCTTTGTCCACCGTTGGTGCTGCGGGCAAACATAACATCGCCCGGATCATTATTGGAGTAACGATAAACCGATGCAAGTACATACACATTTCCATGTCCGGCACCATTTGAAACATCCACATCTATGTCAGCCTGTCCCATCAATCCACCAGGATTTACACTGGGATAAATCGAAAGTTCTCCGTCCAGATCAACTTCCGAGTAGGAATCGAAACTAACGGGTAATTCGGCTATCATAGCAGATGAAGATTTTGCAACTATGATTTCAGCGTTATAGCCTTCGCCAACAATATACAACTCACCATCCGGCCCAACGGCCATGGTTCCCCAATTGGGGTCGCCGGGAATATCCACGCAATTTTCATAACTTGTATTTCCATCGGTGGAGCGGGTAAAAAAACCTGGATAGCAAATACTAAAAAATGATGTCCAAAAGGAATAAATATTTCCATTCCCAATACCATCGGTTCTATCTATCACCATCCATTGCTTGTCGCCACCCTGTGCATCTGTACCTTCATCCCACGAAAATCCTTCCGCAGCTATTTTGTACACATCACATGTATAATCGCCGAAGTTGCTGGTAAGGCTGTTATAATAAATATTGCCTTCCGAATCCGCATCAAGAACAGGATCGGAACGAAAAACTCCACCATCGATTACTTCAGGGAAAGTCCACGTTTCGCCTCCATCGTCAGTGTAACCAATTCCGGCCTGCCTGAAGTTGCTGGTAATGTTATCGAATTGCCTCCATCCGATGATCATACGATTGGGATTGGTGGGATCAACTGCAATGGAGGGTTCATTGGCTGCATCACCGATGATATTATCACCATCTTCGTTTATATTAACCTGAGTGGCAAAGAAAAAATTATCCCTGGTTTTATAGGCAGGTGAAGTTAACTTGTTTCCAAAGGCATTGGGAAGGTAAGGATCTTCAATTTCCTCGTGATACATTTTTTTCTTTGATGCAAAATCAATTTTACCATTCTGGGCTGAAGTTAGAGAGGTAAAAATCAATAAACCAAGCCCAAGAAGAAATCCGGTTGTAAATAATTTTTTCATTTGTAACAATTTAAAATTGATAACTATTTTATATTTTACAAAGTAAGTAAATATTTAAGGATTTTGCATTTGAAAATTTTTAGAAAAGCAATATTCATCCTCAAATTAAAACGAATAATAATACAGGAAGGGAAGGTGGTTTGCTGTATTTACGTCCAATGATAAATTTTGTATCTTTGGGTTTTAAATTTTGACAGGTAAATACTTAAATGAAATGAAGCCTTATTTATCATTACTCATCCTTGTTTTAGTAAGTATGTTTTCGCCGGCACAAACTTATCAGTTGAGGCCTGGACTGGAATACGAGAATCATCATTTCGATCCTTTTCCTTCACAAACCGAAAATTTTGGAGCTTCCCAAACTTTTCCCAAAAGCAATCAAAATGTTGTTTCGTTTGAAGATGAAATCAGCATCATCACTGTTGGCGGGTCGGCCAATGCCTACAGCTACGGATGGGGAGGCGGGCAGCGCTCCATCATTAACGTTGACAATGAGTTGGGCATTATTGCCAACCTTCATCGTATGGGAGGGCCGTTCGATCCGGGACCTTCACTTTCCTCCGGCGACCTCGGATTTGACCTGTCGCTAAGCAATGGGCAGTCGTGGCAACAGTCGCTTGAATTTTATATTGCTGACACTTACATCCCCGGTGTTTATTGTGGGCCAATAGATGTAGCCCGTTATCCCTCGAGTGCTGTTTTTAATCCCGCCGGCAACACAAACCGGGAAGATGCTTATCTTGCGTATTTTGCTCCAATAATGGACTGCTCCAACGATATACCCTGGGGAGGATATGCCTGGGGCAGGGTCAGGTTGGGAGATGTGAGCGATTCGACCAAACACCTCCTGAGCTCCGATACCGCAGCCGGATTTTTCCAATATGTTCCTGATGGCTTCACTGCTCACACGGCAAGTGGTTTTTGGGCTGTTGATTACAACTACAATTTATTTAGCAATATCTGGCTTGAAGAATTAATAATAAACCACGGAGTGTGGAATGAGGAAACCCTTGATTTTAATTTACAACAATTCCTTCTTGCCTGTCCAACTGAATTCTCAGCCTTCATTCCTCCATGCAGCCGCATTGAATTTTCGCCCGACGGGCAAACCGGATATATCGTGGTATTGTCGGACAATGGCGTTGTTGAAATTAGCACAGGACATTCATTCTATCCTGTTTTGTACCGCACCGAAGATGCCGGACAAACATGGTCGGAGCCTGTTCCGGTGGCTTTGGCCGGCGAAAGTGGCATAGGTGCCGTGCAGCAGTTTTTGAGCGATGAAGAGCTTTCGGAGATTTTTTCCTTCAATGTTCCACCACGCAATGAAATCAGGTTTACAACAGCCTTCGATTTTGACCTAAGCGTTGATAATTTTGGCAATCCTCATCTTGCCCTTGTTGTGGGTCTAAGCGGCCCGGAAGATTATTCCATCATCACTGAAACTTCTGCATCAACAGGAAATAAATATCTTGCAGCTTTTCTGCTTTCATCCATGAATAAAGGTGAAGAAGACTCATGGATTGGATATGAATTGGGTCGGTTAAAATCGTTCAGAGGTTTTTTTGATGAAGATGGTTTTTATGAGGATAACCGCATTCAGATTGCCCGAAGCAGAGATGCAGACAAAATGTTTGTAGCCTGGAATGATACGGAGCCTGATGCAGCCGATGAAAACATCCAGCCTGATATTCATGCGCGTGGAATCGACATTATAAATCATACCCTCACAATAAATAAAGCCGGCCAGCCAATGCCAGACAATGTTACAGGAACTTCGCCTGCAAATGATTCGGCTTATTGCTTTGCAATGGGCAACTACGTGCTGGATAACGGCAGCGGAATTTATGCTCCTGTGTTTATTTACCAGGATTTCGAACACTCCTTCGGCCCGGTGGTTTACAAACATGTTAGCGGATTTAACTATATCGATACTGATTTCCAGGTGGTAAGTGTGAATGAAAATTTAACAAACCAAAGTGGCAATTTATCAGGCTGGAAAATTTTTCCGAATCCTGCAAAACATCAAACTACGATAGATTTTTCCTCATTGGAGTCCTGCACTGCAAATATTTTTATATATAATTTTTTTGGTGAGCAGGTATTAAAAATTTCATACTTATCCTGCCAAGCCGGCACAAACAGTGTAGTTCTTGATTTATCAATACTAAAACCCGGCATTTATTTTTGCGCTGTGGAAGCTGCTGGAAACATTAAAAAAGAAAAACTTGCGATCAGCAATCATTAACAAATTCGGCAATCCATAGCATAAAACCTTAAACCTTTACATTTAAAATACCGGACACACAACTGTTCCAAAATCAATGAGCCTGGCTTGAGTTTCCCCACAATTCATGAGGAAAATATTAATTTCACCTCGCAAAATTTATTGAGTATGAAAAGCTATTATTCATTTTTGTTTTTTATCCTACTGTGGGGAGGATTGCAAGCACAGCAAAAAATGCTCACCAAAACCCTATCCTATCGCGCACTTGGCCCTTATCGCGCCGGCTCATGGATTTCGGCTATTGCAGGCCCTGACACCAAAAACCCGGACTTCAAATACACCTGGTATGTGGCTGCCCGCAATGGTGGCATTTGGAAAACCGAAAACAACGGCACTTCCTTTTTCCCGGTTTTCGATTCCTCCGGGGTGAGCAGTATAGGAGCCATTGCAGTTTCACATTCCAACCCTGAGATTGTATGGGTTGGAACCGGCGAAGCCTACAACGCACGAAGCTCACATGCCGGAAATGGTGTTTACAAATCTGAAAATGGTGGCTTGACCTGGCAAAATATGGGACTGGAAGATTCGCAGCATATTTCCACAATTCTCATCCACCCTGAAAATCCTGATCTGGTGTGGGTGGCTTCCATGGGGCATTTGTTTACACCCAACGAAATGAGAGGCGTTTTCAAATCTTCCGATGGCGGCAAAAGTTGGAAGAAAGTTTTATTTATCGACGAAAACACCGGAGTTATCGATTTGATCATTAACCCGGAAAACCCGGATCAACTTTTTGCCGCGGCTTACGAAAAATATCGCTATCCCTGGCATTTTGAGGCCGGTGGCGAAAATAGCGGAATTTTTAAAAGTGAGGATGGCGGCGAAAATTGGGTGAAAATCGTGAATGGATTGCCTTCCGGAAAACTCGGTAGAATCGGCCTGGCGCTTTGCCATAGTCAGCCGGAAAATGTGTATGCCGTTATCGAAAACCTGAATCCCAAACCCGGACAGGAAATCAACGAAAGTATTGAAATGAACCACTTGCGCGATGCTTACTTCGACCAGATGATTGGCGGGGAGGTTTACCGTTCGGCAGATGGTGGCGAAAGTTGGGAAAAACGCAACGACACCACTTGTAATGTTTCTTCAAAAGCAGCGTATTCGTTCAATAAAATTATGGTTGCTTCCGATAATCCTGAAATTATTTATGTTACCAGCGACGGCATGCAATATTCAGAAGATGGAGGAAAAACATGGTTAGATTGTCAATGGCCTCCCCAGGTTTTGAGTGCAACTATTTTTGGCGACCACCGCTGTACATGGATGGATCCGCACGATGGCCGCCATGTGATGTTTGGCAGCGATGGGGGCTTGTACGAATCATTCGACCGGGGAAAATCATTCACCCATCATGTACAAATTCCATTGGGCGAAATTTATGCAGTTGAAACCGATAATGATTATCCTTACAATATTTATGTGGGCTTGCAGGATCATGAAGTATGGAAAGGCCCGTCAAATTCGTGGAGTGGAAATATTGGCCCGGAAGATTGGGTGATAACC
>JAIOZV010000167.1 GCA_021740425.1 Bacteroidales bacterium | reverse complement strand
CAGCCAAAAGTACAATTTTTAATTGGTTTTGGCTGATTATGATTTTTTAAATCCAGCCAAAAGTGCAATTTTTTATTGGTTTTGGCTGGGTTGATTTTTTTATATCCAGCCAAAAGTTTAAAATACAATGGTTTAAAATTAGGGGATAATTGCCCAAGGGGACATTAAATGCAAGGGGCTTCCAGCCCAAAAAAAAACATTTAATCCTTAATTTCCGGGCAACTCTGCGGTGGAATGATGTTGCTCAATCATTGCGAAACATGAAAAGCCTTTGCTCTTATTTTTTTAATTTCAAAAACAAATTAATTCCGAGGGGTTCACTGATCACTTCGATATTTTCGAAGGGAATTCCAGCCCGTACAGCAAATTCGATTAGTTCCTCCGCCTCACGATGATAAAGAAACCAGTCGCCGAGAACTTCCATAATTTTCCTTGAGGGGTTTTCCACATTGAAATTCCCAATGATCATTTCGCCCCCTTCGTTTACAAATTCGTAATATTTTTTTATCATAAAAACAAAATGCTTATCCTTAAAATAATCAAACAAGCCCGCGCTCCATATTAAATCATACTTTTTTTCGGGAGTGTAACGGATTACATTTTGGTTGTGAAAGGTCATGAATTGCAGGTTTTTCCGGTGCTTGTTTTTGGCATAGGCTATTGATCTGTTGTCGAGATCAAGCAAATCGAAAATCAGATTGTTTGTTGGGATTTGATTAAAATATTCATAAACTTCGGTTACCGGCCCACTACCAAGAATCATTACATTTTTGGTGGCTCCGTCTGTGCCTGCATTAAGTTTTGTAAGTACCTCCTTTGCAAGTGTTTTTCTGTTTACCACTGCAATGGCAGCCGGGAAAGTATGGAAAAACTCATCCCACTTTTTATATTTTTCATCAGGATTTACGTAATGCTGGTATATTTTTTCGATAATAAAAAAATCGCCATTGTAGCCAAAAGGCTTTGTAAATGAAAATCCAATAATGGTTGCCGGATTTAAAATTGGTTGCATAAACTCTCTGAATGTAGCCATTTCGCCTGGATCGATGGCATCAATCAGTTTTAAAATACCTTCATATTCTTCAGGGTCAGGCCCATTGTTTTCGAATAGTTTTTGTATTAGTTCTTCGAGTTTGGAATCGATGTAAATTAAATTCATTTCAAATCTCCCCCCCCAAGGATGATTTTGTTTTTGATTTCACTATTTGGCTTTTAGTCTGGATTCCAGATTTTCAATTTTATCTTCATCAACAATAAAAACTGTCATTTTTTCAGCAATTATTATTTCAGGAAGTTTTGAAAGAAATATTTTATCTGTATTTACTATACAATCATCTGTAACTCTGCAAAAGTTTTTGACAGGCAAAGTTTTTTCAATTTCTGCAATGGTTTTCTTAATTACAAGGTCTTCATCGGCGGTATAGATTGTGGAAAAATCGTCTGTGGCTTCAACATAATATATTTTATCCGAACTCAACTTTTCCAATCCTTTTTCTGCATCAACGAAAATAAATTTTTCCTGATTATCGGCAGGAAAGGAAAAAAACCTGTTGTACTGGTCGCTTTCCATTTTAATTTTTATATCATTGTTGAACTTAAATCTTGCAATTTCGATATTGGTTTGAAGGTCTTTTTCGGTAAAAGGTTTGATAATATAGCCATAGGGCAGCGATACTTTGGCCTTTTCGATGGTACTAATATCAGCATTGGCCGTGAGGTAAACAATGGGAACATCGTGCTTTTGCCTTATCGCGTTGGCTGTATCTATGCCGGTCATATCGCCCTTGAGCATGATATCCATCAGGATGATATCGGGAAGTTGTTCATTTACTTTTTGCAGTGCGTCCTTACCTGTGGCCACTGAACCAATAACCCTGTAACCAAGAATTTCGAGGCTTTCCTCAATATCAGCGGCAACAAGCAGTTCGTCTTCAACAATCAATACTTTGTAATCTGACATAGGGATTTGTGATTAAATTTTAAAATCAATACTAAATTTTGCACCATTGCTGTATGAGTATTTCATTTTACCTTCGATTTGCATGACCAGCTTACTCACGATTTTCATACCCAGCGAATTTGATTTTTCCAAATCCAAATCAACAGGCATACCCACGCCATTGTCGCTAACTTCAAGGTTAAAACTTTGCTCATCAAGCTGTTTTAACCGAATGGATATTTTGCCATTCTTATTTTCGGTAAATGCATATTTAAAAGAATTAGAAATCAATTCGTTGATGATTAATCCGCAGGGTATGCCAATATCGAGGGGCAGGTAAACATCATCGATGTCATATTCGAAGGATACATTTCCCTGTTGATCGGAGAAGGTTCGGGCAAGGTTTCCGGCAAGACTTTTCACATAATTAGAAAACATGATGTTAGCCAGGTTTTCGTTGCGGTATAAGTTTTCGTGTATCAAGGCCATGGATCTTATCCTGTTCTGGCTTTCTTCCAAAACGATTTTTAATCTGGGATCGCCAATTTGCCGTTCCTGCATTTTTAGGATACTCGAAATAATTTGCATATTGTTTTTCACACGATGGTGTACTTCTTTCAGCAAAATTTCTTTCTCGGCCAGCGAGCGTTTAAGATTATCTTCAGCAATTTTTCGTTTTTGTTCTTTTTCTTCAAGCTCTTTGTTGAGCAAAATATTGCCAGCCAGTTCATCGATCAGGGCAAATAGCTTTTTGGCTTCAACTGGTTTGATAAGGTATCCGTTAACGCCAAGATTTATGGCTTCCAGGAAATACTCTTTTATGCTATAAGCCGACATCACGATGACCTTTATTGCCTGGTCGATTTTCTTGATATGGCCAATCATCTCCAGGCCATCCATTACGGGCATGCTGATGTCGGTGATTATGAGGTCAGGTTTATGCTTTTTATACAAATCCAGACCTTCCTGGCCATTTTCACCAACATAATATTCGGCAACGCGGGTGGAAAGAAGCCGGTTGTAGAGGAATCTTATGGTATCATTGTCTTCTACAAACAGCAGCGAGATGTTATGTTTTGGGCCTTGTGCCATTATTAAATTTGTTTTGAATAATTAGTCAAGGTATTTTGCAATCAGTTCAATAAATTCCTGAAGATTGATGGGTTTGGATATGTATTCATCACATCCTGCATCGAGGCTGTTTTCCCGGTCTCCATCCATTGCATAAGCTGTTTGTGCAATAATGGGCAACCCGGGTCTGATTTTTTTAATTTCTTTGGTTGCATCCAAACCATTCAAAATGGGCATTCTGATGTCCATCAACACAATGTCGATGGCTTTGTTTTCCTTCACTAAATCTACTGTTTCTCTTCCATTTTTTGCCCAAATTAATTCTGCATTAGTTTTGCGAAGTGATTTTTGCACCAACAAATAGTTGGTGGGAACATCTTCAGCCACGAGAATAATTTTGCCGTTCCAGTTATGATCCATATTATTGCTATTTTGATATTCTGATTGTAAAAGTACTCTTTCGCCCGATTTAAGCGGTAAATTGAAATAAAAAACTGACCCCTGATCCGGTTCTGACTCCACCCAAATTTCGCCGTCTAATTGATTAATTATTGCCTTTGAAATCGTTAGCCCCAGGCCAACACCCTGATCCTTATTGGCTATAACACTGCCAACCTGCATAAATCTGTTAAATACGAATTCGCTCTGTTCAGGTGTCAAACCAATCCCGGTGTCCTTTACATAAAACACCACATCACTTTCGTGATTACTGTATCCAAACTCAATATAACCTTCGTGGGTAAATTTACAGGCATTTTTAATAAGATTCACCAAAACTTGTTTGAGCCTGGTTTTATCAGTGAAAATCAATGAGTTTTCATCTGTCAAATCAACATTCAGTTTAATCTCAAGGCCTTTGCTAACAACAAGGGCATCCTTTTGAAAAAAGGCCTGAATCTCTTGCATCAGATGATTCAGCAAAAACTTTTGATAATTAAGTTTCATTACCCCGGCTTCAATTTTCGAAATATCAACAATATCGCTGATTAAATCAAGAAGATGCTTGCTGTTTTCGATGATTATTTCGGCGTTTTCCTTCACATCATCAAGGTTATCATCTTCTGATATTAGTTCGGCAAAACCAAGAATGCCATTCATCGGAGTTCTGATTTCATGGCTCATATTGGCGAGAAAGGCCGACTTTAATTTATCAGATTTTTCGGCTTGTTCCTTGGCAATGATCAGTTCATCATTTCGCTCCTGCAGCTCTTGTGTCCGGTCGCTGACTTTTTGCTCAAGGTTTCGGTTGGCCTCAATTACTCTGCCCCGCTCGGTTTCAAGCTCAAGCTTTTGAAAATAATCGCGACGTGCATAAAATTCGATGTAATAGGCTGCCATCATTCCGATGATGTTGGCCGAGATATAAAAAAAATTATTCACAATAAGTGTTGGGAAAATAATCCCGTTCCAAAAAATAGTCCCCAAATTAAATCCAAGAAGCGTAATCCATCCGGCAAGTGTTGCGAGCCAAAATCGCAATTTAATAAAAAAATATCCTGCCGAAAAAATAAGCATCAAACCTGCATAATATGCATAGTTGCCCGGGTCGATCGCAGTCATGGCAGCTATTCCGCCACCCGCAACCAAAAATGAGATAAAAAGAAGGGTTTGCCAAATCCGGCTGAATATTCTAGTAAAAGAGAGCAGGAAAACCACAGATAACACAGGAATTACAACCGCAAAGCGAATGATGTAAAAAGTCTTGCTCATCTCACCGACAGTTTCATAATCGATGAGTGCAAAAAGCCCGTAAAGTATCGTCACCGAAACAAAGGCAACCCGAAATTGAAATAAAGAATCCTGTAAATATTGTTTGAGGAAGGTGCGCTCCTTATCAGGACTGAAGGACAAGGTAAAGGGATTCAACCCCATTTTTTTTATTGTTGCCCTATTCCCTTCAGATTTCATTTTACCCGATAATAAAGATTTTTTTATGCAATTGCTTAATGCAAATGTAAACATAAAATTGGTTTAACAAAAGCAAGTCCATCATTTCAGATGGCATATCAGGTGCGCATCAACAGTGGCAATCACTTGTTCAGTAACGAACAATGCGCCATAAAAAACCGAACACATTACTGTTTCCACTTGAGAATTTAAGATGTAAGTATTTGATATTCTTTTAATTTTATTGTTTGGCATAGTTAATGAATTAGGCTCAAATATATTCATCAGATTTTAATGACCCCATGAAGATTTAATATGAGCAAACTGATACATTTGCCAAACATCGACCGGGAACTTGAAGAAAAATTATTAAATTCAGGAATATCCTCACCGGAAAAGTTACGGGAAAAGGGTGCCAGGAACGTATTTGTAAAAATAAAATCCACCGATTCCAGTGCCAACTTTCAGATGTTGCTGGCTCTTGAGGGAGCAATAAAAGGGGTGCTCATTGATGAACTAAAAGCTAATGATGTTGAAGAACTCAAAATTTTTATGGAGATATTTAATAGATGAAAGACTTTTTTAACAAAAATGTGATGAACTAAAAACTTATTAAAACACAAAAGAATATGATTAGGACAGTAGATCTAAACAAGATTTTCAGAACGGATGAAGTAGAAACAACGGCATTGAACCAGGTTTCGTTTGAGGTAAAAGAAGGCGAATTTGTGGCAGTAATGGGACCCTCGGGATGTGGAAAATCAACACTTTTAAACATTCTCGGACTGCTCGACAACCCAAGCTCAGGCGAATACTTTTTTCTGGATAAGGAAGTTTCCAATTTTTCCGAAAAACAAAGGGCTTCGCTACGCAAGAATAACATTGGATTTGTTTTTCAGAATTTTAATCTGATCGATGAACTGAATGTTTTCGAAAACGTTGAACTCCCCTTAATTTATCTGGGCTACAAATCAAGCGAAAGAAAACAAAAAGTAGAGGCAGCCCTCGAGCAGATGCAAATTATCCACCGCAAAAAACACTTCCCTCTGCAACTTTCGGGAGGACAACAACAAAGGGTGGCAGTTGCACGCGCAGTAGTGGCCAACCCCAAGCTAATCCTTGCTGATGAGCCAACCGGAAACCTCGACTCGGCACACGGCGAGGAAGTGATGAACCTGCTTGAGCAGTTAAATAAAAACGGCACCACCATTATCATGGTAACTCACTCGCAGCGCGATGCAGAATACAGCCACCGTATTGTAAGATTGTTCGATGGCCAGGTTGTAACCGAAAACATTAAAGAGCAATTTGCACTTTAAAACAATTTTTTCAGATATGTCATGAATCTGAAACTTTGAAGCAATGGCAAAGGTTCATCAATTCCCGGGCACAATGTTTTACTGTATCCCGGGAATTAATCACCTCATATTAAAAATGAAAAATCAATAGCTCAACACTGGCCTTAAGACAACAACCTCACATCAAGCCTCATGTTTAAAAGTTATATTAAAACCGCATTTCGTGGAATTACAAAAAGTAAGTTTCACGCTACCCTCAATATTCTTGGGCTGGGCATAGGTTTTGCAGCCTTCATATTTATTTTTATGTATGTAAGTGACGAGCTGGCCTACGATAAATACAACGGGAAAGCCGACCGTATTTTTCGCATCGAATCCGATTTTAACATATCAGGCAACCACGATCAATTTGCCATTGTACCCATTCCAATGGCTCCGGCCCTGGCACTTGAGTTTCCCGAAATTGAGAGTTTTTGCCGTTTTAATGATGTTGGTAATTCTTTGTTCAGATACGGTGAAAAAGAGTTTTACGAAGAACATTTTTACTTTGTTGATTCCACCGTATTCGATATTTTTTCGTATAAGTTATTGGCGGGTAACCCAACAAGCTGCCTCACCGAACCCTTTTCCATTGTAATCAGCCAGTCGGTAAGCAATAAGTATTTTGGAGAAAAAAACCCTATGGGAGAAATCATTGAGTCGGGAACTGGCAGAAAATACAAAGTAACCGGCATCATTGAAGATGTTCCACGAAATTCACACTTATGGTTCGATGCCATGCTATCGAGTTCCTCACTGTCAAGCATCATTGGCGAAGAGCGTTTTAATAATATGGAGCCGGGAGCTTTCTGGAACATTGGTGTGTATTCATTTTTGCTGATAAGTGAAAATGCGAGCATGCAAAATATACACGACAAGTTTGGAGGTTTTTACGATAAATACATGAAACCTGTTGGGGATGCATTAAACGCCAGTTTCAATTTAATATCAACACCACTAACGCAAACTCACTTTTCGGGAAACCTTTCGGCTGACCTGCCAAAAGGCAGTATGGCCTATATTTACATTTTCGGTGCCATTGCTGTTTTTATTTTGCTCATTGCTGCCATCAACTACATGAACATGGCAACTGCACGGTCAGTAAAACGTTCGCGGGAAGTTGGGATCAGGAAAGTTAGCGGCGCACTCCGCCATCAGCTTATCGGGCAATTTCTTACCGAATCGTTGCTACTTGCAATTGTCGGCCTCCTTATTTCGGTGCTGCTGGTTTATTTCCTGCTTCCTGATTTCAATACGCTGTCGGGCAAAACCATGGATATCGGAGTTTTGCTATCACCACGGTTTTTGGTTACCATCATCGGTACTACCCTGTTTATAGGATTAATTTCGGGAAGTTATCCTGCATTTTATCTTTCTTCGTTCAAGCCGGTTACGGTAATAAAAGGCACAAACACTGGCCGGGGTAAGACAGGCGGTATGCTCAGACGGGTACTTGTGGTGTTCCAGTTCGCCATTGCTATTTCGATGATAATAGCCACGGTAGTGGTTTCCAACCAGCTCAATTTTCTTAAAAACAAGGATATGGGCTTTCAAAAGAAGAACATGGTTGTTTTGGAATTGCAGGACACCACTTTCAGATCCAAAGCCGAAACTTTTAAGCAGGAGCTGCTTCAAAATCCAAACATCCTGTCTGCTGCAAATTCAACAGGAATTCCGGGGCAAAATAGCTGGATACAGGTAGTGAGAATTGAGAAAGACACGGCTATGATCGATGAAACCATGATCATTACAGTAATTGATTATGATTATCTGAATACTTATGGAATTGAAATCCTTCAAGGCAGAAATTTTGATAAAAAGATGGGGACCGATGCAGAGGAAGCTGTGATAGTAAACCAAACTGCCGTAGAACAATATGGCTGGTCATCAAATCCGATAGGCAAAAAAATACATTGGGGTTTCGAACTCGATGGCAGCGGAGGCCGCATACTCAAAGTTGTTGGCGTTGCAAAGGATTTCCATTTCAACTCGCTGCACAACAAGGTTGAGCCCATTATGATGTTTTTGGCTGATTTCAATAAAAGGTTTATCACCCTGCGCGTCAATCCCGAAAACTTCGGAACCACCATGCAATATGTAGAGGAAAAATGGAATCAGATGGGAGCAAAACGACCTTTCGATTACCAGTTGCTCGAGGATACCTGGGGTAAAATGTATCAGGCCGAACAAACGCTCGGGCTAATCATTGCCATCGCCACATTCCTCACAATATTCATTGCCCTGCTCGGCCTCCTTGGATTGTCATCGTTTATTGCAGAACAAAAAACAAAGGAAATCGGAATAAGAAAAGTACTTGGAGCTTCCGTAGGAAGTGTTTTGGGTTTGCTTTACAAGGAATTTATAATGCTAATTGTGATAGCATATATTGTTGCAATTCCCCTATCAGTCTGGCAATTGAACAACTGGCTGGAATCTGGTTTTGTTTACCACACCAATATTTCGGTTGTGTCAGTTCTCCTTGCAGGACTCATTGCGATTGTCATCAGCCTGCTTACCATTAGTTTTCACACCCTGAAAGCTGTGACAGGAAACCCGGTGGATGCCATAAAATATGAATAATACCTATTAACTATAAACATAAAGTCATGGCCGTAGCCGGTATTCCGGCTGCGGTCATTTTATTAAGACAGTGCTGCAACTTAATTTACGCTTGAGATGAACGGAATGGAAAATTTAATCCGGTTTTTTGAAAAACATGACCACGAAATGATTGTTGCAGTTAAAACAATTAGCTAATTTTTAATTCCATATCAGGAAATAAATTATGACTTTTGCGTGTCTTAATTAAATTTGCCGAAACATAATTAAATTTTTGGAGCCTGAATTTCCAATGGGGATTACTTCATGAACCGAATTAAAATTTTAAAAATCTTATGAAAAGAAACAGGATTATCATAACCATTGTACTTATTGTCGCCGGTATAGGCGGTGCCATGTTTCTACAAAAATGGCTGCTTTCGATGAACCCGGAACCCACAAGCAATCCGGGAACTGAAGCCACGCGTCTGGTGCAAACCAGGCTTGTTGAATATCAGGACATCACCTCATTTATGGATATCCCGGGAAGGCTTTCCCCCGGGCGCACAGTCGAAATTATTTCGGAAGTGCAGGGCGAAATTCTTTCAGGAGACATCCCATTAAAAAAAGGACAAAACTTCAACAAAGGCCAATTGATTTGCACCATTTACGATCAGGAACAAATTTTATCGCTAAAGGCAAGTAAAAGCAGGTTTCTCAACAGCCTGGCCAACGCTTTGGCCGATATC
>JAIOZV010000166.1 GCA_021740425.1 Bacteroidales bacterium | reverse complement strand
ATGCAACAGGGTAGGGGAGGTGAGCCTGAAAAACAAAGCCAACCCAATGATTATTTATGAGGTTTTGGAGTAGAAACCCCGATTGGCTGAAAGGATAGCTTCTGGTGTTGAATTTGTCGTTTCTTGAAAAAATGTGATGAATCCTGCTTGACAAATTGATTGATTAATTTTTACCAAAAAATATTGAACATGCCAATTTACATGGATCGTCATAATGTTGCCGAAACTGTCACCGCCGAAATTGTAGCGCACCTGCACCAACAAGATCTTAAGGTTCAGCATCAATTTAACTGCAGGGCGTTAACGTATTGGTTTGACGAGTTAAGAAAAACCGCGTTCTGTTTAATTGAAGCGCCGGGCAGTGAAAATATTGAAGAAATGCACAAACATGCCCACGGACAGGTTCCTCACGAGATCATCGAAGTGGATGCCACCCTGGTTGAATCATTTCTTGGAAGAATTGAAGACCCTGCCGGGAACCATGATACTGACCTGAATATTATTCGCGATGCGGCATTCAGGACTATTTTGGTTGTAAAATACAGATTCCCATTAATGGAAGAAAACAATAAAGCCTCCCTAAAAAATAAGGATGCCTTTGAAGCTTACGCAATTAAATTAATCAATCAATATAAAGGTGCCATCATTCTGCAAGGCCATAATGATTTGCTATTGTCTTTTAAATCAGTTTCCCATGCTGTAAATTGTGCTGTTGAACTTCAAAACCATACGATTGATTTGTGTGAAGAATTAAATGAATCCGGGCCTATACTAAATATTGGTGTTTGTGGCGGTATGCCGGTTACCGGAAATAAAGCCATGTTCGAAACTACAATTACTACAGCTTCTCGTCTTTGTGATTTTGCCGAAAAAAAAATCATGGTAACATCTGAAGTGAATGATTTGTACAGGAATGAAAACCCTGGTGAGTCCATCGACTACCAATATGTAAAAGTCCTGACTCCCTCCGACGAACAATTTGTGAGCAAATTCATGGGATTTCTCGAATCGGAATATCAAAATGAAGAACTGCGGGTAGGGCATTTTAATATGCCTTTGGCTTATAGCAAATCAAAATTGTATCGCAAAATGATGGATTTAAGTGGTTTATCGCCGGCAGCCTTTCTGAAGGATTATCGTTTAAATAAGGCTTTAGCTTTTATCAATAAACAACAAAACAACATCTCTGAAATTGCATTTGATACAGGTTTTAGCAGTTTATCCTATTTTTCAAAATGCTTTCGCAAACGATATGGCATTATACCTTCCGATTACGTGCGCTCCATGTCCCGATAGTTTCAGCAACCTGATTCACTGGTCATTTTGAACCAGAATTACCAATCCCTGACCCAAATGTACCAGCCCGGGGTGTTTTTCCAGCCTATCTTTGTACAATAAGTTTATTTAAGGATTTCGGCAACGTAAACTATATACCGGAAGGGGAATTGGCCGGATTTTTTAACCTCAGATTTTTGCAGGGACTAAGTGATTCTTCTGATATTATTTGCTTGGTTTTGATGGCAAAGATTCCGGAATTGCTTCTTTTTTAATCGTTACAAAATTTTAAACACATGAAAAAACTTGGACTTATTATTTTAATTTTCCTAACAATTGCAACTATGACACACGCACAGGATTCGAATACCCCTTCAAGCCTTTACGAACGGCTGGGTAGTTTAGATGGCATCACCCTCATCGTTGATGATGTAATTGATACCCACATGAAAAACCCGGACGTTAGTGCTACTTTTTTACCTTATCTCGAAAAACCTGAGCGCCTGGCTGTGATAAGGCAACACACCATCGATTTTTTCTGTGCAGGTAGCGGAGGCCCGCAAGCCTATACAGGACGTGATATGCCTGAAACCCACAAGGGAATGGAAATTACAGCAAAAGAATACATGGCCGTGATGGACGATATTATGTCGGTACTCAATAAGCATAAAATTGACCAACAATCCCAAAGTGAGGTACTGATGATTTTGTGGTCGTTGAAAGGAATGATCATGGGGAAATAGGTTTGCTTCTTCCTGTTTGGAGAGTTATTTATATTTAGGTGTTCAGTTGGTTCCTTATCTAATTCGAATTCATCAATCAAATACTTTGAACACAGATTACACAGATTACACAGATTTTCAAAGAATTACACCAATCTGTGAAAATCTGAGTAATCTGTGTTTTACTTTCTCTATCATCCTCATATTGCAGTTTCGTGATTAAACGGTGAACCCTTTTTCTTCTTTTTTCAATATCCTCTTTTCTCATTTCAATTTAACTACTTTTGTTTTTTAAAAAAATGTCAAAAGACCAGAAAAATAGCTATCGAAAATTAAACCACCGTCACATGAAAAGCAATTACCCTGTTGTCAGCCTGATTTTTTTGATGATCTTGTTGAATGGCTTTTCACAAACTACTCACGATGAAACAATTTCTGAATCTGTTTCAGTCAACGATACAATCCATCATATCAAAGGTTTGGTTCTTGATTTTGATAAACAAACACCACTGCCCTATGCCACAATTTATGCGCTGAATAATCATCAAGGAACCGTGAGTAACGAAAAAGGTTATTTCTCCCTGAATCTGGCCGGCCTTGAACCCCCGGATACATTGCGTTTTCAATACATTGGCTACAAAACCCGAAACTTACCTGTTGATCAGTCCGACACATTAATGATTGTTTATCTCACAGAAAATATTTTTAACCTGAGCGAAATACTCATTTTTGGTGGTAACCCCGATCCGAAAGCCATCGTAAAAAAAGTTTTGGAAAATAAAGATTCAAACTACAAATCCACCACCAGCAAAAAGCAAGTTTTTATTCGTGAAAGAAATTTTCAAAATATTGAAGATTTCAATATCAAATATAAAAAAAGCTCGATCCCGGAACTTGACAGGGAAACACTGGAAATGGTGGAAAAAAAATTCCCGCGAAACTTTACTTCATTTTCCGATTTTTTGGGCAACCTTTACTTCAATAAAAATTTGGATGATTCGGTAAATTTTAAAATTGACCCCGTCCGCATTGTTGCGCTGAAAGAAAAAAACATGGCTGATCTTGAACAATTGGAGTCTGTATTTGAAAGTGTTTTTGCCAACACTGCCCAAGATGAATACTGGAAAGCCAGAAGTGGTATTTTTGGTGATAAGATTGATCTTGAAGAAGATAGTGTGAATATGGAAAAGGATTCGCTGAATGAGGATAAAATGCAAATGAAATACTATGGTCGAAACCTGCAATACCGGATAAGGTATAGTTTGATGGATGATAAGGACCAGTGGGAATTTCTGTACAAAACAGGAGCGTATAAATATACGTTGGCAGGCGGAACGAATGTAAATGGCGAAGATGTTTACATCATCGATTTTACCCCAAAAAGTTCAGGTCATTTTACAGGCCGGATGTTTATTACAACCCAAACCTATGCACTGATCAGGGCCGATTATGAATATGCCCCGGGTAAAACAGGCCGGGATATTCATTTGTTGGGCTTTGGCTATACCGAGACGCAATTTGGAGGTTCCATTTATTTTGAAAAAAATAATGATATCTATACCTTAAAATATTTCAGCTATAGAAGAGGTACCAATGCCAGCGTTGACAGGAATTTTTCGTTGATCAAAAAACGGAAAAAGTTCTTCATCGATAAAAAACTCAAAGAGCTAAAGGTCGGCTTTTATATTTCGATGGCTGTTGACGAATCTTTTGAATATTTGGTGCTTGACAGTCAATCAATTTCTTTGGATCAATTTAATGCCTGTGAGCAAAAGAAAACCATGGATATCATCTATGTTGACCAGTTTGATGATAAATTATGGAAAGGGTATTCCATTATTGAACCTACCCAACAAATGAAGGAATACAAAAAACAGGAAATACATTACGGGCATTGATGATCAAAGCAGCATCAGCCTGATTAAAAATTTCTCCAAACAATCGAATCCCCGGCAAAATAAACAGACTAATATTCGCTTTCCTTTAATTTCTTGCCCAAAAGCAATGTTTTTATAAATTTGCTGAAATTTCAAATGCGCTTCAGGCTAATGCGGTGACGGCATTATCGGGTAGCTGACTTGCTTATTTTTTCTTTATGCATCAACAGAAACTATTTTTTCTCAAAAACTAAAAAAGTGAATTTTAAATCGACCTTAATCTTATTGACCAGCCTGGTGATTGCAATGGGCGTGCAGGCACAAAATGATGCTGTGATTGAACGCATCATCGAAATCGGAAAAATTGACAACCAAACCATGCACCATCTCGATGTTTTATGCAACCGTTTTGGCGGCAGGCCCATTGGGTCGGATGCCTACGAAAATGCAGCAGAGTGGGCTGCAAGTAAATTCAGGGAATGGGGGATGGAAGTCGAAATGGACGAAGCCGGAGTATTGCCGGTAGGTTTCAACCGCGGCCCCTGGTTTGGGCGCATGCTTTCGGATGAAGGAATGATTTTGCACTTTGCCACACCATCCTATACCGCCGGAACCAAAGGCGTGCAGCATGGCCATGTACTCCTCGAACCCAAAACCGAGGCAGAATTCGATCGGATGAAGCATGCACTGAAAGGTGCCTGGGTGCTTATCTCAGGAGAAAGTGATGGGTGGCCCGTTGATTTTTCGGTAAAAGCCGACAGCCTCCGCGATTCCATAAAAATTGAAAATGCAGCCATCGAAGAAAAAAACAATGAGATTATCAGGGAAAATCGCAAAAATCGTGGTTCTGATGAACCCGAAAAAGAACTTTTACCCCTGATTGAAGAACCTGCACTATTTTACAGGGAAATGTGTGAAGCAGGAATTTTGGGAGTCATCCAGTCATCAAAAACGCCCATCCGCGTTTTATACGACAGGAAAAACATCGATGAAATGACTTTTGAAACACTTCCAGAAATCCCCGATATTAAATTGGATGAACATCAATTTGAAGTTATTAAGCAAATGGCTATAGAGCGGCGCTATTTTCAGCTTGAATTCGACATCCGAAATCACTTTAAATTGGGACCTGTGAAATACCACAATGTGATTGGTGTTATCCCTGGTACCGAATTTCCAGATGAGTATGTAATTATGAGTGCTCACCTCGATTCGTATGATGTTGCCACCGGTGGAGTAGATGATGGCTCGGGTGTAACTCCCACAATGGAAGCAGCGCGATTGATCATGGAGGCCGGAGGAAAACCCAAACGAACCATTCTGGTTATGCTGTTTGCGGGCGAAGAGTTTGGTCTTTTGGGTTCGAAAAGTTGGATTGAAAGAAATCCTGAGAAACTTGAAAAGATTTCAAACATGATTAACCGCGATGGTGGCCCGACTGTGCCAGCGGGAATAAGTGTAACAGAAGCTATGCGCGAAGATTTTGATAAAATTTGTGAACCGCTCAACACGATCAACCCTGACTTTCCTTTTGAAATCACCGTAAGGGAAGCCCGCGAAAAACCGGCTAAAGCCTGGGGCACTGATAGCGGCCCTTTTGCGGTTGAAGGCGTTCCCACGACAGGGTTCGATACTAAGGATTCCAAAGGGTATAATTTTAGCTACCACGAAATCTGGCATACCGAACGTGATTTGTACAACAAAAGCATCCCCGAATATCAGGAGCATACATCGATTGTTACTGCCATTGTAATTCTCGGCATTGCCAACCTGGATCATCAATTATCAAGAGAGGGCTATTATATTGATGAGCCTGAAAAGGATGTTTTACAAAAAGAAAAAAGGAAAAGATAAAATGACGAACAACGATATTTTAAGGCGTATCCGCTTTATTTTTGATTTTAGCGACTCAAAGATGATTGGTATTTTTGGGATGGGAGGAGAAACCGTTACAAGAACCGAAGTGAGCGATTGGCTGAAAAAAGATGACGACCCTGCCTGGAAGCAGATTTACGACAAGCAGCTTGCAGGTTTTTTAAATGGCCTCATCATCGACCAGCGGGGCAAAAAAGAAGGCCCTCAGCCGGTAGCCGAAAAACGGCTAAACAACAATATCATTTTGAGAAAGCTCAAAATCGCTTTCAGCCTGCGTGATGATGACATGATTGAAATTATTGGGCTGGGAGGAAAAGAAATCAGCAAGCACGAGTTAAGTGCTTTTTTTAGAAATCCAACACAAAGCCAATACCGCCCGTGTAAAGATCAGATTTTACGTTGTTTTTTGCAGGGATGGGCTAAAAAAAACGACCCTGTCAGCGAATGAGAGGGTCGTTTCCGACTAACTTTTACTTGTTTCTGCTTACAGCTTGTAAGCCAGGTGAAGTTGAGTGTGTTTGTTGATTTAAACCAAATCCTTTTTAGTACTTGTCGTTATAAGGACGTCTGTTGGTAAATCTTGGTCTTTGTGGTTTTTCTTCTGATTCTTTAACAACAAGATTTCTACCTTCAACTTCAGTATTGTTCAAAGCTTCGATAGCACTGGCTGCTTCATCAGCATCGGGCATGTCAACAAATCCAAAACCTTTGGAACGGCCAGAATTCCTGTCGGTTATAATCCTTGCAGTATCAACTGTTCCGTGAGCTTCAAAAATTTCTTTCAAAGTGTCTTCCTGAAGATTGAAATTCAGGTTTGCAACAAAAATTTTCATAATAAAAGAGTAATGATTAATAAAAAAATGAATTTTTGAGATCTACTTAGAGTATTATTAAAGTGTTGAATATCCGATAAATAAATCCTCTCCAAATGAATCTCTGATTATTCGACAAAGGTAGAAAAAAGAACTTCAAATCCTAATTTATAGGTTGTTTTTTGGAGATGCAGCCAAATAATCAAAAATTTATTTTTAGGGATAAATTTTTATTTATTTTCACACCATGAATTTACGCAAGTCCATTGGGAAATTTATGATTTGGCGCGTCAGGAATGTGCCCGATAATTATTTTGTTATCGTGCTAAGCGTAATTATTGGTCTTGGTGCAGGGTTGTCATCATATCTTCTCAAATCATTTGTATTTTATATAAAGGATGAGTTAACAGGTTTTTTTAGTATTTCAAGCCAGAATATCTGGTACATTCTTTATCCCGGAATCGGGATTGCGATTGCGGTTCTCCTGGTTAAATATGTTATTAAAGATACCTCCGAGCATGGAATACCGCGTATTTTATATGTGATTTCACGTTTGGACGGCAAGATGAAAACCCACAAATACTTTTCTTCTCTTTTGGGCAGTTCGTTTACTGCTGCTTTTGGGGGTTCAATAGGTTTGGAGTCACCCATTATTGCAGCCGGAGCCTCCATAGGTTCAAGGTTAGGGCAAACGCTTAGGCTCAATTATAAAAATACCACACTGTTAATCGGGTGTGGAGCTGCCGGTGCAATGGCTTCAATTTTTACCACACCCATCGCTGCTGTAATCTTTAGTCTGGAAGTACTGATGCTCGATCTTACCACCCTTTCCATTATTCCATTGTTGATTGCATCGGTAACGGGAGCCATTACCACAAAGCTTTTGCTGGCCGAAAATATTCTTATTCACTTTTCGGTAACACAGCCCTTCGAAGTTGGCGATGCCCACTATTTTATTTTGTTAGGCATTCTTTGCGGACTTGTTTCGCTGTATTTCAACTGGATGCACGACTACATTAAAATGAAATTTCATAAAATTGACAATTGGATGAAAAAACTGGCTCTTGGCGGTCTGGCTCTTGGAATCCTGATTTTTCTTTTGCCCCCTTTGTATGGTGAAGGTTACGATGCAATTAAACTCATCATGATGGGTAACTCCGACCAATTACTCAACAATACGGCGCTGTATGCCTACAAGGATATTTCGTGGGTATTTATTTTGTTCCTGATCTTGCTCATTGTTACAAAAATTGTTGCAACCACGCTCACCACCGAGGCGGGAGGTATTGGGGGTATTTTTGCTCCTGCCGCAGTAATGGGCGGCCTTACAGGTTTTACCCTTTCCCGGTCATTCAACAGCCTGGGATACATCGACCCTTTGCATGAAGGAAATTTTACACTTGTGGGAATGGCCGGAGTATTGGGCGGGGTGCTTCATGCTCCGTTAACAGCAATCTTTCTTATTGCCGAAATGACCAACGGCTACGAGTTGATAGTTCCACTAATGCTCACCACCG
Organism: Bacteroidales bacterium; assembly: GCA_021740425.1. Lineage (GTDB taxonomy): Bacteria > Bacteroidota > Bacteroidia > Bacteroidales > 4484-276 > SABY01. The sequence goes on along the minus strand of JAIOZV010000166.1, from coordinate 1,572 downwards.
CCATCTCTTTTATTACCATAAAAACCTTTAGCCCACATTCAATTTTTACCAGGCAACTGGCCGAAAGAGGAGATCTCATCACCCACGATAAAGATAAAACCGTGCTTACTTTGCTGAGCGTTAAACGCGTTATCGACAACGATCTTTTAAAAATTACCCCGGAAAGTAAACTTGGTGATCTTACCAAACTGATCGAAAAATCTAACCGTAATATTTTTCCGGTTGTTGATGACGATGGAACTTACCACGGATTGGTGGATATGGATGATATCCGTAAAGATATGTTTCACCCCGAAAAATATGACGAACCCATCTCCACATACATTTTAATTGCAAAAGCCACAGTTTCGCTTAAGGAATCGATGGAAAGCGTGATGGAAAAATTTAGGAAAACCGGTTACTATAATATTCCGGTAGTTGAAGATGGAAAATATATAGGATTTGTATCACGCGCAAATATTTTTAATGCTTACCGTAAAATGCTTAAGGATGTTTCGATGGAGTAGCCCTAATTTTGAAATCAAAATGACTCCTGTAAATATTTGATTCATACACTGCGGTTTATATTATTGACAGCAAATCGGAGGAGTATAAAAAAAGTAGCCCGAAAAAGTTAATTTTGCAGTATTTTTATTTAGTATTATGATCAAAAAAACAATATCGGATTCCATTGCTGTTAAGCAAAAAATGCTCGGTGATACCTTGCTTATTGAAACCTTGCAAAAGGTTTGCGATGTATTGGTTGAAACATTTAAAAACGACGGGAAGGTGCTTTTTTGTGGCAATGGAGGCAGTGCAGCCGATGCGCAGCACCTTGCAGCCGAGTTTACAGGAAGATTTTATTACGACCGTCCTCCATTGTTTGCTGAGGCCTTGCATGTAAACACTTCCTATTTAACTGCTGTTGCCAACGACTATTCCTATGAAGAAGTTTTTGCACGTCTTATCAAAGCCAAAGGCCGCAAAGGGGATGTGCTGGTTGCCCTTTCGACATCGGGAAATTCAGGCAATATTATAAAAGCTGTGAATGCTGCCAACGAACAGGGAATGATTAGCGTGGGCATGACAGGTGAAACAGGAGGTGCAATGAAGCATATCTGTAAATATTTGCTCACTGTTCCGGGCAATGACACCCCCCGCATACAGGAGGCTCACATTTTACTCGGGCATATTATATGTGAATTTGTTGAATCAACAATATTTCCAGGATGATCAAAGAGGCGATCATATTGGCAGGAGGATTTGGAACTCGCCTCAGAAGCGTGGTGAGTGATATGCCCAAAAGCATGGCTCCTGTTAATGGAAAGCCTTTCCTTGATTATCAGCTTGATTACCTTGATGTTTTTGGTATCGAAAAAATAATTCTTTCGGTGGGATATATGCACGAAAAAATCATCGAAAGATATGGAAATCACTATAAAAATTTTACAATTGATTATGCCGTCGAAAATGAACCACTTGGCACCGGTGGCGGACTGAAACTGGCAATGAAACTTGCAGTTGGCCCCCTTGTTTTTGTGCTTAACGGCGATACTTTTTATCATATCGATTATCAAAAATTCCTTGATATTC
>JAIOZV010000165.1 GCA_021740425.1 Bacteroidales bacterium | reverse complement strand
AAATGATGTGATCGACAATGAATTTCTTACAGATATCAATGCTTCTTTTCCTGAAAGTCATCCGGTTCCCCAGTTTCATCCCGAATATATTGACCCTGAAAATGAGTATGATTTTAAACTACTTGAACCAAGTGATGTCTGGGTAACTTTTGTACACGAAGGTGCCGGCTACAAAAATGTTTTAGGCTATTATACCTATATTATCGGCAACGCGCCAACCAATAAAGATCAGATAGATACCATAAAAATCATTTTCCCAAATGTGTCGTTTGCAGGCAGTGGCGGAAATCTGGCTACCGGAAACAAAGTTTATCTTGGCGAATTTCCTGCAAACACTGCCATTGGCTGGGTGCTGATTGCCAACGGATGGAATGGCAGTGGAACAATAACCCAAGGCTATGGGTCGTATTTTTCCAACCCTGCACTTAATCCTGAAACGGATCCGGATTTCCAGCAACATGCTGTGCATCTTTTCGACAATGGCCGCGACATTTTCATGTTGGGATTCGAAGATTTGAACAGAATGTCGCACTCTGATGAGGACTTCAACGATGCCATGTTTTTTATTACTGCCAATCCTATTCAGGCTGTTGATTTAACAGGGTTCCAAACCATAACCTACACTTCCGATGACCAGGATGAAGACGGCGTTTCTGACAGCTTTGATGAATATCCTGACGATCCGGAAAGGGCTTTCAATAATTTCTATCCCGGAGAAAACTCAACAGGAACCCTTTCCTTTGAGGATTTATGGCCGGGCAGGGGTGATTATGATTTTAATGACATGGTTATAGATTATAATATCAATCAGGTGACCAATGGCGACAACGATGTTGTTGAAATTTTTGCATCCTTTACCTTAAAAGCTATGGGGGCTTCATTTAGAAACGGGTTTGGCATTGAGTTGCCGATATCGCCTGAATCCGTAGCCTCGGTAACAGGACAAAGCCTGAAGATGGATATTATTAACCTGAATGCCAACGGAACAGAATCCGGACAATCAAAAGCAGTAATAATTGTTTTTGATAATGGTTACAGTTTGCTTTCCTATCCGGGCTCAGGTATCGGAATAAATACTGATGATAGCGCGCCTTATGTTGAACCGGCAACCCTGAATCTTGTAATTTCACTGGTCGAGCCGATGCCGATTAATATTGTGGGCATTCCATCCTACAATCCGTTTATTTTTACCAACCAGCACAGATATGCCGAAGTTCATCTTCCCGACAAAGCGCCAACCAGCCTTGCAGATGTATCCATGTTCGGAACTTACAACGATGATTCCCAACCAGAATCAGGAAGATATTACAAAACAAAGGAAAATCTTCCCTGGGCAATTCATGTCATCGAAACCTTTGATTATCCAAAAGAAAAGGTGAAAGTTACCACAGGGTATCTCAATTTTGCTGAATGGGCCGAAACTGCCGGGCAACTAAAAAGCAGTTGGTTTAAGGATGAGCCTGGAAATCGTGCAGATGAATACATTTATTCTAAGTAAACTTCATAATAGATTTGTTTTTTGGTTAATAGTAGAAATAACCCCCGCTATCCGGGGGTTGTTTTTTTTATAAAAACATCCGCGATAATCCCATCAAACGCATTGGAACAAAATGAAGTATCGTTTGTTTTTTACTTGCAGATAAATACATTTTTATGGCAAAAAACATTTTGGGAACTGAGCTTATAGCTTGCAGCAGCAATCCGGTAACTGGTTTCTACAGGGATGGAAAATGCAGAACCGGAGCAACAGACTTTGGAACACATACAGTATTTGCAATTATGACTGAGGCATTTCTGAGATTTTCATTCGATCAGGGCAACGACCTGATTTCTCCAGCCCCAAAATATATGTTTCCGGGACTTGGTCCTGGCGACAGGTGGTGTCTTTGCGCTTTGCGCTGGAAAGAGGCTTACGAGGCGGGTGTTGCTCCGCCCGTAATCCCGGAAGCCACCCATGAAAACACTCTGGAATTTCTTGCTCTCAGCGAGCTGTTAAATGCCGGCTAAATATCCTGTTTGGATACAATTTCAAACCCTGTTTCAAAAAAATTACCATTCTCATCAACCAAGACCAGCTTATGGCTACCCATGGCGGGTTGCATCCCCAGGGTGTGCCGCATCATCGTTTTCCCTATAAATTCATTATCAACATACCAGAAAATAGTTGAGGATGGATTTTGATGCGCCGCTTCAAAAATAACCATTCCAAGACTACCGTCAGTTTCTCTGGGAATATAGATTTTGGAGGGTTTGTCGGGCCAAATGAGCTGCATAGGATTTTGCCCATTTGGATTGCAACCAGGTTTCCACTGTGGAGGATTTTGATAAAATGGGTTTTTTGCTTTGTAAAACCATGCCATGACAGGTGGAAGTATAAACCAGGATTTTTGCTGAATTTTATCATGAGGGTAGCATCCTGCATGCACCCTGAAAACTCCTGATTCATCCAGGTGAACCAGCTCATGGTATTTACAAGAAAGGGTTTTGAGGCCTGCCAAAGGCACTAAAACACTATCGGTATCTTCACAGAATTGACCTGGGCGCATGCCACTTTTCACACATACAGGTATTTTCACAAGCTCATCCCACGGGGTTTCAAACCAACCGGATGATGGCAAAATATCCAATGCTTCAAACAAAATCGGAGCCGCCGCAGTTATTCCCGTTAGTCCGGGTCTGCCTTCTCCATCGGCATTGCCAACCCACACACCAACAGTAAACCCTGGCGTTACCCCAACAGCCCAGGCATCCCGAAAGCCAAAACTGGTTCCCGTTTTCCAGGCAACAGGACAGGATGAGAGGAAGGATTTCCATCCGCTTTCGGCCTCCGGGCGCCTGACTTCTTTCATAGCTTCGAAGGTGGTAAATATTGCTCCGGGATCAATTTCAAGCTGAAGCTTTTCTTCCCGGTGGGCTTCTGATTTTACCAGCACAGGCTCGGGGAATTGACCTGTTTCATGGAGCTTCTCAAGGTGAGGATATTGATTTAAAGTGTTGGCCAGACCACTATAAACCTTGCATAAATCCCAAAGATTAACCTCAGCTCCACCCAATATCAAAGACAAACCATAGTGATCAGCATCGTAATTTAATGTTGAAAACCCACATTGCTTCAGGACTATTAAAAAGCGATCCTGCCCAAACTGCCGTAGCAGTCTCACTGCTGGAACATTGAGCGAACGAATCAACGCTTCTCCCGCAGGTACAGCTCCATCGTAAGTTACATTGAAGTTCTTTGGCGAATAATTGCTGATAGTGGTAGGAATATCAGCCACCAATGCTCCGGGCAGCAATTCACCTTCCTGCAACATAGCAGCAAAAAGCAATGGTTTTAAGATGCTGCCGCTACTACGGGGTTTTGTTATGATGTCAACCTGATTTCCATGATCGCCGGTGCCGGAAGGTGCTGAATTTCCGATGTAAACCAAAACTTCCCCGCTGTAGTTGTCCAGAATCAACAGTGCTGCATTGTGAATTTCGTTTCCGCCAAGTATGTCCGCATGTCGGTTTATAATTTGGTTGCAACGCTCTTGCAAACTACCATCGATGGTTGTTTTGGAAACTTTGCCTTGCTTATGCTGCCAAAACCCTGACACAAGATGGGGAGCTGCTTCAGGAAGCGGAAGAGGCTTTAAGGGCAGGGGTTCTTTTTTAGAGAGATAATTGGTTAAAGAATCGATTTCATTTTCCTGATATAAAACATCCAAAAGCCTGTTTCTTTTTACAAGCAGGGCTTTGCGATTTCTGCCGGGATGAATCAATGCCGGGGCATTTGGCAATACTGCGAGGAGTGCCGATTCAGCCCAGCTCAGTTGCTGTGCACTTCTGCCAAAATATCTCCATGCGGCTGCATCCAGCCCCACAACATTTCCACCAAAAGGAGCGTGAGATGCGTACATGTTTAAAATTTCATTTTTCGAATAAGAAAACTCAAGCCTGAGTGCCAGCCATATTTCCACCATTTTTTCGAGGATAGTTCTTGATTTTCCTTTGCGGGATAGCCTGATGGTTTGCATGGTGACGGTACTCCCTCCGCTGACGATTTTAGCCTCAGCGATGTTTTGCCAAAAAGCCCGGAGAAGTGAAAACGGGTTGATGCCGGGATGCTGGTAAAAATGCCTGTCCTCGAAAGTGGTAATACAGATTTTAAATTTATCGGGCAGCGAATCCGTTTCAGGAAATCGCCACTGGCCGTCTTGTGCTATGGCTGCTCCCAACAATTTTCCCTTACGGTCGAACACTACCGTGCTTGTGGGGTCATCAAAAAGCGCGGCCGGAAGCGAAAAAACGAAAAGGATGAATATGATGAAAATGAACAGCAATGACCATCGCCAAAATGGTTTAATGTTTTTCAGATATTTTTTTAGCTTGCCCATCGCAAATTTTAAAACTTCGATTGGCAAAGGTCGGAATATTTCCGCGTTAGTCAGAGTTTGACTTTGGAAAGTTAGGCAATAGTCAGGGTTTGACTTTAAGTCAAGCCCTGACTGGATACTTGGGTCAAGCCCTTCTAAACAAAAGTATAATTTCGAAGCTTAGTTTTTTCAATCCATTTCTTTATATTTGCATTGAAAAAATAACAACATGAAAAAACAAATCCTTTTGCTCGTTTTCCTGGTTGCCTTTGGTTCTGTTAATTCCCAGCAAATACAAAATGTACAAGCCACCCAGGATGGCAAAAACATTATTGTAAGCTACGACCTAAGCGGTGCTTCCTCAGGCGATGCTTTTGAGGTGGAATTGTATTGCTCCACAGATGGCGGTGCTACTTTTGGCAATGCGCTGAAATCCGTGAGCGGCGACGCCGGAAAAGAAATAAAGCCCGGCACCATGCACCGGATTAGTTGGGATGTATTGGCCGACCGTGAAAAGCTCTCCGGCAACCGCATTGTTTTTGAGGTGCGAGCCCGCACAACCGACCAAGCCGGGATAGAAATGATGTTTGTTAAAGGCGGCACTTTTACTATGGGCTGCACCAGCGAGCAAAGCGATTGCGATGGCAATGAAAAACCCACACACCAGGTTACGTTAAGTGATTTTTATATAGGAAAATATGAAGTTACAGTAGCACAGTTTAAGAATTTTATTGATGAAACGAGCTATAGCACAGATGCTGATAAGGATGGTGGTAGTTACTTTTGGACAGGATCAGGATGGACGAAAAAAAGTGGTGTAAACTGGAAAAGCGATGCCACCGGTACCACCCGTCCGCAAAGCGAATACAATCATCCTGTAATCCATGTAAGTTGGAACGATGCCATTGAATATTGTAAGTGGCTTAACAGGAAAACCGGAAAGAATTATCGTTTGCCTACCGAGGCAGAATGGGAATATGCAGCTCGCGATGGCGTACAGACGAACGGCCATTCGTCTCTGTACGCAGGCAGCAACAACATTGATGAAGTAGCATGGTATGATGGCAACAGCGGCAGCAAAACCCACCCTGTGGGGAAAAAGAAACCCAACGAACTCGGGTTGTACGACATGACGGGCAACGTTTGGGAATGGTGCAGCGACTGGTATGGTTCGGATTATTACAAAAATAGTTCTCGGAATAATCCGCAAGGCCCTTCAAGCGGCTCTTACCGCGTTCTCCGCGGCGGCAGCTGGTACGGCAACGCCAGGCGCTGCCGTGTTGCCAATCGCTACAACCACCACCCGGACATCCGGAACATCAACTACGGATTCCGCCTGGTTCTTGCTCCCTAGTTCTGGTGTGTAGCAAGCGGCCATACCTTTTGAGCTTGCCCTGTTGAAGGTGAAACTATTCAACAGGGCTAATAATAATGAGTGTTGCAAAAGGGAGTGAGGGACGAACGACTAAAAGCAACACGAATACATATCCGCGTAAGCGGCGAAATTTTTTTTGAAAATGCAGATAAAGATTTTTACAATACCGGTAACTGATAATGGTATTTTTCAGGATGAGCTGAACAGATTTTTACGCTCAAATAAAATCCTTGAAGTCGAAAATCACCTGATGAGTAACGAAAATGGTTCTTCCTGGTGCTTTTGTGTTAAGTATATTGATACACCTTTTCCAAATCAGAAAGTTAATACTGTAAAAAGGGATTTTAAAAATGAGTTGGATGAAAAAACCTTTGCTGTTTTTTCAAAACTCAGAGCTGTACGTATGCAACTTGCAAAAGAAGATGCAGTTCCAGCTTATGCCATTAGCACTGATCAAGAACTGGCAGACATAGCCCGATTACAAGAGATTAACGAAAAAGGGCTATTAACTGTAAAAGGGTTTGGTGATAAAAAATTTGAGAGATATGGCAAAAGGATTATCGAAAAAGTAGAACAAAACATGAATCATGAAAAGAGCGGGAAAACTTTATGATCAGATTTGTGATCCTGATAACCTACGGATGGCTTTTGTTAAGGCTAAAAGGGGGAAAGAAAAAAATCCAGATGTTTATGCCTATTCAAAATCGCTCACCGTTAATTTAAGAAATCTCCGTGAACAATTGCTTTCAGGCGATCATGATGTGGGAAATTATAATTTTTTTAAAATTTCCGAACCCAAAGAGCGATTGATATGTGCTGCTCCGTTTGCAGAAAGAGTTCTTCACCATGCCATTATAAATATATGTCATCCCATATTTGAGCGACATCAGATAAACCATAGTTATGCAACACGTATTGGAAAAGGCCAGTATGCTGCACTTGAATACGCCAGATCAAATCAGAAAAAGTTTGCCTGGTTTTGCAAACTTGATATTCGTAAGTATTTCGATTCCATTTCTCACGAAATCTTAATCAACTTTCTTAGCAGGCAATTTAAAGACCAAAAATTACTCGGGCTTTTTGAAAAAATCATCCATAGCTATCAATCGATTACAAGCATGGGATTGCCTATTGGAAATCTCACCAGCCAGTATTTTGCCAATTTTTATCTTAGTATTGCCGATCATTACTTTTTGGAAAAAATGCATATTCCTTCTTACACAAGATACATGGACGACATGGTTTTATGGCACAGCAATCAAAACACATTACTTGAAAAATCGAAGGAATACATTTCGTTTATTGAGGAGAAACTGGAACTGTGTGTTAAACCGGTTTGTTTACATTCAACGGAAAAAGGACTACCTTTTTTAGGATATGTTGTCTTTCCAGGATATTTGCGGCTTAATAAAAACAGTAAAAAGCGCTTTATTCAAAAAATGAAAATTGCTGATAAGTTCATTGAAAACGGAAGATGGTCGCAGGAAGAATTTGCAATACATGTAAAACCATTGATTGCATTTACCGAACATGCAGATGATTTTAAATTAAGGCAAAAAATTTTTAAATGAAAGGAAACCGGCTTAGGGGCTCTAACCGCGTTCTCCGCGGCGGCAGCTGGAACAACAACGCCAGGAACTGCCGTGTTGCCAATCGCAACAACAACAACCCGGACAACCGGAACAACAACAACGGATTCCGCCTGGTTCTTGCTCCCTAGCTCAAAAGGTATGGCCGGATAGCTACCACTGAACCGGCCGGTTTCCTGCATCCCGCGAACTCGCGGGATCGAATATTTTCATCACACAACCCTGCTGGTAGGAATTTCCGAAAGCCGGGTTGTTTTTATACTAAAGGAATTATTTTTTTTAGACAGATAACAACATAAAAAATCATAATCCAAACGTATTTTTTTATCTTTGTTCCAATTAAAAATTGAAGTCATGAAAAATCTTATTCCTCTGATTATTGCAATTTTAATTTCCGCAAATGTATTGCCTCAGGAAATCAAAGGCCGCAGCGGCGAGTATAGCTTCAACATTACCAAGGATCCGCCCAAACCTCCTTACTTAGAAATTTTGGCCAATACCATCACCTTGACCGAGCGTGATGGCAATTCAGCCATCAATGCCAACGAAGAAGCCTCCCTGAAATTCAACCTCAAAAACAGCGGTGTGGGCGATGGCCTGGGTTTGAAACTTTCGCTTACCGAAACCACCAATGCCCCCGGGCTAAACTTTGAAAAGGAAATGCCGCTTAATGTCCTGAAAGTAGGGCAAAGCATGGAAATCGAAATTCCTATCCGTGCCAACATGAACACCGAAAACGGAACTGCAATTTTTCAAATCACGGTCGAAGAACCCAATGGTTTCGACAGCGATCCCGTGGTGGTTGAGGTGGCTACCCGCGCCTTTCGCTCGCCGCAGCTTATCATTGCCGACTATGCCGTGCAAAATACCGGCGGCAATCGCATTCAAAAACGCCGCCCCTTCGATGTGCAGGTGCTTGTGCAAAATACCGGCGAAGGAAATGCCGAAAACGCGAATCTTAAAATTAATCTGCCTGAGAATATGTATTGCCTCAGTGCCAACGAAAGTCAAAGCCTGGGAAACCTGAAATACGGCGATGCCCAAACCATTTCCTTCAACCTGGTTACCACCAACGAATATACTTCAGCATACATACCGCTGAAATTTGACCTTTCGGAGCGTTATGGAAAATATGGTCAAAGCAAGGAAATTACGCTGGAGATCAACCAGGAAATTGCGGCCAAAGAACTACAGATTGATGCCACACCGTTTGAAACCGTAAAGCCGGAAATTACAGTAGCCACGCTTAATTCGGCTGTGGATAAAAACATACCGCTTGTGGCAAAGAAATATCCCAACCGCTTTGCCCTCATCATCGGCAACGAAAACTACACCGATTACCAGAGGGAGTTAAGCACCGAAATGAATGTGGCCTTTGCCCGCAACGATGCTGCTATTTTCAGGCAATACACCGAAAAAGTGCTGGGTGTGGAAGCAAAGATCATTTTTTTTATCACCGATGCCACTTCAGGTAAAATGAGCCAGGAAATCAAAACGGTTGCGGCCATCCTCAACCGGGTGGGCAGCGATGCCGAACTGATTTTTTATTATGCAGGCCACGGTTTCCCGGATGAAAATACACGCACACCCTACCTCATGCCGGTGGATGTGAGTGCCGCCAACCTTTCATCGGCCATCAAACTGGGCGATGTTTACAAACAGTTAGCAGAAACCGGCGCAGGACGCATCACCATTTTTCTGGATGCCTGCTTTTCGGGCGGTGGCCGCGAATCAGGACTACTGGCCGCAAGAAGTGTAAAAGTCAAGCCACGTGAAGATGCACTTTTGGGGAAGATGGTAGTTTTTACTGCCAGCACTGGAGAACAATCGTCCTTGCCAAACCGCAGCGAAAAGCACGGAATGTTCACCTATTTCTTGCTGAAAAAATTACAGGAAACCCAGGGAAATATAAGCCTTCAAAGCCTTGCCGATTATCTGAACCGGGAAGTCTCCATCGAATCTCTCCGCAAAAACGGCAAGGAGCAGGACCCCACCGTTTTGGTAAGTCCGGAAGTAAGTGAGATATGGGAAACCTGGAAACTGAACCCCTACCCCTGACTGATCAAGATTATTGTAAAATGTATTCCGGAAAGAGCAAAAAGAGAAAAAAAATGTATTCTGCAAAATACAAAATGAAAATATTTTCATGGTATTAGATGACATTGAAACCGGAATTATGAATGTTATTCCGCGGTGGTTGGTTTGGTTTTTTATTAAAATCCCCTACTCCACCTTCTTTATTACAAAGCCTTCCTGTGCTGTAACCCTTTCGTCAGGAGGGATGGCGTAGATCCAGTTCATCATGTTGCTGAAGGTGGGCTTTTCGATGAAGGGAATGTTTTGCTTGGTAAAAAC